>NZ_LMIC01000034.1:0-369868 GCF_001428585.1 Duganella sp. Root198D2 | reverse complement strand
CTTGTCGTAGCCGTAGGTGTGCGTGCCGGCGGCGTCGCTGACCGTTTTCAGGCGGTTGGCGGCGTCGTACGTCGACGTCGCGGCATTGCCCAGCGGGTGCACGACGCGCGTGCGGTTGCCCGCGCCATCGTATTCGTAGGTCGTGGTCTGCCCCAGGGCGTTGSTGACCGAAGTCAGGCGGCGGCGGGCGTCATGCGTGTTGACGGTCTGGCGGCCTTCGGGGTCGATGACTTTCGCCACGTCGCCCACGCTGTCCAGTTCGAACCTGGTGATCGCAGCCAGCAGGCGGTTCTCGGACGTGCGCAGGTTGCGGCGGTCGTAGCTGTAGGACGTCGCATTGTTATTGGCGTCGGTTGCGACCAGCACGTTGCCGTTGCGGTCGTATTCCTGCTTCAACAGCACCTGCCCATCGCGGGTGCTGCTGGTCAGGCGGTCCACCTTGTCGTAGATATGGATGGTGACGATGCCGCGCTTGTCGGTTTCCTTGACCTTGTTGCCGTTCGCGTCGTACTCGAACTTCACCGTCTGGCCCAGCGCATCGGTSACCAGCACCGGACGGTTCAGCGCATCGTACTGCGTTGTCGTGCTGTGGCTGAGCGGATCGGTTTCCTTGGTCTTGTTGCCGACCTTGTCGTACTCGAAGATATGGGTGCCNCATGCCGTCGCGGGCCACAACAAACGACCTGCCATCATCGGGTGCTGCTGGTCAGGCGGTCCACCTTGTCGTAGATATGGATGGTGACGATGCCGCGCTTGTCGGTTTCCTTGACCTTGTTGCCGTTCGCGTCGTACTCGAACTTCACCGTCTGGCCCAGCGCATCGGTCACCAGCACCGGGCGGTTCAGCGCATCGTACTGCGTTGTCGTGCTGTGGCTGAGCGGATCGGTTTCCTTGGTCTTGTTGCCGACCTTGTCGTACTCGAAGATATGGGTGCCGCCTTTGGCATCCTTGCTCAGGGTTACGCGGTTCAGCCTGTCGTACTCGTAGCTGGTCTTGTTGCCGCGGCCGTCGGTCAGGCCGGTGCGGTTGCCCATCAGGTCGGCTTCGAACGTGAGCGTGCGGCCTTCCGGCTGGCGCGTCGCCGTGCGCTGGCCCAGCTCGTTGTAGTCGTGCGTGGTGGAGTTGCCGTTGGCGTCGGTTTCGGACAGCACGTTGCCGTCGCCATCGTAGTCCCACGCGCCGAACTTGCCGACCGAATCGTAGCTGGCGATACGGCGGTTCAGNTTGTAGTCGTGCGTGGTGGAGTTGCCGTTGGCGTCGGTTTCGGACAGCACGTTGCCGTCGCCATCGTAGTCCCACGCGCCGAACTTGCCGACCGAATCGTAGCTGGCGATACGGCGGTTCAGTTTGTCATAGGTGTGGCTGATCTCGTTGCCATTCGGATCGGTCTGGCCAACCAGGTTGCCCACGCCGTCGTAACGGTAGTCGGTTTGTTTGCCTTCSCCATCAATGGAGTTGATCTTGCGATCGGCCGCGTCGTATTCGAACNCGGATCGGTCTGGCCAACCAGGTTGCCCACGCCGTCGTAACGGTAGTCGGTTTGTTTGCCTTCCCCATCAATGGAGTTGATCTTGCGATCGGCCGCGTCGTATTCGAACTTGGTGACGTTCAGGTTCGGATCGAACGTCTTGACCAGGTTCCCCACCATGTCGTACTCATTGGCGGTGACCTGCTCCATTTCGTCAACGCTGGTGAGCAGGCGGTTCGCCGCATCGTAGACGAACTTGGAAATATGGCCGCGTGCGTTGGTTTCGCTGACGCGGTTGCCGTTCTTGTCGTAGCCATATTTCAGGGTGCCGATCGGGCGGGTTACCGTTTGCAGGCGGTTCATCACGTCGTACGCGTTGCCGGTCGTACGGCCTTCGGGATCGGTGGTGTACAGCAGGTTGCCGACGCCATCGCGGCCCATGACCCACTCGCCACCGGCTGCGTCCGTGGTACCCGTGCGGAAGCCCAGCGCATCATAGGTATGGCTTGTGGTGCGGCCCAGGCCGTCCTTCTCGCTCGTGACATGGCCTACGCCGTCGTAGCCGTAAGTCGTGGTGCGCTTCAGCGGTTCAGTGCGCGAGACCAGCCGGTTTGCATCGTCGTAGGTAAAGGTGGTCGTGTTGCCACGATAGTCGGTTTCCGAGATCTTGTTGCCGACAGGGTCGTACTCCATCGTTTTACTGCTGCCATCTGCGCGCGTTTCCTTCAGCGGATGGTCATGCGGGGAGTATTCCCAGCTCGTGGTGTTGCCCTCTTCATCCTTTTCGCTCAGCTTGTTGCCGACCGGGTCGTAGGTATACTTTCGCACGCCCTTTTTTGCATCGGTGCGGCTGGTAATGCGGTCCAGCGCGTCGACTTCAAATGCCGTGGTCTTGAGAAGGGCGTTAGTCCTGGCAACGACACGGCCGCGCTCATTCAGCGCCAACTTCGTTTCTGCGGTGGTCGGGTCGGTGAAGCCTTTCAGATTCCCCTTCGCGTCGTAACGGAAGGTCGTCATCCCGCCCATGGCGTCGGTCGTCGAAATCAGGTCGCCATTGCTGCTATAGCTATTGCTGGTCTTGCCGCCATCGGGGTGCTGGGTGGTCAGCAGGTTGCCCCTGTCATCGCGGCCAAACGTGGTCGTATGCTGGTTGCGATCGGTCTCTTCCAGCAGCTTGTCCTTGATGAACGGACGCTGGGTCTGGATCATGTAGCGGCGTTTGATGGACTTGCCGCCAACGGTCTCGGCCACCATATTGCCGGCGGTGTCGTATTCATAGACGGCTTCCACGCCGCGCGGGTCGGTCTTCGACAGCATGTGGACGTCGTTGGTGGCCCACGTCATGGTGGTGGTACCGGCGCCGTCGATGATCTTCAACGGCGAACCAAAGCTGTTCAGCTCGTACCTGGTTGCTGCGCCCTTCTGGTTGGTGATCGTGGTCTTGCTGAAGACGCCGATCTCGTAGTCGAATTGCACGGGGCCCGTCGGCGTAATCACCTTGCTGACCACGGTCTGCGGCACTGCGAACGGAGTACCGCTACTTGGCAGCGTCAGCGGCAGCTCATAATGCTTGTATTCATATTTCGTGGTGCGCCCGTTCGGGTCGGTGTAGCCGGTCAGCTGGTTCCGGTTGGTGATCCCCATCTCGTCGACGCTGTATGCAAACTCTTCGCTGCGTCCGTTGCCGGTGACTTTGACCAGGTTACCGAAGCCATCGTGTTTGAAGACCATGTCCAGGCCCGGACCAGTCACAGAGCTGATAACGGGGAGGATTTCGCTCCGGCCTGGAAGCGCCACTTTCGCATCGGCATAATTGAAACGCAGGATGCGGCCATCGGTGGCGGTGACCGTCTTCAGCAGCGGTGCCGGACGCGCCAGCATGTCGTAAGTCAAGGTCAGCGTGTTGCCATTGCTGTCCTTCACCCACATCAGCTTCCATTGGTTCGGTGCGTCAATGAAGGCGTAGTGGTACTGGGTGCCATCCTTGCTGAAGAAATCAAAATCGTTGCCATCGCGTACCAGAGTGGAATGGTAGCCTTTGGCCGGCACAAGGTTGCCCTTGACATCTGGGAAGAAGATCACGTTGCCGCTATCGCCGCCGCTTACCGTGACGTCGCCGCAACTATTGACTGTCACGCCGGAGTCCCAGTTGTGACCCCAGTTCATGCCCATCGGGCCCATGTGGCGCTGCACACCCGAGCTGTAAGTAGGCTGGAAACGCAGCGACGGGCCGCGGCCCGGTTCCGCCACGGGGTAAGGCTGGGCGGTCAGCGTGCCGTCGCGCACTTTGACGCCTTGCACCAGCACCTGGCCTACCTGCAGCGGGTTGGAGCGTTCGAATTTAGAGGTGAAGCCGCTTAGCGCGCTGTCCGTCACGCCTGGATCAATAGCGCTGACCGCGTTCAGCGTCATCAGGAAGTCGCCGGTGCCGATCTGGCCCGCATCCAGCCCGATGCTGAAGTCGCCGGCTTCGTACGATTTGTTGCTGAACAGCGTGCGCTTGGAACCGGCCGGATTGCCGCTTGGGTCGAGCGGCTGGATTTCCAGCGTGGCCACCACGGGAACGTTGAATCCGAACGAGCTCTGCCCTTGGATCTCGCAAGCACGCTTGTTGATTTCGTCAACTGTCAGGGTTGGCTTCGAAGCACGCAGGAAGGAAATCAGGCGCGGGCGCGTCGGCAAAGCGAAACGCTCGGAGCGCATCTCGACCTGCATGCCGCGGTTCAGCACCAGCTCGGCATGATAAATCTTGCCTGGCTCGAAATTCATCCCGCGCGGAATCAGCGCCTTGCCCTTGCCCTTGACCAGTGGTCCACGGATGGTGCCGGCCCAGGTATTGTTTTCATACAGGTCCACCTCGGACCACGTAGTCGCATAGCTGTCCGGTGCGGAGCCGAACTCAACGCTCAGTTGCTGCTGGCTGTGATTGTGGTTGTCGAGCCCAATCAAGCCATCGCTTTCATTCCTCGGCGTAACATTGCTGACCAGCGGCTGCACCGAAAAGACCGAGAGCACTGGGGAATCAACGGAAGCGTCGGTCTTTTCGAACTGGACCACGTTCTCCGAAATATATGGCACCTCAAGCGGGATCTTGCGCGCCTTGGCCCATACGCCGTGCTCGGCAGGCAAGGAGCCGGCCACAACCCTCGTCACGAAGGTGCCTGCGCCGGAGGATGAGACACCTGTGGTCGCGCCGCCATTGTCGGCTTCGAAAGTGACATTGCCACTGATTCGCTCGTGCTTAACGAACGGGAACACATACAGGTAAGCACCGTTTTCGTTGGTGCGCACCTCGTAAGGATAGGTGGCGCGTGTCAGCACGGCCGTGACCGGATTCTTGTATTCCTTGCCAGGCATGGCAGCGCTGATCTGGTGCCCGTCGCTATCCAGGAGCCCGCCGGAGATGCCCAGGGTAATCGATGGCGGGTTACGCGAGACTTCGCGAGGTCCGCACTTCTTGTTGCCCTGGTAAAGCATCGTCCTGCTTACGCTGCCGGCCTTGACCGTAACGAAGTTGTTACCTTCACGATCATTCGACAGGATGACGCCGATGCCTACGCCGCCATCGCTATCGCTGGTCAAATTGATGCTCGGCTTGCCGCACTCGCCCAGCAGGGGGGTGTCGGGGTCGCACTTGTCAGGTCCGTCGCCGGTGGTCGCATTGAACAGGGCACCCGGCTTGAAATGCGACTCGGCCTGCTCCGACTGGCACACAATCTGCGAGTCCATGCTGGCCGAGACGGAAATGCTCGGCAGCGGATTGACATACTGGTCCGCGGTCTTGAGCAAAGCGGTCTCGCCCCAGGTACCTGGATAGCTCGAACTCTTTTGCGGGCTGTAGAGAACCAGCTGGGACAGCTTGTCCGGCTGCGCAGTGGCATCAAATGGCGCGTCGATGACGACGCTGTCACGCTCGTTGGGCGCTACCGCGTCGACCAGGTGCTGCGATACGCGCGTTGCATATTTATCGCCCGGATTGATGTTGACGTACTGGGGATTCTCGCCGGTGCTCTTGCCCAGGGTAAGCTGGACCGAGGCGATGCCCGACTGATCAGTCACCACAATCGTCGATTGGCCGCCGCCCACCGTGCCGCCGCCTGCCGTCACATTGAAGGTGACCGGCACGCCCGCCACCGGAGCGCCATCGCCATCGACAGCAATCACGGACAGCGGGCGATCCAGCACCTGCCCCACCGTGCCCCACTGGCCGTCGCTGCCGCCAAGCTTGAGCAACTGGCGCACAGCGCCGATATCGGAGATGGCAGCATGGCCGTTCTGCGCCGCGAGGATCGCCGCCAGGAAATGCAGGGTCCAGGCTTGCGGAGCGTTTGCGGTTGCGCCACCGTGCAGGCTGCCCGAGAGGAAGTAACCGCTGGCGCCACTGGCCGGGTCGACCGCGCGCCAGCCGGCGCCAGTCCAGTCGGCCACCGTGACGGGCACAGCCGGGATATCGATGCGGTAGCCAAGGCGCGCCAGGTTGCGCACACTGTCCTTGACCGCAGGCGCATGACTGGTGGCCTCGAGCTTTGCCAGGCTGGCGTTATCGACGCGCAGCAGCGCCACATTGTCGGCCTTCGCTTGTGCCAGCAACTGGTCGGCCGAAACCGCGTCAACTGCGAACTGGTGCTTGAACAGGTCCGATTCCAGCGAGGAGCCATGCAAGCCGGACAGTTGCAGGAAGTCGCGCGCCGCGCTGCCGGCAGCGTCCACCGGATGCGACAGCGCATCCATGGTGACACCCTTCCACTCCATGGTGTAGGGAGTCTGGCCATGGTAGACCGTATCGAAGCGGTCGGTCAGGATCAGCAGCGATGGCGCGGCATGCAATGCGCGCACGCCGGCCAGCGCAGCAAACTGGTCTTCGCCCTGCAGCCACGAGCGCGCATAGGCCGAGCCCACGCCATCCATCAGGCGCATGGCATCGCTATCGGTATCGCCCGGTTCGGTGCCTTCCGGACGGGTGATGACATTGCCGGCCATGACCAGCACCTGGTTGCCACCGGTGCTCAGGGTCTGGCTGAGGCGCTGGCTGCCGAACGGGCCGGTGAATTCGACATCAAGCTGCAGTTCGCTGCCGGCCGACAGGCCTTCGCTGGCACGTGCCACGACATGGCCGCTCAGCGCCAGTTGCGGACGCAATTTGATCAGGTAAAGCGGTACCGCATCCATGCCCCCCATCAGCAGGCTGAGGCGGTGGTCTTCCAGCGAAGCCGGCTGATAGGTCAGCGAGACACGCTGGTTCACCGCCTGGTACAGCGGCAGGTCGGTCGCCATCACAGTACGGCCGCCGCTGGCCAGCTTGATGCGCGCCTTGACGACATATGCCGCGCCGAGCTGCGCTTCCTCCGAGGTGATGGCCACCACCGTGTACGGCAGCGAATTAGGCAACAGGCTCAGGTTCAAGGGGGCCAGCGTCTGCTGGCCCAGCACGGCGTTGTAGTCGGCCGCCTCACCGGTGCGCGCCTGCAGCAGTTCGGTGCCGCTGCGCTTGACGAACTCGGCGAACGATTCGCTTGCCGGCTTGCCCAGGTAGGCGTCCTGCAGCGCGGCAGCGCCGCCCAGGTCGGACAGTTTCAGCTGGCTTGCACTCCAGCTGCTGGTTTTGTACGAAGGGTCGAGCGGAATCCAGGTCTTGCCCGAGGCATCGACTACCGCACCCCGGTAATTGGTGTACGGTACCCGCGCTTCGACCCAGGTATGCTCGACGTTCACCGCGGCCAGCCTGCCGCCGCGTGCCACGCTGCTGAATGCCACACCGGCCTTGGTCAGCGCGGCCGGCACCAGCGCCGGGTCTTGCAGGCCCATGTCCTGCGCCACTTTTTCCAGCGGCAGTTCAATCACGCCGTGCACATAGCGTGTCGGCAGTGCTGCCGCACGTAGCAGCGCCACCAGCAACGCAGCCTGGTCGACATCGTTGCCGCTTCCGCTGCGCAGCGTACCGGCGGCGCCTTGCACCGCCCCCGCGTACCAGGTAGTACGGGTGTTGTTACGGACATATTCGTAAATCTGGACGTAGTCGTTGCCCAGCTCTTTGGCCTTGGCGACAATCTCGGGGGTCAGCTCGCCTTCCGGCGCGGCGGCGACATCTTCCGGCGCGCTCGGGGCGTCGGCCAGCGTTGCATATGCCGGGCTGATCGCCGGCACCAGTGCTGGTGCTCGGGTCGCCAGGCTAAGTCCACCGACTGGCAGGTTGAGGGCATGCAGCACCGGCTCAGGCGCCTTCTTCGGCGCTTCGGATTGCAGCAGCGCGAGTGCTTCGGCAATCGACTTGCCGGAATCTTTTGCAGCTTCTTTAGGAGCGTTTTTGGCTGCGGCCTTTGCAGCAGGCTGCGGCGCAGTGCCGAGCAGCGGGTCGAGCAGCTTGACGACCTGGTCGCGGCGCGCCTTCATGCCTTCCGCCACATCGCGCTGTGCTGCCACATAGGACGAGCCGTCCGCGCTGCCAGCCAGCTTTCCTTCAATCGAACGATGGCGCGCCTGCATCAGCAAAACGGCCGCCTGCCATTCGCGGTACGCCGCGCCAGCGGCGTCGGCATTGCCTTTGCCTTTCCAGGCTTTCAGGGCGTCGGCCAGGTTGGCTTCGGCCGCTTGCAGCTGGCGCAGCGTGGCGGCCTGGTCCAGGCGCGGACTGCCCAGGGACGGTTTGTTTTGCAGGTACTGGCCAATCAGCGGCGAGGCATCCGCGCCGGCGGCGATCCGGTCGACAATCTTGCGTTCGGCCGCCTTTTGGTCCTGCGCCGAAGCGCCCGCGACGGTGAAGATTGCCAGCACGGCGGCCACGGTGGCGCGCCAATTCAACCTGCATTTCATACTTTGCATTCCAGTCTGGTGTTACTTATGTATTTGTTCTGATGTCGGGCGGAGCGTTCAGGGCCCCGGCGTTAAAGGCGCCTGGGCGATTTCCGCCGCCCCGTTCCAGCTGGCTGCGATCACCGCGCCTTCCACCCTGCCGCCGTTGGCTTTGATGCAGGCCTGGGGCGCCAGCAGGGTGCCCCACACCGTGATGCCGGGCAGCGTCACCACGTCGGCATCAAAAAAGTTGTACAGCACACGGGACTTGATCGCCTGCAGCGGCGTGTGCGTCCAGCCGACCGTGGCCTGGCGCTGCGCGTCGGAGCCGACATTCAGCACGATCCACGCGCCCGGCTTGATATTCGACAGCACCAGCGTCTTGCCGCTGGCCACCTGGGTCGACTGCAGGTTGAATACTTCCAGTGCGGCGTTGGTGCCGGTCAGGGTCACGGTGTACAGCGATTGCGTAGTCTTGCCGGTGGCGGTACGCGCCCTCAGGCTGGCCGACAGCATGTCGAGCCAGGCCGTTTCGGCGGCAAAATCGACGGCGCCCGCGTCCTGGCGAAGGTCGAGGCTGCCAGATGCGCCGTTGATACCGGCCGCTACCACGCCATAGCCTTTGCGCCCGCTGGCGCTCCAGATATCGCCGGCCGTGTAGGCCGCGACGTTGCGGCCAACCACCAGGCTGGGCAGGTTATCGTTGGCGGGCGGCAGGCTGCGGCCGACATCAAGCTGGCTCACGTTCAGGTTGCGGCCCACAGCCAGGCGCCCCTCCACCTTCTGCAGGCCGCTGGCGTCGCCATAGATAAAGGCAGCGTAACGGCCAGCCGTTCCCAGGTCCAGTTCCTGCGCCAGGCAAGGTAAGCCCCAGGCCAGCGCAAGCGCCCCTGCCAGCATGCTCTTGTAATTCATTCCCATCATCTCCATCACATCCGGCGCTCGATCGCGCGCACCAGGCGCGCCAACGCTTGCTGCGCTGCCGTGGCATTGCTGCCCAATTGTTCCAGCCTTGCCTGCGCCGTTGCCGCTTCGCGCAGGGCGCGCTCGTACGAACCGGCCGTAGCCGAGGCACGGGCACGCGCCAGCCACGCCATGGCATCGCTGCGCGCAGTTCCGCTGTCGAGCAGCGCCACCGCATCGGCCGCAGCCGGCCCTGCCGCTGCCAGGTCGACAACCTGCAGGCCGACATCCTGGCTGCTGAGCACCTTGGTGCTACCGCCGCTGACCGTGCTGACGCTGTAGTGCAGCTGGTAGCTGCCCGCTGCCAGCGGTGCCTGCAGGCGCAGCTCGAGCTGCGCGTCGGCGCCGCCATCCAGGGTCAGCGGCCAGCTCAGCAGGTCGCCGCTGGCGCCACTGGTGAGCTGCGCCGCCGGCTTGCTGTCAAGCAGCTTGGCGCCAGCCGGCAACTGCACCGTCACGTTCACGCTGCTGGCCATGCCGCTGTTGTGCAGGCTGGTGCGCCGCACCACGGTATCACCCGCCACGACGGTGCCCGAGGGCTCCGCCTGCGGCTGGTTCAGCCAGTCGAAGCTGCTGCGCGCAGTCGCCTGCCAAGCCGGGTCGGCCCCTTGCGCCGTGCAGCTGGCCGCAAAGTCGAAGCCGAACAGCAGCGTGCGCCCCTGGCCGTAACTGCCGCTCAGCACGCCTGCATCGGCGCCGCTGGTCGAACCTGGCGCCGGGCAGATCTGCACCTCGGGACCGGCCGTCGGCGCGGCACTGCCGCAGCCGTCCTCGTCCCAGGCGATCGATGCCGACTGGCTGGCGTCGCGCAGGAACAGGCCCTCGGCCGTCGTCGACGCCTGACCTTGCAGGGTGTAGGCATCGCCCAGCACCGGCAACACCGACTTGCCAAACAGCTGGCCTGTCAGGCTCAGCTTCGGTACCGCGTTGGCAGCGAAGCGGCCGCTGTACTGCACGCCCAGCAGGCTGTCCAGCGCCCGGTCAGCCTGGCGCAGGTCATGCATGCCGTCCGCCACCAGGGCTTCGCCCAGGTAGAGACCGTTACGCAGTTCCGACGTCAGCGGCTGGCGCAGCTTGGTTGCGCCGCCACTGATCCAATAGCTCGAGTAGGCGCCGCTGCGCAGCTCTTTCGCAAAGTCGCTTTCCTTGGTCACCGTCTTGTGCGGCACGCCCAGGCCATCGAGGAACTGGTCGATGGTCTTGGCGCGGTTGCTGTCGCACAGCAGCAAGGTAGTCGCCGCGTCGCCCGTAATCGGCGCAGCGCCGCAACGACCGAGGTTGGCATACATGCTGCGTTTGCACATCGACAGCACCAGGACGCGGCCCACATTGCCCGCGCTCTGCTGCACGTCCAGCACCGGCAGCGGCTCGACGGCAGTGAAGCCGGCTTGCGCCAGGACACTGCTGCTGCCACCGGCCGTCGCTGTCAGCGTCGCCAGGTAGCTGGTGTTGGCCGGGCCGGCTACGCGCCAGCCACGGTCCAGCGTCCAGCTGCCGTTGGCTGCCAGGTCAACGCTGTCACTGCTCTGGAACAGCACGGCGCCTGTGGCGCTGTTGGCCACCGACAGGTCGATGCGGGTGCCCGGCGCCGGCGTGGCGCCGTTGTGCACCGTGCCCGACAGGGCCACGCTGGCGCCGACCTCGACCTGGGCCGGGTTGGCTTGCAGCGTGCCGCTCAGTTCCGGCGCAGCCGACGCCAGCGTGAAGCTGACACTGCGCGTTGCCGAATTGCCGGCCAGGTCGCGTGCCGTCACCTGCAGCGTATGCTGGCCAGGCGCGCTCACCGGCGTACCGCTGGCGAAGGCTGCATTGTCCAGCATGATGAGCACACTCGACAAGTGCGCGTCCGCCGTGCTGGCTACCGGCGTTACGGCGGCAGGATAACGGCCGCCCTCTTCCACACCGCTGATGCTGATGACCGGGGCGGTGTTGTCCACCACCAGGTTCAGCACGGCCTCGGTGCTCACATTGCCGAAGCTGTCCGTAGCGCGGGCACGGAAGTTGTGCGCGCCGTCGGCCAGGCCTTGCAGCGGCGAGCCGTACAGTCCTTCCGACAGTTTGCGTGGCGCCATGCCACGCCATGCGCCATCGTCCACCGCGACTTCGACGCTGGCCACCTGGGATTCGCTGTCGGCGGCCTTGGCCACTACTGCGGCCTCGGCCCCGCCGACAATACTGCCCGCACCCGGCGCCACCCATGCCAGGGTCGGCGCCAGGCGGTCGATCACGCGCAAGGTGGCGCGCTGCAGCGTTACCGGCCTGCCGTCCAGGGTCGCCTGCAATACCACTTGCAAGGTCGTCAGCGGCCATGCGGCCACCTCGAATCCGGCTTCACCCGGGGTCTGCCCGCGCGCAGCAATGTCGGCCTGCGCCGGCACGCTCGCCAGCACGGTCCCATTGTCGGCACGACTGATGATGACCGCCAGCGGCACACCGGCCAGGCCGCGGTTGCCCGCATTGTTCAGCGTGTAGCGGGCCGCCAGGCGGTCGCCATTGCTGACGGCGAGCGAGCTCAGCGAAAGCTCGCCTGAGAGGCTTGCCGTCGCACTCGCGTCGACCACCACGAAAGTGGTCTCGGCGGATGCAAGCTGGCTGCCGCCGGCAAACGCCTTCAGGCGCGCCCGGTAATTGCCGGCTGCGGCACTGCCAAGGTTCCAGGTGGCGGCCACATCGGCCGCAGCGCCCGGCAGCAGTGTGCCGATCGGCAGCGTGGTGCTCCACACCACACTGTCGTCGGACGCCACCACCTGCAGCACCGCACTGGCGCCGTCCAGCTGCGCATTGGCGGCAGCCAGTTGCACCGTGCCGCTCAGGCGTACATCCTGGCCGGCCGTGTACTGGCCACGGTCCACCGCCAGGGTTGCGTTGGCCTGGCGCTCGGCGCCGATGCTGAAGGCCGCGCTGGCACGCTGCAGCACCTTGCCATCCGCATCGACCAGTTCGCCAACCAGGCGATAGTCGCCGGCCAGGTAGCTGCCGGTGTTCCAGCTGGTGCCCAGGGTCAGTTCCTGCGCCGTCGCCAGTTGCGGCACGGCTTGCTCAGGCAAGGTTGCGGCCAGGTAGCCCTGCGCATCTTCCACGCGCAGTGCCAGCCTGCCGCTGACGGCAGGTCCGGCGTTGGACAGCAGGATCGTGCCGGCCACCGGCGCATTGCTGCCGTAGCGCGCTGCATCGGTACGCACCACGAGCTGCGGCAGCGCGTATTCGGCAACGCGCACGGTACGCACGCCGGTGTTGTTGAACTCATCGCGTTCCACCACGGTGTTGGCGGCGTCCAGCGTCAGCACGAAGGTGTGCACGCCTGCCACGGCAGGCTTCCAGTCGGCCGTTACCGGTTCCGAAGCACCTGCCGCCAGCGACGCCAGGCTGCTGCTGGCCAGGGTGGTCAATCCACCTTGCGGATCGCGCACCACCAGTGCCACGCCGACATTGGCCGCATCGGCGCTGCCCGCGTTGCGCACCACGGCGGTGACGCGTGCGGATTCCCCCAGCAGCGGCGCTGCCGGCAATACGACGATGTCGTTCTCGCCAGCCGCCAGGTCAGGCTGGGGCGCCGGGTTGTACAGGATATGCGCCGGCAGTGCATCGGCACCGCGCCGGCCATCCGCATCGACCGCATAGGCGCTGACAATATTGTCACCCTCCTTCAGCGTAACGCCCTTGAATGTCACCAGGCCGGCTGGATCATAACGCAGGGCCGATTCAAACTGACGGTCGACAAATACCTGACCGTTCCTCGTGGTCCAGATTTCCTGGGCAGAGGACAGTCGGTAGTCCCGCTCCGTCAGGCGGAAGCCTTCGTGCGAATAGAAGGCCGCATCATCTTCAACCGTGGCCAGGAAGTGCCCCGGCGCGCCAGCCCAGCGGGCACCCCGCAGCGCGTAAGGCGCCGAAGTCTTCAGCAAGGTTTGCACCGCGCCGCCAGGCACCGTCATTTCCTTGAGTTCGCCAATATGGTCCGCCCCGCTTTGTACGAACAGGAGCTTGCCGTCCAGGGACCAGCTCAGGTCGCTGACTTCGGCCTCGGCGCCAGCCACAGGGCTGCCGTCGCTGGCCTTGATCACTTGCAGCGCACTGTCGCGCGTGAACGCGAGGTACTGGCCGTCCTTGGACATGGCCGGATCGCTCACATTGTCAGCAAGAAGGCTGCGCTTGCCGCTTGCCAGGTCAGCCTGCCACGCGCCGATCTGGCCAGGAACCTGCGCTCCTGTGAACATGACATGGCGCGAGTCTGCCGACCACTGGGCGACACTGACATTGGCGTAGAAGGTCGCCAGCGTGTTCGCGGTGCCGCCATCGAGCTGCAGGCTGCGCATATCGAAGTTGCCATCCGCGCGACGTACCGAGTAGGCCAGCACTTTGCCGTCCGGCGACAGGCTCAGGTTGGACGCTTCGCCCAGTTCCAGCTTGCGGGTCGCCGCAGTCTGGCGATCCAGCAAGATGAACTCCTCGTTGTTTGTCTCATAGACCAGCTTGCCGCCGTTCGCACTCACCGACACCAGCCTGGAGCCCCGCGGCAGGGTCAGCTCGCTGCTGCCGTATTCGCGCAACGCAACGCCCTGGCCTGCTTCACGCCCGCCACGAACCAGGGTCACGGTCGCGCCCGGTTCGGCGGAAACGTCAATATCGGCGCTGCCAATGGCCAAGGTCGCCGGCATGCCAGCACTGGCCGGCGACAGCACGACCGGTGCTTCCGGTGCAACTGTATCCTGCGCCATACCGCTGGCCACATTGGAGGTGGCACGGTCGCGGCCATCGGCATCGAGGGCAGTCACCACGTAGTAATAGCGCACGCCATTTTTGGCGCCGTGGTCAACATACTGCGTTTCCCGCGCATAGCCCAATTGATCGAACGGACCGTTCGCTGCCGTTGCGCGGCGCACGCGATGGCTGGTGACCGCTTCGGCAGCAGGCTGCACCCAGCTCAGGGCCAGCGCACTGCCTGCAGGAACGCCCTGCACGCTCAGTACCGGCGCCGGAACCGGTGCCACCACCACAACAGCCTTCACGGCGCGGTTGTCGTCGGTGCTGCTCTCTGCCACAGCAGGAGCCTGGATCTCGGCCGCAATGCTATAGCTGCCCGCCAGCGCCGGCGTCCAGTCGGCTTCCACCAGTTGCTGCTGGCCGGCAGCCAGCCTGCCGATGGCGCGGCTGCCCAAGGCGGTCACACCGCCATTGGCGTCTGCCGCACTCAGTACAACAGTAAAGGCGCCCGCATCGCCAGTGCCAGTGTTGTGCACGGCAACGCCGAGGCGTACCGGCTTGCCTGCTTCCAGCACATCCTTGTCGAAGCTGAAGTCATCTTCTGTCAAGGCCAGGTTCGGCTGGAAGGCATCGACCAGCGTCACGTCAACCGGGGCGGAAGGCGAGCCCTGCCCGCCGCTGCGCGCAGTGAGGCGGTTCAGCCCAGCTTGCAGCTGTACATAGCCAAAGCGGGCCGTACCTGCAGGCGACAGGCGCACCCATTGCTGCCCTCGGTTGCGGTACATGAGATAGCCATTGCCGCTTGCCAGCAGCGCAGCGCTGCCGTCCACATCGTCGGCCAGCTGGGCGCGATATTCGCCCTTGCTGCTGCGCTGCACCAGACGGCCATCTTCAACCTGGAAGAAGCCGTCATTGGCCGGCACGGTGCGCAGCGCACCGGTAGCACGGCCATAGACGCCGAGCTCCGCCGCCTGACCATTGGCCACGGTGTAGCCCGAGACGCTGTGCGCGTCGCCGTCCACAGTCGAGACCAGCAGCGTCGCGCCATCGCGCGACCAGCCCAGTGCGCTGACCTGGCGGTCTCCCGCCAGTGCAGTCACGGCGCCATCAGTCACGGCTGCCAGGCGTACGCCCGCGCCGCCGGTCCAGGCCAGCGATTTGCCATCCGGCGACCATGCCAGTTTTGCGTAATTCTCGGCACCATTGCCCACCACGAGCTGGCGTTGCGAGCCATCGGCCACAGTCAGCAGCCACAGGCTGGCATTGCCGTCGCCGTCAGGCGCAGCAACAGCCAGCGTGCTGTCGTTCGGCGACCAGGCCAGTTCACGCTGGGCACCGCTCAGGCTACCCACCGCCACGACAGCGCCGGTGCCAGGTACGTAAGTCTGGACCTGGCCACCGTTAGCCGTATCGACAAAGGCGATGCTGCGGCCATCATGCGACCAGCGCGGGGCCGAAGCACCGTCCAGCACCGGCACCGGCGTGGCGGACTTCGCCGCAAAGTCCAGCAGGTAAGCCGCCTGGCCAACCGCCAGCAAGCTGCGGCCGTCCGGGCTCGCGTCCGCATTGGACGTGCCGGCATCAACCTTGACCTTGTCGGAGCCTGCCTGGGCCTGGGTGGCCGCCGTAGCGATCACCTGGCCGTCACGCAGCAGGGACAGCTGCGCACCCGGCACAGCGTTGGCCACCACTTCGACCGCCGGCTGGCGGGTCGAGACCGGCATGCCGGCAATGGTCGGCGCGAACAGGACTGGCGCCGCCAGCAGGTCGGGCTCGGCCATCGTGGCATCGGCTTCGTTCGAATTCTTGCCTGCGTTACCCGCTCCGTCCAAAGCCACTACCACATAGTAGTAGCGCGTGCCCGGCACTGCACTGGTATCCAGGAAGCTCAGTCCGTAGATCTGCTCGGCGACCACCGCGTATGCGCCGCCCGGCTGGGTTGCCCGCAGTACACGGAAGACCAGCATGTCGGCCGAAGGACGGCCCCAGGCCAGCGCGATACCGCCCCCCTGCGCCTGCGCAGCGAGGTTGACCGGCGCCGCAGCTGGCGCCACGTCGACACGCAGGGCCACCGTATTGGAGGCAGGCGAACGATTGCCGTCGGCGTCAATGGCGACGACGTTGAACTGGTACAGGCCGTTCTTCAACTCGGTGTTGAAGGTCAGGCCCGGCGTTTCACCCAGCACGCTGCCATCCATACGGACTTCGTAGCGGGCCACGTCGGCGGCCTGGCTGGCGGTCCAGGCCAGGCGGACTTGCGAACCATTGACCGAACCGCTCAGCACCACTGCGGTCGGCGGCATGCTGTCGGTGTCGCCTTCGGTGCGCGCGGCAGCCGGTCCAAACAGGCCCAACTCGTTTTGCGCTGCCACTTCCACGCGCACGCCTCTCAGCGCGCCAGCCCACTCCATATGGGTGCCGGCCGCCAAGTGTTCTGTCGTCACGCTGAAACCGGTCATGGTTGGAAGGCCTTGCTCCGTCGGCATCAGTTTGACGCGCACGCGGTCGCTGCGATAAGGCTGCGGCAGCACGGAATCGACACGGCTGCGTGCATTGCCGCGCACCGAAGCGAGCGGCACCCATTCCTGGCCGCTCCAGCCTTCGATGTCGAAATCGGCAGCCACGCTACCTGCCAGCCACTGCGTCGTGAACCGGCTGAAATTCATGCGACCTTCGGCGGAAACCTGGTACCAGGCATCGGCCAGTCCCAACTCCGGATCAGGCGTCCACGTCCAATCAGTCCGTTCTTCAGACGGGCATCTGTCGGAAGAATCCCGAGTCATGCTTGAATACTCGCATTCCCACAAATCGAGCGGGGCCACGCTACGCTCACCTGCCAGGGCAACGCCGTAACCGGCAATGTTGCCCTCGGCATTTGCCAGCCAGGATGCCGACAAGGTGCCGGCAGTATTGCGCGACACGGTCAGCGCGCGCGGCTGGGCCGGCGGCGCGCCGCGTACAACGCGGAAGCGCGCCATCATGCTTTCATTGCCCTGGCCGTCCATGTGGGTCAGTTCGAAGCGGTTTTCGCCCAGCTCCACTGGCAGCACCGGCTGCACGATCTTGCCGTCGTCGGCGGTCGGAATGCTCATTTCCAGGTCCGGCTGACCCTCGACGCGCCGCACCAGCAGCAACTGGCCACGGCCAACGGCGCTGGCTTGCAGCTGGAAGCTGGCTTCCGCGGTCGGCGTATACGGCTGGCGGTACACCGGCGCATACACCAGTACCGGCACCGCGTTGCTCGAGGCGCCTTCGGTACCATCAGCAAATTTGGCGCGGATGGTGTACGCATAGGCGCCGGGCGCCACATCGGTGTCGACCAGCTCACGGGCGCTGGCATCCAGGTTCCATTCCTGCTTGTCCGTATCGCGCGCACCAGTGCGTTGGATCACCAGGCCGCTGGCGCCGCTTGGCACGGTCTGCCAGGTCAGCGTAACGGCATTGCCTTTCACTTTTGCCGACAACTCCGGCACGCGGTAATCGCCCAGGTGCACCAGGATTGGCGTCGGCGCCGGATCGACCAGGCCGAACTTGCTTGTCGCAATGACCTGCAGCTGGTAGTCGCCGAATGGCAGTCCGGCATTGTTCCACTTCACGCCGAATGGCATCTGGGCCACGGCCGGGGCCACAGCGCTCCAGGCGCCATCACTGGCTGCGCGGTACTGGAATTCAACGCTGGCAATATCGGTATCGGCACTGGTTGCTCGCAGGTAAACGCCATCACCAACTTTGGCATTGTTCAGCGGAGCCGCCAGTACGGCATGCGGCGTGCCATGGACGGCCAGTTGCACCGTGTTGGACAACGGGCTCAGGTTTTCGGCCTGGTCCATTGCCTGCACCGTATAGGCGTAGTCGCCATTCGGCAATTTCAGGTCCTTGAAGCTGGTCTGTTTGATCAGGTAAGGCTTCAGGCTGCCCACTACCGGTCCGGTAGCATTGGCCAGCTTGCCATTACGCCACAGCAGGTAACCGGCCACATCGGCCGAGGTGCTGGCGGTCCAGGACAGGTTCGCGTTATTGCCTTGCAGGCTGCCGACCAGCTGGGTCGGCGCTAGCGGCGGCGAGTTGTCCACCTGCACAGCCACCTGGGCTTGCGCCACCTGGCCGGACAGGTCTTCCGCCTCCAGCTTCAGGGTAATGAACTCGTTCTCGGCGATGCCGAAAGTCGCCAGCGCACCAAGGATATCGGCCACCGTCGGGACCGGCGAACGGCGCACCAGCTTCCATGTGGACGGTTGCGTACCGACACCCATATACAGGCGGTACTCCTTGAATGCCTTGCCGGCGCTGGCGGTACCAGTCACGTCCACCGACGCGCTGATGCGGGCGCCATCCAGTGGGCCGTAAATGGCGGCGGTCAGCTCCTGGCTGCTGATGGTCGCAGGAGCGTTCTGCGAAGGCTCGCTTTCCCAGCCAGCCTTGTCGACTGCCTTGACGACATAATTGTAGGTGCCGGCATCGAGGCCCGGATCCAGGTAAACCGCAGCTTGCAGCAGGTCCTGATTGAGACGCTGGCCATCGCGATAGACGATGTAGCCGGCCAGATCCGGTTCGGTGTTGGCCGTCCAGCTGACACGGATGTCCTTGCCCTTCTCCACGACAGCACGTACGCCTTGCGGGGCCGCAGGCGGCGTGGTGTCGACGGTGATTTCCGCCATCGTCTCGCTTGTATTACCCGCCTTGTCGGTAACGGTCAGGCGCAGGGTATGCACGCCATCCGCCGGCAAAGCCTTCCACGGCAACAGGACGGCGTTATCCACGGCGGCCGATCCGCTGCCAAGCGGCGACCAGCGCTGCGCCGCAGCCTTGCCGCCGGGCGCGATGTCGATGCGATAGTCTTGCAGGTTTTCGTCGCGCGCCACGCCAATAATATCGGCGGCCTTGCGCACGTAGGAACCGTTGGCCGGCGTTGTAATTACCGCCAGCGGAGCGGTGTTATCGACCGTCACCGTTACCGCAGCATCGGCTTCCAGGCCCGCAAGGTCCTGGGCGTGCAGGGTCAGCACGTAGCGGCCGTCCGCCAGGCCAGAGAGGTCCCAGTTCGCCAGCAGTTCCGAAGCCGGTTTGCCATTGCCGCTGGCCAGGTCCGTGGCGCCACCGGCGCCGGCTGGTGCCAGCCTCAGCGCGAAGCTGGCCGGGTTGGCTTCTTCAACCTTGCCGCGTACAGCCACCGGATTTTTGCGGATGCTCAGGTAACTGCCGTCGGCTGGCGCGGTGAGCGTCGGCTTCGGCGGGGTGTTATCGATCGCGAACGTCTTTTGCAGCTCGCTGCGGTTGGCGGCCTGGTCGACCGCTACCACCTTCAGCGCATAGCTGCCCTCTGCCAGACCTTCCAGCGACTTGGCCGCCAGGCCATTGGCCGCCACATTGCCTTCGCTGGCCAGCTGCCAGCTGGCCTCATTCGCCGGCGCAGTCGAGAAGTAAGTCTTATAGGACTCCAGGTTGTCGTCCGATACGTTCACCATGGCCGATCCGCGCGCGGTAGCAAACTCCCCTTTCGGATGGCTGAACGCCAGTCCTGGGGCTGTGTTATCCAATACCAGCTTCACGACCTCTTCCTGGGTCGTGCCGGAACCGTCAACTGCAACGGCAACCAGCTTGGCGAGGTATTTGCCATCAGCCATAACCGCACCATTGCTGCCTTTGCCATCCCAGGCAATCGCCCGAGCGCCAGGTTCGGCTGCTTCGTCCTTGAGCAGGACGGCAATGCTCTGGCCAGCCGCGGCAGCCGGAGAAATTTCCAGGGTGAGCTTGGCCGGTTGCAGCAGCGACCAGCGCAGGCTGACAGCGTCGACGCGTCCGTCGCCATTCGGCGAGAACACCAGTGGGCTGCCTTCAAAGGCGCTGAGCAATGCGCCCGATGCGCCAATCGTTACCGGCACGTCGAGTTTGCTTTGGTTGCCTGCGCCGTCGATAGCGCTCAGGCGCAAGGTCGCAGGGCCCGACAATCCATAAGTATTCCAGTTGGCCAGCAGTTGGCTGCCTGCGTCATCGGCCGTTGGCGCGTTGCCGGTAGCCAGAGGCAACCAGGTTTCCGGTGCGCTCGCCAAGGCGAACTTCAGTTCATAGGCCAGCAGGCGGACATCGCGTACCGAGCCGGTGACGGATGTGTTCAGGCCGAGACTGGTGTGGGCAGCCGGTGCGGCAATACCCAATACCGGCGGCGTGCCGTCCACGATGACACCGGCCATGTCGACCAGCTGGTTCTGGCAACCATCCCAATAGGTGACGCGCAAGGCGTACAGGCCGTCTGCGACAACCTGCTGGTTATTGTCACGGCCATCCCACTCGATCGTGGTCGGGCCAGCGGCAGCAGTCCGGCCCTTGGCCAGCGTACGTACGGCCGGGCCGGTGGCGCTGAATTTGCCATCGCCATGAGATTGCGCCGGCACCACCTCGACATCCAGCGTCACGTCTTCATCAGGCGTGATGGTCAGCGTCGTGTGCGACAGTGGTGCAGCGGCAAACGGCGAGAACACGGCGCGGTCCAGCTTCAGGCTCTCTACCGCTACCTGAGCGTCATATTCCACTTCGACCGGGGCCGTGCAGGTATTGTGGCCCGCAGCGTTGAAGGAATGCAGGCGGAAGGTGACGCTCTTCTTCAGCGGATCCAGCGGAATGCGTCCTACCTCACCATTTTTCGCTTTGTAGCCCGGATGGTGGTATTCCTTGAGGAAGCGCTCTTCGGCATCAGGAGAATCCTCAGGATTAGGCTTCCCTGCATGGGCAGTTTGCACCGGATCAGCACGCAGGCAACGTTCTTCATTTTCTGTACAAGTGGTTTGCTGCCAAGGGTCGCCCCCCCATTCGACGCCGTAGCGGATTGGACTATTGCTGATGACCTCCGCCTCTACTGCGAGCTGAGGCCGGTTATCCTTGTCGTGAACCGGGCAGACTTTGCCTGCGACAGGTGCGGTAACACGCAAAGTTGGGGCGTCATGGGCCACCTCAACTGTAACTGGTACATCCACTTTATTGCCAAACTCGTCGATCAAGCGTGCGAAGTATGTGCGCATGCCAGCCGGAAGTGCCGACGTATCGAGATCGAAGGTGTACTTGCCGCGATCAGTGATGTCATTCCAGTTATTGAGAATGCTCTCCTCGCCATTTGCCTGCGTTTCGCCCAATTGCAACTGGACCAGGCGTGGCTTCACAGGCTCTGTTCGCGGCAGCAAATCGTATGGGAAAAGCGTGATCTGCGTCTTGCCCGATGGCGTTGCATTACAGGTTTCGGCCGGAACCGGCTTCACCACCCAGGAAATATCGAGGCATTCCGGAGGAAGTGCGGTCCACGACGGCTTGGACTCCAGTTTCCGCCCCGATACCGTGTAGGCAACGAGCTGGAATTGGTAGGTTGCGCAATTGTGCAGGTCGAGGGTTTCCAACAGCTTGTAGTCAAGCATGCGATTGTAAAGCTGGAAACCTGGCGCGTATACAGTATGAATAGTACGCTCAGTCATATAGCGCGGATCTACCGGGCCCGATTTATCATCAATGAATTGGCTCTTTATGCGCAGCTCGACCCGCTCAACTGGCTCATCCGTCACCACAGATTCGATCAAATCCATTCTCTGATGGCGCGCGCCTCCGATCTGGACGATGTGCACGTCTTCCATGCCCGGCGGCAGGATGTAATCGATCAAGCTGGTGGCTTCGGCACCATCCACATCAAGCAATTTGACGCGGACCAGGTAAAACTTGCTGCGATCCAGTCCGCTGGCATCCCACAGCATCTCGAAGTTTCCGTCTCTCGGAACATCAGTGGCGACGAATGTTTCCGCCGTTTTCATCACGCCAAACTTTTTCATGGCAACTTCGTGCCAGCAAGTTTCACAAACTTCTCTCGATTCACCGGGTTTGAGTGGCTTGCGGGGGTCCGGGATATCCTGGAACTGGACGACAACAGCCGCCAGCGGTTTGCGTACGCTTTCAAAGACCCGCAGGCGGATAGGCAAGTTTCGGTCAAGCGAGGGCAGCCAGGCAGCGGCCAGGTGTCCTGGCTCCACATAAGAGAACGCTTCGGAAGCAGCTACGCGCCCCCCCGGCAATTCCTTATGGCTGGCATTAGCCAGCAAGAATACTTCCTGCTTTGCCAGTCCACTATTCAGGACGGTTTGATTGCCCGCTTTGTCCATAACCGTCATACGGTACTGGATATTGATGTAATCTCCCATCAGCAGTTCCTGTCCACGCCGCGTAATCAGGCTGGATGAACCCTCCGATGCAAGTTCCGGGTAGCGCCCCACTTCGCTCCATTCAGCTGGCGTTTCGCCCGAACCCTTTTCTTGCGACATTGACAGATAATTGTTGTCGCTCGATTTCCAAATCAGTTTCGGTACCGCCCAAGCGATCGGCAGACCAGGGTCCAACTGGCCGTATGCCGAAGTCATCTCGAGCTTGCCCGCCGGAGCCTGACGGTCCAGCGTGGCAAAGAATTCATAATCCTGCAGACGGACGCGGTACTGACCATCCGGCATGGCGATGCCGGCATCATTGCGCCCATCCCATACAAAGCTCGATTCGATACCAACACCAAAGTGGTCGCGCGACACGCTGCGTACCACGCTCATATTCTTGTCGAGCACCTGGAACTCCAGGTGGACCGGCTCCTGCACGCGGTAATGCAGGACATACTCGTCCTGAACCTTGTCACCGTTCGGCGACACAAATTCGTTGTCTTTATAGACGTCGGTGATGCTCGGCCTGTCGTCCCAGGTTACGTTGATAACACGTTCGCGCAGGTTGCCGGCGGTGTCTTCCACGGTAAGGCGCACCAGATAGCGACCGTAACCCGGCGGCACCCAGGTGGTGAATGCAGTATCGATCACCGGCGTTGCCGACGCAGGCTGAATCGCCTTCCAGTCCTCTGGCGCCTCGGCAGTGGCGTACTCCAGGCGGAAGCGCTTGAAGTTCAGGTCGGAGGCGGTTCCGCTCAGCATCAGCGCTGCGCTGGTGCCGCGCACGGCACGCAGGTCAGCCGTCAGGTTGTACAGGCTGCCGATCGTGTACAGGTCTGCTCCCTTCTGGTAGCAGGCGCTTGCAGGGTCCTCACTTGCATCCGTCGAAATGAACAGCATCTGGCGCCCTGATGGCAGGAAGCCTGCAATTTCGAAGTTACGCGGCACACCGTGATCACCAAGTGTTCCGCTAGCCTGCTCAGCAAATAGCGAACGGATTTTGCCGTTCTCTAGATCGATCACTGCAAGGCAAGGATCGCTCAAGTCAGACTTCGTCCCGCAGAACTCACGATCGTATACTGTACGGATGACGGATTTACCCTCCGGCGCGAACTGGTAGCGCGCAACACTTGCGGCGGTGCCTTCAGATCCTGCCGCTGGGAGACGTGTTGCCGCAACAGGCGTCAAGTTTCGCTTGTCCAGGTCCACCAGCGTGAAGACATGTCCAAAGCCGCACGGCTCCGTGGAGGAAGTGCCGCCGGCGCCGGCATTGCCACAGTCAACTGGTGCGAACGAGTGCCCGAAACCGAAATGCCTGCTGTCATCGGCCCAGGTCACACCGGTCGTGGCAAGCTGCCAACTGGAGTCGCCGCGCCCACGCCGCGTGTCGGCACTGAAGACGGTTTTACCATCTTCGTCCTGCACTTCGACATGAATATAGTTCTGCCCCTGACGGCGTCCATCAGGAATCAGCACTTTGGTCAACACTGCACGCAGGCGTCCATCCGGCGACCAGCCGTCGAATTGATTGTCCTTACGTGGTGCAAGCGCATCGCCCAGGATCACTTCGCCTGAACCATCAACTGGAATGCGCAGGCGTTTACCGCCGACGGTGGCCAGGAAATGGCGTCCATCGCTACTCAGTTTTCCGGCGAAATTATCGCTGCCGAAATCACGCAGCTTTCTCGGATTGCCGCCGTCGCCTTGCATGATCCAAAGCTCATAATGGCCGGTATCCCAAGGCTTGCGCGTTGCCGCAACCAGCTTGCCATTGGCTGCAATGCTGAAGTTCGTCCAATTCGATTTCTCGAGCAAAGCGCCGGAAAGCAGCGGATTCAGGTTCGAGCCGTCGCTAAACGCACGCCAGAAATTAGGGCGCATTTTTCGTTCTTGGTCCTCCACGGACTGCATGAACACCTGGTTTTCGTCTGCCGTAAAGTACGCAGAGGGGACGGGATTCGAATAAACCGTGTCGACTTCCTGATGGTCGTAATCAATGTAAGGCGCTTCGCAGGACAGGTTCCTGCGGTATTCGAATTCCGTGCCAAGCGCGGCCAATACGGGCGAGCGGTTGGTGTCGACATTGGTCGTTTTTTCGCCCAGGACACTGCCATCCTTGCCCAACAGGCGCAGGCGGTAACTGCCGTCAGCCATCAGCGCGCCGCGTTCGTCAACGCCATCCCAGCTTACGCTCCCGCCATTTACCTGGGTCATTCCGGCGCCGCTGAACTGGCGCACCACCTTGTCATCTTTATCCAATACCTGCACGCTGACGTCGCCCAGCTGCTTCAGGCGGAAGGAAAGCATGGTGCTGTCCTTGACGCCGTCGCCATTCGGCGAGAAGTAGCGCTCGGTAATGAACAGGTCACCGTCCTGCACCGTGGTGACGAGGCGGGCCGTGTTATTGGCACGTGTTTTCTCTTCGATGCGCTGATCCGGATCAGCCACCACAACGAAGTTCAGGCCGCCCGCCGCATGGGCCGGTACCGCGAAATGCAGCACGCGGCTGTCGCCGCCGGCCAGCGCGGCAATCTGCTGCTCTGCGCCGATCTGGCTTCCGCCCTGCGCTGGTTCGCCGCTATACAGACGTACCACGACACCCTGGGCAACTTGTTTGCCCAGGTTGGCCACTTTCACGGCCACGTCGATCGGATCGCCGGGGCGCGGAGCTGCCGGCGTCAGGACAAGATCACCATCGGAAACCGCAAGGTCAGGCAGGCTCGAGCCCGACACTGACAGGAAGGCGCTGTTGTCGTCGCGCGAAAGTTCGGTTTGCTTGTTGGACGGATCGACGACAACGAAGACGATATGTTCGGCGGCATCGGGGAATCGCGGCCATTGCACGCTGACCGTGGCGCTTGCACCAGCGGCCAGGGCCGGAATGGTTTGCAGGCTGCCGATCATATGGCCGCCCGCCGGGTCGCCATCATAGAAGGCGACTTCGATATTATTCGCGCTGGCGTTGCCGGTGTTGCGCACAACCTGGCTCAGTTGAACCGGGCTGCCTTCCAGTACCGGTGCCGGCTTAACCGTCAATTCCTTGAAGCTGATCGCCAGGTTGGAGCCGTTGGCTACAAGCGCACGGAATGAGAACCCCGCAGCATTATTGCTGCGATCACTTTCGGCAAGAACGCTATCGGGATCGATTTCGACCGTCATGGTCAGGTCACCCCCCATGGTGGTGCGCCACACCAGGTCTTCTTCGGTGCTCATGCCGCTGGCAAGCTGCAGCGTCCTGACGGCAGCTTCAACCGAATTCGTGCCATCCGAGACCGTATAGCGCACCTTGAATGGCGGGCTATCCTGCGTACCCGCATTGCGCAGCTTGATCTTGAAGTTGGCGTCCGAACCAAGGTAGACCGGGCTGCTCAAGATTGACACGTCTTGCTGCGTAACTTCGAGGTCCAGCGCAGCGGCGGTTTCCACATGGGCTCCTGCGCTGTTGTTGGCCTTGTCCTGCTCTGAAATCCGGTTATCCGGGTCGATCACAACCGTGTAATCGTAAGCGCCGGACTGGCTGATCGTCGTACTGAAATTGACTACCTGCTGGGTACGCCCCAGCATGTTGAGCTGTTTCTCAGCCACGATGCGCGCGGCAGTACCCTGCCCTTGCATCAACACCACGCGTACGTCCTTGGCATCGGTTTTGCCGATGTTACTGATCAGCGCAGACACGCCCAGCACTGTCGGCAGCTTGGCTGGCTTGGCCGGGGTGACGGTGATATCGCTGGCATTCAGCAGCAGTTCGGTGCCAGCCGGTGCCGTCTTGACGGTGACAGCAATCCTGGCTTCATTGTCGGACTTGCTCGATTCCGTGACTTTGCCGGATGGATCGACCACCAGCACCAGCTGATGGGTACCCTCTTTATTAAACGTGCTCCAGACCTGCTGCAGTTCAACGCTGCCGCCAATTGCCAGCGGCGGGATTGCGATATCGTTACCAACCGACACGCCGCCAGTGGCGGGGTCGCCATCGTACAAACGCGCAACGCCCGCAGGCGCGGACGTCGTTCCGGTATTACTGACTTTGAATGACAGGATGACCGACTGGCCATCAGTCGGCGCCGCAGGCGCGGCCTGCATGCCGGCCGTAGTCCAGTTGAACAGGCCGGAGCTTTTCAGCAAGCGCACGGCCAGTGCAGTGGAATAGGCACTGCCGTCCCAACTGCCATCGGTCCGCTGCGACGACGACACGTAGGCAATCGCATCCCCACTGCGCACCGCACTGAGTCCATTTTGCGCCAGCAGCGCCTGCATCACGTTTACAGTGTCATGCACGGTGCTTGGACTGTCGCCAAAACCACCATCGGGATTTTGCCGGCTGGCGAGAAATGCCTTCGCCTTGTTCAGCAAGTCGCCGCCCTGCACTCTCCCGGCCATTGCCTGGACCACAATGGCAGATGCGTAGGTACGCGAAACGCCTCCGTTCAGGTTGCCCCAGCCGCCGTCCGGATTCTGGCGGGCCGCAAGATAGGAGGCCGCCGGCGCCAGCCTGCCTGCTGCCAGGCTGGTATCAAATGGCTGCAGCGCCAGCAAGGCCAGCGCCGTATCAAGTGCATTACTCTGGTAGCCCGGCGCGACACCCCAACCGCCGTCCGCATTTTGGGCAGTGGCCAACTTGGCTGCCGCATCATCGGCGTTGATTTTATAACGCATCAAAGCCCGAATAGTCCGGGCCTGGTAGTCGGTGTTGCTGTTCGCCTGTGTGCGCAGCCACTGCAAGCCCGATGTCTTATTGAACTCGACGCCGTCGGCGTCAATGATCGTATCGAGCACGACAGTCGTGTCGCGCACGGCAGTCATCGGATTGTCCCGCCATGGGCCGCCACTGCTCTGCTTTCGCAGCCACAGCAGGCCGTCGTGCGTACTGGCGCTAATGCGCACTGGACCGGTATCCGGCGGCGTCCCCGGGCCAGCAACTTCGACCTTCGGCTCAAGATAGCTCTGCACCAGTGCACGGCCACCGGTCAACACCGACAAGCGGGTAGTAATCGCAGTGCGCACGGCGCCGAGGTTTGCCAGCACTTCATCGCTGACCTTCTCACCCGGACGCGTTAACAGCACAAAGCCCAGACGGAATTCCTTCTGGGCGTGCTCGGCGTCTGGGGTACGCGGCCCTTCGACCGCGATGACATCATCGATGGAGAGGTTGCGGCGACTGCCGCTGATAGTGACGCCGTTTTCCGGCAGCCGCTTCTTGTCGACAGCGGGGCTATCGATCAGGAAGAAGGGAGGCACCTCCTCCTTTTTCAGCATGCCCATCAAGTACAGGTCCAGCGGACTGAAGAACTGCTGGCCGGCGACCGAAGTAAACGTGCCATTGCCATTGTCCTGCCACTGGTTGCCGAATTCGACGGAAGCACCACTATCCAGCAGGAAGCTCCAGTGCGCACCGTCACGGCCAAGCAGCACATCGCTTGGCTTTCCATCGGGACCGCGCACTTTGACGTGGCTGCCCCACTGGTGCAGGAATTCGTGGGCAAACACTTGCAGCACGCGGTCAAAGCCGGTGCTGTAGGGATTCAGGTTATAGCGCGACAGCGCGGCCATATCGATGTAGCCAAGCAGCTTGCCACGGCTGCCGAACTCCGCCGTGTTATCGAAGGCTTCAAGGCCCAGGCCGCCAACCTTGTTCTGGACCCCGATGTGGAATGCCAGCGCATCTTTGGTGTTGTATTCGAAATTACTGAAGACGACGATAAAGTCGTATTTGTCGGCATGCGTACGCAGGAATTCCTTGGCGATTTCGGTACGCGGCTCGATATTGACGCCACCGTCAGCCAGGTCCCGGTTGTAATTGCCATCCATCGAGATGACTGCCACGTCGTGCTTGATGCGCACCAGTTGCGGCCTGAAGACTCCCGTATGGGGGAATGCTTTCACAGCGGGGAAGTCAGCCCACGCTGTACCGCACACCGTGAACGCAAGCGCCAGCAGCAGCCAGGCGCGACAAATCTTCTTTACCGAAGTAAACATACGCATGCCCTAATCCGATCAGTCTTGTTTCTTGCCGGATTGGGATGCGCCTTTTGCTGGCTCACCTACCTGGAAGACGTCCATTTTCATCGGTGCCCGGCGCAAGGTTTTTTTCTCGTCGCTTACCTTGAAGCACTGCACCGCACCGCTCTTAAGCAACCGAACGGTCTGCCCTTCCCCACCCTGCGCGCCCGGCAGTTCGAACACCGCCGCCGACTGTAATAACTTGGTCAGCCGCGCCTCGGTGCCAGGCACCACATCGCCCACCGCCACCTCCTGCAACGCCCGGTCAGGCATCTGCAGAACGATGCGGCCATCTTCCGCGCCCAGCGCCAACAGCTTGATGCCGTCAAGCGCGCAGTTGCTCGCTTGCGCTTGAATTGCAAACATGGAAAGCAGCAGACAGATAAGGCGGCGCAAAATTCTGACCCTAATAAATTATCGAAAAGGGCAGAATTTTAGCATATATTCAATTACAAAAATATATACCAATGCTGCACTTCTGCAATAATTTTGCGCAACAACCTTCTGCGAACGATACCGAAAGTGACAGGAACTGCCGTCAATACGACCTAACTAGCATTAGTTACGGTCTCTGATATGGGCATTTATGGCGGGTCTGGACGGGCGGCAGGCCAGTGCTTATGAGCGGGCCATGAAGCCACATGTTGGCGAAATCGAGGTTTGCCTACCCGCGCGCGAATAGCGCCCCACCATCACAGGCACCCAGCTATCGCCGGAGTTAACGGAACTCTCCAATGCCAGCTCATACGATGCTGGACGGTTGGCATATAGGTGTGACGCGTCTGCCCGCGCGACGATGTACGCACAAACCGCAGTGCGCGCTCATCCCACTCGCCCGGCGCCGGCACAGCGGGAACGAATCCCAGGCTGTCGAACCAGAAAAGACCAAGCCCTGAGGTTTGCTCGTCAACCGTAATGACCGCATGAGCCTTGAGCCAAGGCTTGCCGTCTCGCTGCGCGCTATATTCTTGAATCAGAATGCGCCCACCAAGATCGAGCCGCGCAGAAATCAACGCACAAGCCCTGCGAAGCGTCCCTCATCTCTTGCGGCAAACAACTGCGTTGCGTATTCACTGGCCATTACTCGGTCCTTTCAGCGCTGGTGACACTGGCAATCCTGCACTTCGATGTCGCCTATGTAGATAAATTTACCACTCATAGAGTAGTTGCTGCGAAATTGGCAGGCGCCTGGTTGGCGAAATTGGCTTCCAACGTATCCAGGAAGACCCGCGTCTTGGCCGGCATCAGGCGCCTGCCTGGGAAAACAGCCCAGCCGGTCACCGCCGGGAAGCACCAGTCAGGCAGCACGCGTACCAGTTCGCCGCGTGCTACCAGCGGCGCCGCGAACTGCGTGGTGCAGGTCGCGATACCCAAGCCGGTGGCGGCCATGCGCGTCAGCAGCTCCGGCGAATTGGCCATCAGGCGTACGGGCAAGTCACGCTCCCAGGTGTTCTTGCCGCGCGTGAGCGACCAACGCACCAGGCCATTGGCCATGGGCCGCAAGCTGAGCAACTCATGCTTGAACAGGTCGTCCGGGTGTTCCGGCAGGCCATGCAGCCCGGTGTAGGACGGCGCGGCGTACAGGCCCCAGGATGAGATCAGCACCTTGCGCGCTGCCAGCGTGGCGTCGTCCGGCAATGCCCCCATACGAATCGCGATGTCGAAATTCTCCGCCACCAGGTCGACCCGGCGCGGCGACAAATCCAGCTCAAGCTTGATGCCCGGGTACTTGGCCATGAAGGCCGGCAGAATCGTCGCCAGGTAGACGTTGGCGAAATCGGCCGGCATCGAAACTCGCAGCAGGCCGCTG
Source organism: Duganella sp. Root198D2 (assembly GCF_001428585.1). NCBI lineage: Bacteria > Pseudomonadati > Pseudomonadota > Betaproteobacteria > Burkholderiales > Oxalobacteraceae > Duganella > Duganella sp. Root198D2. The sequence continues at coordinate 339,957 of NZ_LMIC01000034.1, read as the reverse complement.
GGCGCCTGTTGGCGATGCTGCGCCAGTGCGCCGGCAGCTTCGGTTTCCTCTGCCACCCGGCGCGCGTGTTCCAGCAGGCTGGCGCCAAATTCGGTCAGCACCAGCTTGCGGGTGGTACGGGTCAGCAACCGTTCGCCCAACCGGGCCTCGAGCTGGGTCAGGCGGCGGGAAACTGTCGATTTTGGCAATTGCAGGCGCTCGGAAACCTGGCTCAAGCTGCCAAATTCCACGATTCGGGCGAATAACAGCAAGTCGCTGGGGTCAATTTCGGTCATTTCACGGCTCCCCGTTCCACTGATGGAACAATGTTATCCATTTTAACGGCTTCTGGATCAAATATGGAACCGCTATAGTTACTCCATCGCAGCACTAAACCGAATACCGAAAGGAAGTACACTATGAACATCCTGCAAATCAACTCCAGCGCAAAAAGCTCCGGTTCCGAATCGTCCCGCGTAGCAAGCAATATCGTGAACAAGCTGCTGGCTGCCAATCCGGGCGCCAGCGTCGAAGTGCGCGACCTGGCTGCCAACCCGCATCCAGTGCTGGACGAATCCACCCTGCAGGCCCTGTTCACCCCAGCCGGCCAACGCAGCGCGGAACAAGCTGCACGCGTGGCCCTGGATGATGCGCTGATCGCCCAGGTGCAGGCTGCTGACGTGATCGTGCTCGGCGCACCGATGTACAACTTCGGCATCACGGTGCAACTGAAATCCTGGTTCGACGCGATTGCCCGCGCCGGTGTCACCTTCAAGTACACCGAAAACGGTCCGCTCGGCCTGCTGCAAGGTAAAAAAGTCTATGTCGCCACCTCGCGCGGCGGCATGCACAAAGATGCGCCAACTGATACCCAGTTCCCGCACCTGAAGATGTTCCTGGCATTCATCGGCCTGACCGACGTGGAGTACGTATTCATCGAAGGCCAGGGCTACGGCCCGGAAGTGGCCGCACAGCAGAAAGCTGCTGCCGATGCACGCGTTGAAGAACTGCTGGCATAACTGACAAAGGAAAAAAAATGGACAACATCGCCCAAACCCGCACAGTGGAACGGATTATCCGCGGCCAGGCCGTGATGGATGGCGCTGGCGTGAAAATCAACCGCGTGTTGACCCAGCCGCTGCAGCGTCGCCTCGACCCGTTCCTGATGCTGGACAATTTCGGCTCGGAGCAAGCCAACGATTACATCGCCGGCTTCCCCGACCACCCACACCGCGGCTTTGAAACGGTCACCTATATGCTGACTGGCCGCATGCGGCACCGCGACAGCGCCGGCAATGAAGGTTTGCTGGCCAGCGGCGGCGTGCAGTGGATGACGGCCGGCCGCGGCGTGATCCACTCAGAAATGCCGGAACAGGCGGAAGGGTTGATGGAAGGCTTCCAGCTGTGGCTTAACCTGCCCGCCAAGGACAAGATGCAGCAGCCTTGGTACAAGGACTTCCAGGCCGATGAAATCCCGGTCGTGAAGACCGAAAACGGTGCCACGGTACGTGTCATCGCCGGTGAAAGCCAGGGCGTGGCGGGCGCTGTGCAGCGCGAAGTGACGGAACCGCTGTACATCGACGTGGAACTGCCTGCCGGCGAAGCATTCAACCAGGCGATCCGCGCAGGCCATAACGCCTTCATCTACACCTATCGCGGCGAGGTCACGGTGGATGGCAAGGCGGTTCCTGCGCAGAGCATGGCGATCCTGGCCAACAACGCAGGCGCCGATGGCGTGACCATCAAGGCTGGCCCTGACAGCCGTTTCATCCTGTTGTCGGGCAAGCCGCTGAATGAGCCGATCGTGCAGTACGGCCCATTCGTGATGAACTCGCAGGCCGAGATCTTCCAGGCCGTCGAGGACTTCCGGGGCGGACGCCTCGGCGAGGAAGCGCACACTGTGTAAGGGCTGGCGGCACCAGGGCCGCCAGCAGTATCGTCAGCCGGATGCGTGCAGCCAGCAGGTGCGGGCCCGTAAGCCAAAGTAGCCGGCGCCACCAAAGCAGAACAGGCTCCCCAGGAAGGCCACCGGCACCACCTTGACAGATTCCGCCGAAAACTCCACCAGTCCCAGTATTGGAGCAAGCCCGCCCCACAGTAAGAATGAAGCAAATACCAGCAACATCGCGCAGCGCAAGGCCTGGACTGCAAAGCCCCCGCCAACGGCGCGATAGGGACGGGATCCAGCACGTGGCCGCCCTGCTTCAGCACTGGCTTGCTGGAGGGAGCCCGCCGTGCGGAATGCACTGGCCAGCGTTGCCTTCCAGCTGGATGGCATGGCTTGTTTGCACGGCATGGCCAGGTAGACATACTTTTTGTCGGCCCAGGCGTGGTAGCCAGGGGGGCGCCACGTCACCTGCCGACCGCTAATCCACGCGGGTATGGTGGCAAGGAAGAATGTGGTCGTCGATGTGGAGTGCTCGCTAGCCATCAGGCCAAACTGGTCATGGCTTATTTCAACGATCATGTAGGGTGCACCATCCTGTTCGCCTTCGATCGCCCACAATGCTTTGCAACCATCCAGGTCAAACCTGCTCCACAATGGGTCCGGGAAGGACGCCAGAAAATCGGGGCTGATCTCAACTTCGCGTGGTTCCCCTTCGCTCTCGAAGTCATCACGCTCTTGCGCAATCCTTTGATCTTTGCGCGCAGTTGACCATGCAAGAAGGAAGGTGACGGCGATCACCGACAGCCCTAGCAGCCCCGGCACTCCCGCAAAGACAAGGAACAAGCTGACCAGCACCAGAGAGGCGACGTACCTGCCCGCCTCTTCTATCCGCTTGTAGATGATGCAAAGAATCGCAGTGGCGGGAAGCGTCACGACAAAGAACATGATCGGTCCCAGGAACATGAGCACAAACCATTTCTCGCCTTGCTGCCCCGGCCCGCGAAGCCAGTCCATGGCGGGCCAGAGGCCGTAGAGCGCAGCGATGGCGGTGGCGGTGCCTGTCCATATAGGACCAAGCGGGTCAAGCTGGCTGTTCTTCATTTTCTCTTCATATTGCCAATGCAATCACTTGCTGGCACTCAGGGACGGTCAGGCAGTATACCAGCAGGGTCGCACGTCGCCTGGGCAGTGGCGGTACAATGTGCGCCATGAGCTCCATCATCCTTGATTGGCTGAAGAGGCTGAGCCACGCGCTCGGCTTCGACACCGCCGACTCCTTCCCGCCCGGCCACCAGTACGCGCGTACCCGGTGGGCTGGCGCGTATTTCGACATCCCCTCCGATACCAAGGCCGACGATATCGAGCGCCGCATGTGCGAAGCGATCGCCAATACGCCGCTGGTGTTTGCCCATATCGAGAATCCCACTCCGCGCATGCAGCGCGGGCTGATCGACGTGATCGAACGCCGCCTGCGCCAGAACCACGAGCGCGAAGCGGCGCAATTGGCTGCCTTGCTGATTCGCGCGTACGGCAGTCCGCACATCATCGAAGCCGCACCCGGCCTGCGCCGCGCCATCGAGGCAACGGACGGCTATGAGGCCCCGGCCCGCGTGCGCGCGCTGTTTGCCTTCCTGACGGACGCCCGGAACGACAACATCATCGAGATGCGCAGCTAGTCCTTAGGGATGTAGCTCATGTCGGCGCGGTAGCGCAGCAATTCCGTCCGGACAGCGCGCACCAGCGCTTTCGCCCCTGCCGGAAGTACTTCAGGCAAATCCGCCGCTGCGGCAAAGCCTGGCGCAGCGCGCATCAGCACATACTGGCCGCCGCCGCCCCCGATCTGCAAGCGGTACCAGGTGAACCTCGGCGCCGCCCGTCCGCTGTTCGCGGGCGCCGTGGCGCCGGCCACCAACTGGCGCTCGAATGCCGTCTCCTCCCCCGGAGCAACTGTGTAGGTAGCCATCGCCAGGAAGGGAGCAGCATCCGGCAGCGGCTGGCCGACGCTGGCCGTATCCAGCCGGCGGAATACGCCATGGCTCAGGAAATCGGCATGCGGCACGACGTTGGCAGCATTGTCGGCTGCATCGCCTGCAGGCTGCACGGCCGCGTCGAAATTCGCCGCAGCGTGACCGAACGTGCCATCCATGAACATGCCAAGCCGCTCGCCAAGTACGAAGGACCAGCCATACCAGGTCCAGCGGTCGTTGGCGCCTTTGTGCCATTCGAGGTGGCGCTGGTAGCCCTGCTCGAAGGCCGTACTTTGGCCCGGCTTCGGCTGGATCACCACCATGCGCGCGAAAGGCCCGGCTGCGGGCTGCGCGAATGCTTGCGCGCTAAGGAGTAACAGGGACGCTGCCAACAGTCGCTTCATTCGAACTCCGTTTGAAGTTATTCGGGATGAAGCGCTCGCGGAGACGCATGAACGGCGCTTCGACCGCAAAATATAGCAGCCATCCGGCAAAGACGCTGGCCGCGATCATGAGCGCGATCGAATCCAGGTCGACCGGCTCCCAGGGGTCGGCCAGCAGGATGCACAGCTGCTTGTGGGTCAGGTAGATCGAATAAGACCAGACGGCAATCGCACCCATGCCTGGAATACGGGTGCTGTGCAGCAGCGAGCCTTCGCTCAGGGCGGCCAGCAGCAAGGTCGCAAAGGCCAGGCCCAGGAAGGGATAGCCAAAGACCGACATGCCCCAGCTGAAGTGGTGTTCGAGGAACAACCAGAAAACCAGCGCCGTCAGCGCTGCGCCGACGGCCAGCATCCAGTTTCCGTGCCTGGTCAGGCGCTGCCACAGGTCCGGGTGGAAGTTGCGCAGCATCGCCAAGGCAACGCCGGCCAGCAGTTCGTCGAAGCGCGACAGCGTGGAGTAGTAGATCAGGGTGTAGTAACTGCGGCTACCATGCTCGCCGAGGTCCATGGCCGGCTGCCACCAGCCGTTCCGCAGCCACATGCCCGCCGCAATGGCCGACAACAGCGCCGCCCAGCCAAGGACCAGGGCGATCCTGCGGGAGGCGCCCGCCCGCGTGACCGCCGCGATGGCAAGCACAATAGGCGGCAACAGCAGGTAGAACTGCTCCTCCACGCACAGCGACCATGCATGCGAAAACAACGTCCCCGGCTTGAGGTTGATATTCAGCGTGAAGGTCAGGTACTTCCACCACGGCGCATGCGGCGAATTGCCCGCCCAATACGGCCAATAAGCGTACAGCGCCAGCACCGCCAGGTAAGCCGGCAAGGTGCGCAGCAAACGCCGCGCGTAAAAATGCGGCAGCGACAGGCCCGGCCCGCGCATGGCCGAAAACACCTGGTTACCAATCAGGTAACCGGAAAGCGCAAAGAACAAGTCCACGCCGGCCCAGCCGATTTCGCTGAACCAGCCGAAGGTCGGCTCGTGGCTGACGAAGGACATGTAATGGTTGGCAAACACCAGCATGATGGCCAGCGCGCGCAAAGTATCCAGGCCATGGACGCGGGAAGATCGATTCATGCGCGCATTGTACCTGCGATAAAATATTGGCCACTCATTCGCCACCAGGGAACAGCATGACCGAAGCCAGCAAAATGCATTTCAAATCTGTCAACTACACCGGCCAGGGCAAGGGCCGCCGCCTGATCATCACCGGCGCCGTGCACGGCAACGAAACCTGCGGCACCAAAGGTATCCTGCGCGTCATGGAGCAACTGGACAAAGGCGAACTGCACATCCTGAACGGCAGCGTGACCTTCGTGCCGATCACCAATCCGTTGGCATACCAGAAAAACCAGCGCTCCGGCGACCGCAACCTGAACCGCAACCTGTTCCCGACCGAAAACCCGCAAGACTTTGAAGACCACATCGCCAACTGGCTGTGTCCCCTGCTCGGCCAGCACGAAATCCTGTTGGACCTGCACTCGTTCAACGCCCAGAGCCAGCCTTTCGTGATGGTCGGCCCGCGCAATAACGACGGCACCCTGCAACCATTCCGGCACGAAGCCGAAGAACGCGCCATGGCGCGCATCCTCGGCGTCAAACGCTTCGTCGACGGCTGGATGGCTACCTACGGCGCCGGCGTAGAGCGCCGCCTGCGCGACGACAGCGAAGTGCAGACAGTTCTGAAATACGGCGTCGGCACCACCGAATTCATGCGCAGCACCGGCGGCATGGCCCTGACCCTGGAATGCGGCCAGCACTTCGATCCGCACGCGCCGGACGTGGCCTACCGCGCCATCATGAACGTCCTGGCCCACTTCGGCCTGATCGACGCGCCAAAGCCGCAGCCAATCGCGCTGGAAGACATGGAATACCTGTCGATGGTCGAAGTGCACGACAAGCTGGATCCTGCCGATGCTTTCAGCCGCACCTGGTCCAGCTTTGACCGACTGTCAGTCGGCGACGAAATCGGCCGGCGCGCCGATGGCAGCGCAGTGCTGGCGCCATTCGACGCCTATATGTTGTTCCCGGACGTCAATGCAAAGCCAAACGCCGAATGGTTCTACCTCGCCAAAGTAAGTGACTCTTTCGCCTGATAGCCATTAGTTCTAGAATCGCGGTAAGGGGTCAACAATATGAAAATATTCCCGCTTACCGCGTTGGGTGCGTTCCTGCTTGCGGCCCTGCCTTTGGCGGCAGCTCCCGGGGACCTTGTATTGCGTGTCACCGGCCAGGAAAGCCTGCCGCCCAAATGGATCCAGCAGGAAGGCCGGCCCACCACCGGCGTTTGTCCCGACATCCTTGCCGCCATCACCCGCGTTGAACCGCGCATCCGTTTCACGGGCCTGGACGACATTCGCTCGGTGCTGGTGATCGAGCAGAATCTCCGCCTCGGCAATGCCGATATAGCCTGCGCCCTGGTTTCCACTCCCTTGCGCCGGCATATCGCTATCGCCGTTCCGCAGCCTTTGTACATCTCGCGCCAACGCCTGGCGGCAGCCGCCGACGATACGGCAGAGATCAATTCGCTGGACGACCTGGCGCGCCTCAAGCCGCTGGTCACAACCTCGCGCGGCGCAGCCTACATTGACCAGTTGCGCTCGCGCGGCATCACCGTCGACGACAGCACCGGCAGCAACGTGACCAATCTGCGCAAAATCGTTGCCGGCCACGTGCGCTATTTCTATATGAACGAATTGACCCTGCACTGGCTGATTCGCGAGCAGAAACTGCGAGACAAGGTCAAGCTCATGCCTGCGGTCCTGAAAGAGGATTCCATGTTCCTGTGGGTGAGCAAAAAAGCGCCACCGCAGGCAGCGCAAATGCTGGCCGTTGCAGTCAAGAAGCTGAGCGACAGCGGCGAACTGACGCGCATCTACGCGCGCTGGTCGGATGAATCGGGCGTTGGCGCCCGCACCGATTAATGCGGCGACAGGACTTTCAGGCCCGCGATGCCGAGCACGATCATCGCGATGCACACCAGGCGCGCAACGCTGGCCGGCTCATTCAGCATCGTGATGCCCCAGATGACGGTGCCCACGGTACCGATGCCGGTCCAGATGGCGTAGGCAGTCCCCAGCGGAAGTGAGCGCAACGCCAGTCCAAGCAGGACCACGCTGCCGGCCATGGCGGCCAGCGTCACGGCGCTTGGCACCAGCCTGGTGAATCCTTCGGTGTATTTGAGTCCGACAGCCCAGACGACTTCCAGCAGGCCGGCGAGTAAAAGGACGATCCAATGCATGATGCTCTCCCAAGTCATGACGGGGTCGTCCCCGCCTGGCTCCCTGGACTTGCGGCGAGGTCGTCCCCGCGGGAGAAGGCCGACAGTATATCATTGGGGTCCAAACTTTCAGGGAGCCACACAATGCTGCTGTTCGCGCAGATCACCGTCGTCATCGTCCTGCTGATCCACGTCTATATCGTGCTGCTGGAAACCGTCTTCTTCGATACCCGCGGCCGCCGCGTGTTCGGCCTGTCGGCGGAGAAGGCCGCCATCGTCAAGCCGGCCATGTCGAACCAGGGCTGCTATAACGCTTTCCTGGTGGCGGCGCTGGCAGTGGGTCTGCTGCATGGCGAACCGGCGGTACGTTCCGCCTTCATCACCTATGGCCTGCTGTGCGTGGCCGTGGCAGGCATCTGGGGCGGCCTGACCGTCAGCAAACGCATCATCTTCGTGCAAACCGTGCCGGCCGTGCTGGCACTGGTGCTCTACCGCTTGGCATAAAAACAAGTCTTGAATTCCATCGTTACGCTCCGATATACGCATCGTACTTTTCCGATATACTTATCGTGAAATACCGAAATATGACTGACTCTATTGACATTGATGCAATCCACAAGGCCCTGGCCAATCCGGTCCGGCGCCAGATCCTGTCCTGGCTGAAAGAGCCGGACGCCTGGTTCAGCGAGCAGCTCGCTCCGCTGTCGCTGGGCGTCTGCGCGGGCATGATCGACAAGCAGGCCGGCCTGTCGCAATCGACCGTCTCCGGCCACCTCACCATCCTGCAGAAAGCAGGCCTGGTGACGGTGCAGCGCGTCGGCCAGTGGAATTTCTTCAAGCGCAATGAGGAGGTCATCCTGCAATTTATTGAGCATGAGAGGAATACCTTATGAGCACCTTGTTCGACCCCATCACCATCGGCGCCCTGACCCTGAAAAACCGTGTCGTCATGGCGCCCCTCACCCGCTCGCGCGCCGTCGGCGGCAAGCGCGTGCCGAATGCCCTGATGGCCGAGTACTACGCCCAGCGTTCCTCCGCGGGCCTGATCATCAGCGAAGCCACTTCAGTCACCCCGCAGGGTGTGGGCTATGAAAACACCCCGGGCATCTGGTCCGACGAGCAGGTCGAAGGCTGGAAGCTGATTACCGAAGCGGTGCATGCCAAAGGCGGCAAAATCGTGCTGCAGCTGTGGCACGTGGGCCGGATCTCCGATCCAAGCCTGCTCGATGGCCAGGCCCCGGTGGCGCCGAGCGCAATTGCTGCGAAAGGCAATGTCAGCCTGCTGCGCCCTCCTCGCCCATATTCCGTGCCGCGCGCACTGGATACCGCCGAAATCGCCGGCATCGTAGAGGCTTACCGCAAGGGTGCCGAGAACGCAAAGAAAGCGGGCTTCGACGGCGTCGAGATTCACGGCGCCAACGGCTACCTGCTCGACCAGTTCCTGCAGGACTCGACCAACCAGCGTAACGACCAATACGGCGGCAACATCGAAAACCGTGCGCGCCTGATGCTGGAAGTGACCGATGCGGTGATCGGTGTCTGGGGCGCGGATCGCGTTGGCATGCACCTGGCTCCACGCCGTGACGCGCATGACATGGCCGATTCGAACCCGGCCGAGACCTTCGGCTATGTGGCGCGTGAACTGGGCAAGCGTGGCATTGCGTTCATCGCAGCACGCGAGGCGGTTGGCGATGACTCATTGGGCCCGTTGCTGAAGCGTGAGTTTGGCGGGGTTTACATCGCCAATGAGAAGTTTGATGTGGCGGGTGCGCAGGCTGCGCTGGCTGAAGGCCGAGCGGATGCGATTGCGTGGGGCAAGGACTTCATTGCGAATCCAGACCTGCCGCGTCGACTGCAGACTGGCGCGGAGTTGAATGCGCAGAGGCCGGAGTTGTTCTATGGGCCGGCGGCTGAGGGGTATACCGACTACCCGGCGCTGGCCTGAAACCGGTAACCCGGTGTCCGACTCAAGGGTCGGGTACCGATACGCAACGGCCGCCGGTCGGGTCTGACCCTGTGGGTCAGACCCAGGTCTACCGGTTTAGCGGTTCGCCGAATAGTTCACCGGGAAGAACTTATACCCCTTCCCTTCAGCGCGCAAATGCCCCACACCCGGGAACGGCAAATGCGCCGCGCCCATCCAGTAGCCCTGCTTCGCCGCCTCGGCGAATGCTGCCTTGCGCTGCGCCAGCGCGGCCTTGGAGTCGCTGTCGAACTGGATCGTCACGCCGGGATCCGGGAACTGCACCGCCGCGTTGTGCATCAAGTCGCCAATCAGCACCAGCTTCTGCCCTTTGCTCTCCACCACATACGTGGTATGGCCCGGTGTATGCCCATAGCTCGAAGACGAACGCACGCCAGGCACCAGTTCGGTATTGCCCTCGAACGGCTTCACCTTGCCGGCATAGCCCGACACCGCCTTGATCGGTCCCTGGAAATTGTCCTTCGCCTCAGCGCTGGCCTTATCCAGGTTGGCTTTGCTCAGGAAATAATCCGCATCGCGTTTATCCATGCGTACCACGGCATTCGGGAAGGCAGGCTTGTCCTGCGCACCGAGGCCGCCGACGTGGTCGCCATGCAGGTGGGTGATGTAGATCTCGTCAACCTGCTCCGGCTGGTACCCGGCCGCTTTCAGGCTGCTCAGGATATTGCCCAGGGTCGGGCCGAACAAGCCGCCGGCGCCGGTATCGATCAGCACCAGCTTCGTGCCGGTATTGACCAGGAATGCGTTGACCGAAGTTTCAACCGGCGATTTCAGGAAGCTGTGCTCCAGCGTTTTGGTGGTTTTTTCCGGCTTCTGGTGCAGCAGTTGATCCATCGGCAGGTCAATCGTGCCGTCGTTCAGCACGCTCACCTCAAAGTCACCCACATTCATGCGGTAGAAGCCAGGCGCCTGGGTTTTGGCCATTGGCGCTGCTGCATGGGCGGCACCGGCGATGGCGGCGATTGCGAACGGTACGGCGAGCTTTTTCAGGATCATTCGATCTCCCTCTTTCTAGTTTCCAAAACGCTAGATTAGCGTAAACAGCAACTACATGCTCGTCGGTATCCGCAGCATCACGGAGACATCCGGGGTATCGCGCGTCAGCCCTGCTCCCACTGAAACATTGACCGTCCGTTTCGCATTCAGGCGGTAGGAAAAACCGACCAGCAGGGTTCCCAGCTGCGTGCGCACCGAACCGGGTGCCGGGATGCCGTTCTGCCGGGTGCGCGCAATCGAACTGTGGTCATAGCCAAAGCTGAGGGAGGCCTTTTCGTTCAGCGCCAGTCCCACCCCGAAATTGAAGCCGATCACAGCGCCGGGCTTGACCGTGCCCAGTGGCTCACGCTCACCGTCAAGCACCAGCCGGCTCAGATTCTTGCGCTGGAAGTTATACAAGTAGCTGACGCTGCCAAACAGCACGGCGGGATCGGTCGGGTACAGCCACGTCAGGCTCGGTTGCAAGGCGTAGAAGCCGGAACCGGTCGGCAAATCGAGCGGCAATCCGGTGCCGGTGGCATTCTCGCCAATGCAGCGCCGCACGCAATCGGTCACGACGTCAAACGGATCGCGTCCGGTGCGGGTCTTGAAGCGCAGGCCGGCCACGTAATACGGTTTCTCGGCACCGCCGTCGTTGAGCTGGTGACGCAGCGAAAGTTCGATGTCACCCATGGCCCGGCCGCTGACGTCGAACACTTTTTCCACCGCGGAGCCGGTGAACACCTCCCTGCTCACGGTGGAATCGGAGCGGTAGATGTACGGCAGGCGCAATTCCAGTTCTGTGCGGTTGCTCAAGCCATAGCGTCCGCTCAGGGTGGCGGTACTGGTGTTGCGCTTCACTTCACGCACGTCGATCAGTCCAATCAGCAAGGCGGGGATGATGGTGTAGCCCACCAACGCGACGCGGTTGCTGGAAGAATAGCCGAACTGGAAGGCCGGTTCGAGCACCAGCTTGCCGCGCCCGGTCAGCACACCGGGGCTTTCAAAGATGGGCGCCACTTCCGGTGGCTTGCTGTCGCGCTTCGGCGGCTGGCCGACGGCCAGTGCCGGCTGCGGCGCCGCACCGGGCGGCGGCACGTTGGGCTGCGGCTGGCTTTGCTCAGTGCCTGCGCCCGCGCCGGCACCGGCGGCGCCGGTGCCGCGCGCTGACGCCAGGCGCCCCTCGGCCACCTGCCGCCGCAAGTCTTCCAGCAAAGCCCGCTGCTCGGCCAGCGCCTTCTTCAACTCAGTCAGCTCGGCTGCCAATTCTGCATTGCTGCGCTGCTCCGCTGGCAACTGGGCCAGCGCCGCCTCGCTCGCAAGAATCAGCATCCCGGCCGCGATTTTCTTTGAAAGCATCGCTCCCTCCCTAGCGGGGCACAATGACGTTCGATAATGCCTGGCGCAAGTTGCCCTCCAGGTTGAGGCTTTTCAGTGTCGACAGCGCATTGACCGTAAGGTCGATGGTGGTCAGGCTGCGAATCAGCTGCCCGTTCGTATTGTTCTGTACCAGCATCGGCGCCAGCGCTGCACTGGCCTCCGGGGAGTTCGCCAGTCGCGCCACATCGGCCAATTCGACGCGGTTACGTGCCACCACCACACCATTTACTTCGACCATGCGCTCAACACCCAGCGCCACCAGCAAGCCGTTGCCGTTTTCAAAACCACCGCGGGCCTGCTCCAGCCGCGCGTCCGGCGCCGGGGCCCAGCCGTCGGGCGGCCCCTGCGCCATGGCAGGCATTGCCAGAACCAGCAGCAATCCTGCAGCAGCACGTATTTCCTGCTTCATGCCGCCCTCCCCTCAAAAATCACTTGTGCCCAACTTCGGCACCGTCACGTCACGCAAGCTGTCGCGCATGATGCCCTCCGACAGCAGGGCTTGCGGCGCCACGCGCCAGTCCGCCGTTTCGTTGAAGTGCGGCTTGCCTGGCCGGCCATGGATCACGAACAGCAAGCGGTTCTGCCAGATCGCCTCGAAGCCCTGGCGCGGCAAGGCGCGCGTGCCGCCGGCCGGGTCGCCAAGCAGCACCCGGTCGCCCTGCACGCCCTTGATCACGACGAAGTGGCGATAGCCGTTGTCGGCCACCAGCACGATCGCCGGCAATCCGGCCTGCGCCAGTTTGTCCAGCGGCTGCTCGAAGCCGTCCGCCGTAAAGCCGCGCGTGGCCAGGTAACGTTTCATGTCCAGCAAGGAAAATCCCTCGCGCCGGATGCGCGGCTGGTCGCCGCGCCCAAACATGTCACGGAAGATTTCCTGCTCCGTGACCGGAAAATCGTAGTGGTGGCTAAGCAGGGTTGCCAACGCTGCTGAACCACAACTGAAATCGTATTGCTGCCGCACTGTCGTGCGGAAGCGCGCCTCTTTAAGGCTGGTCACCGGCAGCACAAAACTGGCGCCGCCGGCTGCAAAGTCGGCGGCCTGCGCGGCAAGTGCCGGCAGCAATGCCAGAACGCTGATGAGGCCTCTCATTTGATCTGCACGTTGACGATGGTTGCATTCTGGATCAGCACGTTGGCGCCCGAGTTCTGGATCACCATCGGCATGCCCGAGGCGTTGCTGAACGCACCGTCAGTCACGATATTGGCGCCGGTAACGACGTTCACTGCGCTGTTGTTCGCCACCGTACCGGCCAGTTTCATATCGCTCCACGGCGCGTCACTGCCGCCGCGCATCTGTTCCAGGCGCTCATCCTGCGCGGGGCGCGCCATGGCGGGCACCGTTGGGGCCGCTTCCGGTGCAGGCTGGGCGTCATGCGGGGACGGGCCCGCCGCTGCAGCCAGCGGGCCAAGCGGCAGCGCACCCAGCCACGGGGACGCCGCCGCCAGGCCCGGCACCATTGCGGCGCACAGGGCCAGGACTAGCACTGGCCTGCCTAAGCTTCGCATGATGCCGCGCGGGCTATTTGCCCACGGCCAGGTTGGCCTGCACGTTCACGCTTTGCTGCACCAGCGACGACATGCCGTTGTTCTGGCTGATCACCATGATGCCCGCCGCCGACTGGCCAACGCCGCTCATGGTGTTCGACATGTCGAAGGTGCCGGCATTGACGCTATTGGTGCCGCCCGCGCCGCCATTGCCGCCGGTGGCATTGCCGCCGCTCGCTGCGCCCGCGGTATTGGTGCCGCCATCGCCGCCCGCGCCAGCGACATTGCCGCCGCCACCGGCACCGCCGGCGCCGCCGTCACCCGCCGTGGCGCTGCCGTTGGTCGCTGCACCGCCGGTGCCCGCCGCACCGCTGCCGCTGCCACCTGTCGCTGCGCCGCCCGTGCCACCGCCTGCAGCGCCGCTCGATCCGGCAGTATTGCTGGCCAGGCCGCTGGAGCCGCCATTGCCGCCATTGCCGCCTGCCGCGCCCGCGCCACCGGTACTGGTGCCATTGCCGCCAGCCGCACCGCCGCCGCCCGCACCGCCAGTTCCAGAGGCTCCAGCACCGCCAGTGGCCGCAACAGCGCCGCTGCCGCCGCCTGCGCCCGAACTATTGGCGCCGCCAGCAGCGCCATTGCCCGCGGTATTGCTTGCCGCCGCGCCGCTGCCCCCTGCCGCACCTGCACCGCCGCCGCCACCCGCACCGCCGGTACCGCCAGCGCCACTGGTGCCGGCGCCGGAAGTCGATGCGTTGCCGGTATTGGCCGAGCGTCCGTCAGCCGAGCCTGTGGTGCCGCCGGCGCTGTTCTGGTCGCCCATGCCGGGGATGGTCAATGGCTCAGTGCCGCTGGTACCATTCGAAGCGGTATTGCTCGATCCGGCGCTGCCGCTCGAGGCGGCACCACCCATTGAGGTTTGCGAGGATGTCGCCGCGCCGGAGGCGACGCTGCCGGTCGCGCCTGCCATGCCGCCCGCGCCTGCCGCACCGCCCGAACCACCCATGCCGCCGGCACCGCCGCTGGCAGCACCCGTTGCGCCACCGTCGCCGCCACGTGCGCCAGTGGCAGCGCCGGTCGCTCCGCCTGCGCCGCTGCCTGCAGTGCCGACCAGGCCGCCCGCGCCACCGGCCGCCGCACCGCCGGCGCCACCAGCGCCGCCGGAGCCAGCCACGACGCTACCGCCGGCGCCCCCTGCGCCGCCTTCACCACCGCGTGCGCCATCGCCGCCGCGGCCGCTCGCAGCACCGGCAGCCAGTCCGCCGGCGCCCGTGGTACCGCCCGTTCCCGCTCCGGCCGTTGCGGCGCCGCCGGACCCGCTGCCGCCGCTGCCATTCCCGCCAAGTGCGCTGCCGTTAAAGGCGACACCACCGGCGGAACCTGCCGCGCCGGCACCGCCGTTCGACATGCCGCCTGCGCCACCGGTACCGCTGGCAGTGCCCCCGGCTGCGCCGCCGCCAATCGCACCGGCACCGGCACCGCCATTGGCGTTGCCGCCATTGCTGGCTACATTGCCGATATTGTTGATGACGTTATTGGTCACGGTGCCTGTCAGGGTGCTGACCGCGGTCGCTGTCGATGTATTGAAGGCGTTGGCCATTGACGATGTCGCACTGGCACCGTTGTTGGCTGCTGCGGCACCGGCGGCGGCCGCGTCGGCGGCGCCACTGCTGTTGTTGTTGGCATTCGCCTGGCTGCTGTCCTGGGTGGCCGTGGAATTATCGTTGGCCTGTGCGCCCGGTCCGGCCTGGCTCACGTTGGGAGGCGGTGTCTCCTGCGCGAATGCACTACCCACCGCCAGTGCGATGGCTGCTGCAAGCAAAGTTTTCTTCATCTCGTCCTCGCTGATGTCGTGTTCTTCAAGTACCCGCAAAGCTGGGGCTTGAACCGATATCGCAAGCTTGATGCCACCTTCACTAAGCTGTTGAAATTGCTCGACTTTGGTGCGGCGACGCAGCAAGTGGCGTGCATGCAGGAGGCAAGTTTGTCACTTCCTTGTGACACGTCGGTCGGCACCTCGTGCCTTCCACCATAGGAGATAAGGGCCACGCAACAATGTCACATCTTTGTGACGCGGCAGTTCGCATGCTCAGTCTTCGCCGCGGCGCGACGGGCGCTGGATCCCGTGTTTCGCCATCAGGCGATACAAGGTCATGCGCGATACACCCAGCTCACGCGCCACGGCGGTGACGCTGTGGCCGGCATCGATCCGTCCTTGCAGCGCCGACCGTTCGGCACTGGCGCGGGCGCTGTCAAGGTCTTCGGCGGCGAACGCGAGGTCGACGCCATCCAGCTCCAGGTCGTGCGGCTGGATCAAGACGCCATCGGCCATCACGGCCGCACGCCGCACACGATTCAGCAGCTCGCGCACATTGCCGGGCCAGTCATGGGCGCGCAGGGCGCGCAGCGCGCTATTGCTGAAGCCGCGTACCCGGCGCGCACGCTCGGTGGCGTAACTGTGGAAGACTTCTTCCGCCAGCGGCACCACATCGTCGCGCCGTTCGCGCAAGGCCGGCACCTGCAAGGTCAGGACATTGAGCCGGTAGAACAAATCTTCCCGGAACAGGCCGCGTTCCACCGCATCGCCAAGCTTGACGTGCGAGGCCGCGATCACGCGCGCATCGACCGGCACGCTGCGCGTCCCGCCCACGCGGTAAATGGTTTTCTCTTGCAGGAAGCGCAGCAGGTTGGCCTGCAGCTCAAGCGGCAAATCGCCGATCTCATCAAGGAAAATCGAGCCGCCGCTGGCAGACTCGATCAGGCCGCATTTGCCCGGGCCGGCGCCGGTAAACGCGCCTTTCTCGTAACCGAACAATTCCGATTGCACCAATGAGGCAGGGATCGCACCGCAATTGATGGGCACGAATGGTCCATCGCTGCGCCCCGAGTGTTCATGTATCGCGCGCGCCACAAGTTCCTTGCCGGTGCCGCTCTCGCCCCAGATCAGCACGGGCGCATCGGCGCCGGCCACTTTCAGTACCTGCTGGCGCAGCAGTGTAATGGCCGAGCTGTGCCCGGTCAGGCGCATTGTCTGGCAGGCTTCCGGCAGATGGCCGAGCCCGGCCAGCGCGGCCAGGCCCAGCGCATGCCCCAGCGTATTGCTGAGTCGCGCGGCATCCACCGGCCAGGTATGGAAGTCAACGCAGTGGTCGTGCACCAGCTGGCGTAGAGCTGCTTCCTCCAATGCCTGCGGCAGGAAGACCGCGACCCAGCGCGGCCGGCTATGGCGGCGCAGGAAATGGTCCAATTCAGTAAGCGCGCCGGCCCAGTTATCGAGCAGCAGCAAACCGACCGGGAAATGCTGTTCGCGCAAGGCCGCCGCTGCCTCGGCCAAGCCGGCCACATGGCAGACGTCGAACGTTTGGCCGGCGGCAAGCAGAGCCGCCGGCAGCGCTGCTGTTGTCGCAGCGACGCACAAGACTTGCCTTGTCATAATTTCACCTTGCTGCCCCGTGGAGCGGCGCGATAGAATACCGCCGCACAAAATTTCAGCACCAAGAGTTACAAACTCTCAATGGTAGCAATAACACAATGGGGAAGGCATGGATCAATATAAGCTAGAGGCGGACAAACTGCCAACACTAAAGCAGCGTGTCGCCATGCGCCTGTTGCAGGCATTCGGCTGGCAAGTGAAGTTCAAGCCGCTGCCGGAGCCGCGCGGCATTGCCGTGGTCTACCCGCATACGTCGAACTGGGATTTCATCATCGGATTGCTCGGCAAATGGGCGCTGGACCTGCCGTTCCGCTGGCTGGCCAAAGACAGCCTGTTCAAGATCCCGCTGCTGGGCCGCTGGTTCTACTACCTCGGCGGCGCACCGGTCGACCGCAGCGCGCCGCAAGGCCTGATCCAGGCCCAGGCCGATGCCATGATGAAGGAAGACTGGTATTGGGTCGGCATCACGCCGGAAGGCACGCGCGGCTACAAGCCTTATTGGAAAAGCGGTTTCTATCAACTGGCGCTGGCCGCCAAAGTGCCGCTGGTACTGGTGTATATCGATTTCCCGAACAAGACCCTGGGGCTGACCGAGCATGTGTGGCTGACCGGCGATGAAGAAAAAGACATGGCGGCCATTCGCGCCGGTTTCGACGGCCACCTCGGCAAACATCCCGAGCTGATGGCCCCTATCGTCTTGCGCCAGCGCTGAATCCAGCCACCTCAGCATCCCCCTCAAGACGCACCAGCGTAATGGTCTGCGCCTTGCCCGGCTCGAAGCGCAGCGCCGTCCCCGGCGCGATATCGAGCCGCATGCCATACGCCTTCCAGCGTTCGAACTGCAGCGCCGAATCGACTTCGAAAAAGTGGAAATGGGAGCCGACCTGGATAGGACGGTTCCCCTGGTTTGTTACGGTCAGTGTAGTGCGATCAGTCATGTGACCTATATCTGCAAGACTCATGCCAGTAATTTCAAGTGATTCTCTCACTTTTTTTGCACCAGCAGAAGGCAATGCACCACACCGGTGCGCTTATTCCTTCGGATAAGGGCTTTTGCCGCCGCCGGCGATAAAATCGTCGATGCGCGCCTGCAGTACCGGCAGCGGCACCGAACCCAGTTCCAGGATAGTGTCGTGGAAGGCGCGGATATCGAACCTGGCGCCCAGGGCCTGCTCCGCCTTCTTGCGCGCTTCGAAGATCGCCATCTCGCCCAGGTAGTAGGACAGCGCCTGGCCCGGCCACGAAATATAGCGATCGACTTCGGTCATCACTTCATGCGAAGACAGCGCCGTATTCTCCATCAGGTACTTCTGCGCCTGCTCGCGGGTCCAGCCCTTGGCGTGCACGCCGGTGTCCACCACCAGGCGCGAGGCGCGCCAGGCCTGGTAGCTCAGCATGCCGAACACTTCATACGGCGTTTCGTAGATGCCCATCTCCGTTCCCAGGCGCTCGGAGTACAGCGCCCAACCCTCGCCATATGCGGAGATATAGGCGTTGCGGAATGGCGGACGGCCCTTCTGCTCCAGCGCGATCGGCATCTGGAAAGCGTGGCCTGGCGCCGATTCGTGCAAAGTCAGCGCCGGCAGCGAATACAGCGGGCGGGCCGGCAGGTTGTAGGTGTTGACCCAGTACCCGCCAGGACCGCCGCGGCCCGAGGTATAGAACGGCGCAACCTCCGGCGCCACCGGGATGATGGCGAAGCGGCTGCGCGGCAGGCGGCCAAAGTAATCGGCAACCTTGCCATCGAACTTCTTGGCGACCCATGCGGCGCGCATCAGCAATTCTTCCGGCGTCTTGGCGTAGAACCGCGGGTCGGTGCGCAGGAATTGCAGGAAGGCCGGCAGGTCGCCCTTGAAGCCAACCTGCTTCATCACTTCCTGCATTTCGGCACGGATCTTCGCCATTTCGTCCAGGCCGATCTGGTGGATCTGCTCGGCGCTCAGGTTGGTGGTCGTGAATTCAACAATCTTCGACTGGTAATACGCCTTGCCGTCCGGGTAGCTCTCTGCGTCCAGAGCTTCCTTGGCTTTCGGGACGTATTCCTCGCGCATGAATTTCAGCAGCACGGCGTGGGCCGGAATCACTTTTTCGCGGATCGCCTTCAAGCCTTCGGCTTTCAGGGCTTCCTGCTCGGCGGCCGGAATCACGTTCGGCATGTCCTTGAACGGCTTGAAGAACACCACGTCTTCCGGCCTGGCTTCGGTGACCGAGGTGATCGACTTGTCGCGCCCTTCCAGCGTGATCTTCGGCGGCGTGAAGCCGCGCGCCAGGCCAGCGCGCATATTGGTGATCTCTTCGCCGAAGTAGCGCGGCACGTCGTTCAGCTGCGCCACGTAGTTGCGGTAGTCCTCGGCGGTGCGGAACGATTTGCGCGCTTCGCCGGCCAGATTGCCCCAGAACGATGAATCGGCGTTCAGCGGCTTTTCGTATTCGCGGAAGCGCTGGTTATCCAGCAACGCAGCGACCTGCGCGCGATACACCTGGTAGTTGATGCGTTCACGGTTCGAAAGCTGTTCCGGCTTGATGCTTTCGAGTTGGCGCAGCGTCTCTTCCCATTTCTTCTGGCGCTCCATTTGCACCGCCAGGCTGACGTTCGGCAGGCGGCTCTCCACGCCGCGCACATCGTCCTCATCGTCTTCCAGCCTTTGCTGCAGGCGCCACTTCCACTCCGCCTTGTGGATGGCGGTGAAACGGGCGTCGGCACTACCGGGTTTGGCTGCTGCAAAGGATGGGGAACTGAAGGCTGCTGCAATGGCGAGTGCTGCGACAATCTGTTTCATGGTGCTCCCGAAGCTCAGGTTGGTAACGGTTCCGGGAGTGTACCTTACGGCCAAAGGCCCGGCGGCGTCAATGGCGCGATTGTGCAGAAACGTATCAAGCCGTGCGTGGATTCAACCGAAGCGGCGCCGCCGCACCAGCATGATCGCCAGCAGCCCGGCCAGCAGCAGGATCACGCCACCCACGCCGAGCACTGCACCGCGATAGGCTTGCCACAGTGACGGCGGCTTGAACAGGAACGTCGCCCCCTCCAGCGGCGACGGATCGATGCTCCAGCGTTCGAGCTGGCGCCAGTCGTACAGGCTTTGCACCGGCCCCACCGGCACCTGGGTCAGGGCGCCGTTGGCAGCCTGCCTTCCCCCCATGATGGACAGCACGTTCTCCGCCAGCTCGCGGCCGGATTGCCCCAGGTTGCGCACCGCGCCTCCTACCGCGCCCTCGCCCACGATGCTGTCGAACAGCGAAAACACCGGCACGTTCGCTGCGCGCAGCGTGTCGCGCGCGGCATCGATGGTGGGCAACGAATAACCGTCGCGATCGCGGTTGAACATGCCCGTCACCACCACGGTATCCTGCGTCAGGTTGCCGATATAGCGCATCTGCTCGGCCCAGCTCATGTTCTGCAGGAACTCGATTTGCAAGCGGCGCAGCCAAGGTGCCAGGTCGACTTCCGCCTGGCGCCGGAAGGCACGGTCGGCATCGCTGACGCCGCCCGGTATGACGACGCGCCGCGTGCGCGGCAAAAGCTGCATGGCCTCTTTGACCGTGGCGCCGAGGTCAGGCACGATCGCATACAGGAAGACCGGACGCCGGCTGGCGGCCAGCTGCAGCGTCGACGGTTCGCTGTCGGTCAGCAGGGGCGCTTGCGGCGCGATATCGGCCAGCTCGCGCATGGCGAAGTTCAAGGCCGGCTGCTGCAGCGCCACGAGAATGTCGATGCGGCCGCCGCCATACTGCGCCATCAGCAAGGCACGCCGTGCCGGTGCCACCATTTCCGCGTTGGGCTGCTCCTGGTTCAGGAATTCGACGTGGATATGGTCAAGCGCAATGCCGCTCTCGCGCAGGCGCTGGACGAAAGCATCCGTGACACGCTCAATGCCCGGCCGGCCCGGGCTGTATGAATTGAGTAGCAGGACATGCGGGCCTGCCCCGTGCGCGGCCAGCGCCCGCACGGCAAGTAGCAAGCCTGCCAACAGTTGTTTGAAGGATTTGCCGCCCATGTTGCAACGATCATACCCAATCCAGCAACTACTGCAACTTTTTGTCGGCGATGTCGATGCTAAGGAAAACTTCGCCGTTCAGCGTTTGCAGCAAGTCGGACTGGCGCAGGCGGTCCATCACCGGCCCTTTGACTTCGGCCAGGTGGAAGCCGATCCTGCGCCGCGCCAGGCTCGCGTTCAGTTCGGACAGCGCGAACAGCGCCGACGTATCGATCGAGCTGACCGCCGTCATCACCAGCACCAGGTCGCGCGCCGCCGGATGGCTGCGCAATTCGTCCTCGATGCGCTCCTGCACCGCTTCCACGTTCCCGAAGAACAGGTTGGCATCGATGCGCAGCGCCAGCAGTTCGGGCCGGGTTTCGGCCGGATAGCGTTCGATATTGCGGAAATGCTCGCTGCCGGCAATGCGGCCCAGCACCGCAATATGCGGACGGCTGGCGCGCCAGATCAGGGTGCCCATCGACAAGGCCACGCCCACCAGAACGCCCGCTTCCACGCCCAGTAGAACCACGCCGGCGGCACTGGCAAACCACGCCAATGCATCGCCGCGGTCATAGCGCCAGGCGGTGCGCAAAGTGCCCAGTTCCAGCATGCCCAGCACTGCGACGATAATGGTCGCTGCCAGCACCGGCATCGGCAGCAGTGCCAGCCAGCCGGTGGGCGCCACCAGCGCCACCGCCAGCAAGGCGGCTGTGATAATGCTGGCCAAAGGCGTTTGCGCACCTGCCGCAAAATTCACGGCGGAGCGCGACATGCTGCCGGTGACCGGGAAAGCGCCCGACACCATGCTGGCAACATTGGCTGCGCCCAAACCGATCAGTTCACGGTTGCTGACCAGCTTCTCGTTGCGTTTCAGGGCCAGCGACTGCGCCGCCGACATGCTCATGATGAAAATCACGAAGCCAACCAGCAGGCCCGGCTGCACCAGCTGCTGCCAATGCCCTTGCGACAGGGCCAGGTTCAGTTGCGGCAGGCCGCTCGGCACGTTGCCGGTCGTTTTCACGCCCATTGCATCCAGCCCCAGCACCTGCACCAGGAGCAGGCCAAGCACCACGACCAGCATCGGCGCCAGGCGGGTTGCCATGTCGGCCCCGGCCGGTTTCATGCCGAGGGAACGCATCAGGGGTGCCAGGTGGCTGCGCGACAGCACCAGCAGCAGCACGGAGCCGATGCCCAATGCGGCGCTCGGGCCGTGCCAGTGCGGCAAGTCGGCCCCCAGCAATGGCTTGAGCTGGCCCCATGCAATCAGCAGCGCCGAACCGACTGTAAAGCCGCTCATGACGGGACGCGAGAAGAAATTGGCGAGGAAGCCTAAGCGCAATAGGCCGCACAGCAGCAGTACCGCCCCCGCCACCAGCGCCAGTTGCGCCGCCAGCACCGAATACAGGCCGTTGCCGGCGCTTGCCAGCGGGCCAATCATGGCAGCGGTCATCAGCGACACGATGGCCATCGGGCCCACCGATTGCGTCATGCTGGTGCCGAACACCGCGTAAACAATAGGCGGCAGGATGCTGGCGTAAATGCCGGTCACCGGCGGCAGGCCGGCCACGAGCGCGTATGCCATGCCTTGCGGGATCATCATCATCGCCACCACGATGCCCGCACTGATATCGCCCGGCAGCATCGCGCGCCGGTAGTTCCGAAGCCAGGCCAGCATCAGCGATCCTGTTCCAGGGAGGACAGCACCGCTGCCAGGATTTCGTCAGACTGCTTTTTATCGGCCACCGAACGCGCCAGTACCAGGCCGCCAACCATGGCGGCATAAGTGGCAATGGCATCGCGCCTCGCCTGCCCCGGCTCGCCGGGCAAGGCCTGCGCCAGCGCATCGAGCTGCGCCTTGAAGCTGTCGTCCATCGCTTGCCGCACTTCCGGCCCGACCCGCGAAACATCCGGGCCGAGCGAGGCCAGCGCGCAACCCTTGCCGGGGTTGTCGCGATGCTTGGCGGTCAGGTACATATGGGCCAGTGCGGAGCGCGGGTTGGCCGGTTCCCCGGCCAGCAGCTCGCGCCAGCGCTTGGCGGAGTTCTCCATCGCCTTGCCGAACGCTTCGGCCAGCAAGTCTTCCTTGGAGGCGAAATGGCCGTAAAAGCCGCCGTGCGTCAGGCCGGCGCTTTTCATCAGGTCGGCCACCCCGATGCCGTCGTAGCCCTTTTCCCGGAATAGCCGGGATGCCGTTTCAACAATGCGTTCGCGGTTCTGGGCCGCTTGTTCCCTGCTGACACGCATGATCTTCTCCTTGATTATTTTTATTATGGATGTAATATATCACACGCGGATGACGCTCATCATCTAATTAATCGTGCTTTGCGGCGGCTCGCGAGGGTGGGCCGCCGTCTTTTTAGCGGGCCATGGCCAGTTCGACACAGTTGCGCCCTGCCCGCTTGGCGCGGTGCAGCGCGGCTTCCAGGCGCGTGACCAGTTCGCTGGCGCCTTCATCAGGGGCGAGCTGGGCCACGCTGAAGCTGGCCGTGACGCTATCCCCGCCTGGCAGTTCAGTGGCGGCAATCGTCTCGCGCAGCTCTTCGGCCAGTTTGAAGGCGTCGATCGCGACGGTATGCGTAGCGATGACCATGAATTGTTCGCCGCGCATGCGCGCCATCGTGTCCGAATTGCGCAGCCGGGTCTGGATCATGGCGGCCAGGACGGACAGGGCGCGGTCGCCTGTCGTATAGCCGTACAGCTCATTGATGGTGCGGAAGCTGTCGAGGTCGAAGGCGATCACCGCCAGCGGCAAACCATAACGGCGTGCGCGCCGGATTTCGCTATCCAGCACTTGCTCGCCCTGGCGCCGGTTGGACACGCCCGTCAGCCCGTCAAATGGCGTGATCTGCGTGATTTCCAGCCCCAGTGCATTGTTCTGGTGGCGCAGGTCGCTCATCACCATGCCAAAACTGATCAGCTGTGCCGCCGAGCCGAAGCAACTGAAATGTTCCCGGCTCATGACCAGCGGCCGGTCAAACAGCATGCTGATGGCACCCAGCAGCGGCCCACCGGGTTCACCGCGCAGCGGGAAAGCAAGCATCATGTGCACGCCCTGCTCTTCCAGCATTGCCGCCAGCTCCGCATCACCGGCCTTCGATGGCGCATCAAGCAGCACCAGTTCACCTCGCCGCACAGCTGCCTCCAGCAATTCCTCGCGCCCGCCCAGCACTTCCCTGATGTCGAGGTCTATGCGCCCATCTTGCGCCACCAGGCGCAGGGCGCCGTCATCGACAGCCTGCAACAGGGCGGCGTGGCAAATGCCGGGATAGCTGCACAGTGCATTGCAGATGCGGGCCCCCATTCGTTCGATTTCTTCCGAACCGTAGAGAGCACGCTGCAAGCTGCGTTGGATCGACAGCAGGTCGTTCAGGTCCGCTTCCAGGTCCAGCAAATGCTGCTGGGCGGAGGCTTTGGTATTGGCAGCGGGCGCCAGCAGCGCCGTGACGGCATCGAGCAAGGCTTCCGGCGCGACGGGCATGATGCGGTAAGTCAGCGGCCCCTGCGCCATGAGCTCAGCCATGGTTGAGGAGCGCGTAAATGGGCACAGGACAAGGACCGGCGCACCGGCGCGGCTGCGCACCAGAGCGGCCAGTTCATTGCCAGCAGCCATCTCCGGACCATTGAGGTCGATAACGAGCAAGGAAATCTTATTGTGCGCCATCGCATAGCGTGCGCTGGCAATGCTGTCCGCAGTCAGCAAACGATCGAATGATTCCCCGCAAGCCGCTAAAAATTCCTGGCGTCGCGCGGGATCGGGATGGAGGAAAAGGCCGGTACGGTGACGGCGGCCCGCAGCATTAGCCATGTAGTTTAGTTTGCCACAAGTTCACCCCAGACAACATCCCAATTATGTGTGGGAGCGCACGGTTAGCAACGTTGCTGGGGCGAATACTGGACTTCCGAGCACAGGAGGAAGCCATGTCGAACTCGCAGCAAAAGACAGGCGCGGGCAGCGAACAGCGCACCGTCCAGCAGGAACAGGACCAGCGTGACGCGGCCAAGCCAAAAGCTGAGGAAAAAAAGCAGGCCGCCCAGACCGGGACACACGATTTCCCGGCGCCGCCCTTGCCTGGACAACACCTGGACAAGCCCGGCCTTGAGCACCAGATGCAACTGAAACCCCAGTTCATGGCGCCCGATTATTGCGGCAGCGGCAAGCTGGCCGGCATGGCGGCGATTATCACCGGCGGCGACTCCGGCATCGGCCGCGCAGTAGCTGTGCTGTATGCCCGTGAAGGCGCCGACGTGGCGCTGGTCTACCTTGCCGAAGAACAGGAAGACGCGGTCGAGACCAAACAGCACATCGAGGCCGAAGGCCAGCGCTGCCTGCTGATTCCCGGCGATGTGCGCGACCCTGCATTCTGCCGCCAGGCGATCAATGAGGTACTGCATACTTTCGGCAAGATCGACATCCTGGTCAACAACGCGGCCTTCCAGGAACACGCCGGTTCGCTGGAGGACCTGTCGGAGGAACGCTTCGACCTGACCATGAAGACCAATATTTACGGCTACTTCCACATGGCCAAGGCGGCCCTGCCCCATATGAAGCGCGGCAGCTCGATCCTCAACACCGGCTCCGTGGTGGGTTTGCGCGGCTCGAAAATACTGCTGGATTACTCGACCACCAAGGGTGCAATCCATGCATTTACGATGTCGCTGGCATCCAACCTGCTGGAGAAGGGCATTCGTGTCAACGCAGTCGCGCCGGGCCCGGTGTGGACACCCCTGAACCCGGCCGACCAGTCCCCCGACAAGATCAAGCAATTCGGCTCGCAGGCCGATATGCACCGTCCAGCGCAGCCGGAAGAGATTTCGCCGGCTTTCGTCTTCCTGGCCGCGCCCTCGTGTGCCAGCTATATCACCGGTATCGTCTTGCCGATTACCGGAAGCATCGGAGAGTAATCATGGCACGAGCACTCTGGAAAGGCGCGATCAGCTTTGGCCTGGTGCACATCCCGGTGGAACTGCACAAGGCAGTGGAATCGCACGACCTGGACCTGACCATGCTGGACAAGCGGGACTTCTCGCCGATCGGCTTCAAGCGCTATAACAAAGGCAGTGGGAAGGAAGTCACCTGGGACAATATCGTCAAGGGCTATGCCTATTCCGATGGCGAGTACGTGGTGCTGAGCGATGAGGATTTGCGTCTGGCGAACCCCAAAGCAACGCAGACCATCGACATCATGGCCTTCGTCGACGCGGATTCGGTACCGCTCACTTTCTACGAAACGCCCTACTACCTCGCGCCGGGCCGAGGCGGCGACAAGGTCTACGCCCTGCTGCGCGAAACGCTGCACAAGGCGGGCCGGATCGCGATTGCCACGGTGGTGATCCGCACCAGGCAGCACTTATGCGCACTGGTTTCCGTCGGCGACGGCATCATCATGAATACGCTGCGCTATGCGACCGAGATCCGCAATCCCGAAGACCTGAAATTGCCAGGCCATTCCGGCCTCACCGACAAGGAATTGAAGATGGCCCTGTCGCTGGTGGAAGAAATGAGCGAAAAGTGGAATCCCAAGGAATACCACGACACTTATCGCGAGGACGTGCTCAAGCTGGTCGAGAAGAAAGTGAAAGCCGGACAGACGCACACGATTACTGCGCCGTCCGACGAATCGCCAGTGCCGAAGGCCAGCAACGTGGTGGACCTGGTGGCGCTGCTCAAACAGAGCCTGGGTTCCAAGGGCAAGGCAGCCGCTGCCGACGAGCCGGAAGAAGACGAGGAAGAAGCCGCCCCGCGTAAGCCGCGTGCACGCAGTAGCGCCGGCGCCAGCGCGAGCAAGACCCGCACAAGTTCAACACGCGCGACCGCATCCTCCGGCAAAAATTCCACCAAGCCCGCTGCCAAACGTGCCGGTGCGGCCAAGTCCACCGCCAAATCTACCACTACGCGCCGCAAAGCCGCCTGAACCAGGTTCATTGTGGATGGTGCCTAACGCCACCGCCCAATGAATATCGGGTCTGACCCTGGTTTACCGGTTTTCCAAAGATAGATGCCGCCGGTGGATTACGCCTTAACTTCGAGTAAGGAAGAAAAAACCGGTAAATCTGGGTCTGACCCAAGGGTCAGACCCGATCTCGATCCGTCCCATGACATAACAGTTCCCCTGCTACCTAGCCTGCCGCGGCGATGGCCTTCATGGCCGGTGTCAGGCCGACCGCCGCCTTCGCATAATCCGTCCATGGCGTATTGCCGACATCGAGCCGGGTATGCGCCGTCGCCACCGTCCAATGATCGCCACCGCGCAGGCTGGCCAGCTCGTCCCAGCCGACCGGCACCGAAATTCCAAGGCCGGGCCGCGCACGGGCCGACCATGCGGCAACCGTGGTAGCGCCGCGCCCATTGCGCAGGTAATCGATGAAAATCTTGCCGACCCGGTTCTTCGGCCCACTCTTGACGGCGAACCTGTCCGGCAGCGTGGCCGCCATGTGTTCGACAACTTGCTTGCTGAACGCTTTCACCGTATCCCAGTCGTAGTAAGGCTTGATCGGCACCACTACGTGCAGCCCCTTGCCGCCGCTGGTCTTGAGGAAGCACGGCAGGCCCAGTTCCTCAAGGAAGGCATGCACCAGTTGCGCCGCCTCCTGGATCTGCGCCCACTCGACGCCACTGCCCGGGTCGAGGTCGAACAGGATGCGGTTCGGCTTTTCGTAAGTGCGGCCAAAAGCATTCTGCGTGTGGAATTCAATCACGTTGAACTGCGCGGCCGACAGCAAGGCTTGCGTCGTTCCCACTTCCAGCATCGGCGGGTGATCAGGATCCAGCTCGCGCGGGAACTCCTTCAGGCCGCGCAGCTTGCTCACATCGGCGTGCTTCTGGAAAAACAATTCGGAACCGACGCCGTCCGGTGCACGCAACAGCGCAATTGGACGGCCTTTGGTGTGCTCCAGCATCAGGTCCGCAACCAGGGCATAGTAGCGCACCACGTCAATCTTTTTGATACCGCTGGCCAGGTCGACCAGCCGGTCCGGATTGGTCACCTTGAGTGATGCGGGCAGTTTGCTTTGCACGGTTTCCTCCTCCACATGGGCAGCTACCTCCCGGCTGATTTCACCGGCTTTCTTATCCTTGCGAAGGCCCTGGAAAACAGCATGCCGCACCGAGCCGCCGCGCGTCCACTCGCCGAAGCTGACTTCCGCCACCAATTGCGGCTTGACCCAGTGCGCCTTGCGGGCAATGGCTTTGCTGGCGGCAAAGGGGCGCTCACCGGACTTCAAGCGCTTCAGCTTTTCCGCCAGTTCCCGCAAGGTCTTGTCGTTGAAACCTGTGCCCACGTTGCCCGCGTAATGCAGCTCCCCATCCTTGCCGTAGACGCCAAGCAGCAGCGAACCGATGCCGGTGCGGCTGCCTTGCGGGTCGGTGTACCCGCCGATCACGAACTCCTGGCGCTGGGCGCATTTGAGTTTGATCCAGTCGCGCGAACGGCGCTCCGTGTAGACGGAGTCGCGGCGCTTGCCAATCACGCCTTCGAGGCCCATTTTGCAGGCTGCAGCCAGCATTTCGTCTGGAGAAGCCTGCAGCACGGCACTCAAGCGAATGGTGTCGCCTTTGACCTTGGCCATTGCGGCCTCCAGCCTGGAGCGGCGCTCCTCGAGCGCAAGGCCACGCAAGTCTTCGCCGCCCAGGTAAGGCGCGTCAAACAGGAAATAGACGATGTCTTTCGTGCGCTCGCCGTCGAAGGCCTGCTGCAACAGGCCGAAGTCCGGGCGTCCTTCTTCGTTGTGGACGACAATCTCGCCGTCATACCAGCCGTCGGGAAGCTTGACCCTGGCCAGCGCGGCACGCAGCGGTTCCAGCTTGTGCGTCCAGTCGTTGCGGTTGCGGGTATGCAGCGTGATATCGCCATCTTCGATCCGGGCCAGCAGGCGGTAACCGTCGTATTTCACTTCGAACAGCCAGTCTTCCGGCGTTGATGGTGGGCCGTCCACCAGCGTGGCCAGTTCGGGCTCCAATTCGGCGGGTAGGCGCTTGATGCGCGGCGCCGCCGGGGGCTCAGGCACCGGGGGCGCAGTAGCCACGCCGAGCGACTTGACGCTGTCCGGCATTTCGTCCACCACGCTGAATTCAGCGGCGGGGCGAACGTACTCGTCCTTCTCCTTGATCAGCAGCCAAGGCTCCTTGTTCTCGCCCTTTCCACGCATGCGCACCAGCGCCCAGCGCCCATGCATCTTGTGGCCATGCAACTGGAACACCAGCTTGCCAGCGCGGTAGCCCTTGTGCGGATCCTCGACTGGCTCCCAGGTGCCGCGATCCCAGATGATTACCTTCCCCGCGCCATATTGCTTCTCGGGGATCGTACCTTCGAATTCGTTATAGGAGATCGGATGGTCCTCGACATGCACCGCCATCCGTTTGTCGTGCGTATCGTAGCTCGGCCCTTTCGGTACAGCCCAGCTTTTCATGGTGCCGTCGAGCTCCAGGCGGAAATCGTAATGCAGGCGCGACGCCCAATGTTTCTGGATCACGAAGGCCAGCCGCCCCCGTCCTGGCTGGCCTCCCTCTGCGGGCTCCGGCGTGACGCGGAAGTCCCGCTTCGCCTTATAAGTCTTGAGTGCATCCTTCATAGAGCCACTGTACGGGCGGTGGCGGTGCGGGACGGTTATTTACCGCACTTTGTAAGCAGTTTTGGCAGATGTAACCATCTGTAATACCCGTCAACTATATCGATATGGCCGCCGTTTTCAGCTCAGTGACACGGCAATAGTGCACGACACACTGAACGATTTACCCCATTCTCTCCGAGGAGCTTGACCATGAAGAAGACCATCGCCACCCTGATCGCCGGCCTGTTCGCAACCGCTGCCTTCGCCCAAGCCCCGGCTGCCGGCGGCCACGCAGCTAAACCAGCTGCTGCCCCGATGCCTGCAGCCACCGCAGCCGCACCGGCCACCCCAGCGACTCCTGCCGTTCCTGCTACGCCAGCAGTGCCAGCCGAAAAGGGTAGCAAGGCGACTCCAGCGACCCCGGCCACCCCAGCGGTAGCCGCAACTCCAGCCTCCTCGGCCAGCGCCGCCGCCCCAGCCGCTTCGCATGAACACTCCAGCGCCACCAAGGAAGTGAAAAAGACCAAGCACTCCAAGAAAACCGCTGCATCCAAAGAAGTAGCCGCTGCCAAGGAAGCCGCACCGGCCAAGTAATCCAGAGCGCCGCTTCCCCAGCCGCCAGCGCGCCTCCCGAATCCGCCTCCAAACCGGAATCGCGCGCTGGCCTGGCGGGGACCGAACGCGGCATCTTTCTCCCGGCCTGGCAGGGTTCTCCGCTGACCAGGCGGGCTTTTTTGCGTTTACGGTTGCGAGCACCGTATCATTGGCATTTTCCCGCAATCGATACGGACAATCTTTTGAAACCTCGCACGAACCTGGTGATCGCAGTCATTGCGGCAGCAATCCTTGCAGCCGTCGCGTTGAAGAGCTTCACGCACCACCCTCCCCAACTCACATCGAAGCCGACCGCAGCGGACTGCACGCCAGAAGCGATCAAGCAAGTCACGGATGCTTTGGCGCGATCAGTTCTCTCAGCAAATTGCGCAAAGCTGAACGACTCAAGCAAAACTTCTGCGGCAATGAACGGCGTTCACTAGATGGCTTTCATATAATCGATCGTGTTTTTGATGCGGATCGAAAATTCGGTGCCAGGTCTGTCATTTAAATTCGGTGCCAGGTCTGTCATTTGGACAGAAGGACCGCACCTTTGAGTTTAGTCAAAGCGACGAGATAAATTTCATTTATCGCTTTTCAAATTGCGCCTGCGCAATTACGCCTGTTTATGGTCGAATTACACTCGATCCATGAACCGGCCTCTGCGAATTGAACTCGACCACTCGCTGTATCACATCACCTCTCGGGGTGATCGCCGGGGCGCGATCTATCTATCAGATAGCGATCGCTTGACGTGGCTATCGATCGTCGGCGAGACGTGCGAGCGATTCAACTTTGAAGTTCGGGCTTACTGCCAGATGACCAATCACTTCCATATACTGTTGGAAGCGATCGACGGTGAACTCGGCCGAGGCATGTGTCACCTCAACGGAAAGTACTCACGCTACTTCAACCGCGCACATGGCTTAGTCGGACATGTCTTTCAGGGAAGGTACAAGGCCATCCTCTGTCAAAGCGAGCTGTACCTGCACGAACTCTGCCGCTATATCGAGCTCAATCCAGTCAGGGCGGAAATGGTCGCACATCCACTTAAGTGGCCATGGTCAAGTTACAGCGCAATAATGGGAATTGTTGATTGCCCCAAATGGTTACAGCCCGATGTGGCACTTGCTCATTTTGGTGACCACAAGGTAGACGCGAGACTCGCTTATGAAGAGTTTGTGATGGCAGGATTGGGCGGTGCAAGCCCGCTTGCGGCGGTATCCAACCACCTCATACTGGGCGACGATGATTTCCAGGCCAGCGTCGTCGGTCTACCAATCAATGGAAATCCCTTCGAAATTAAACGGGCCCAGCGTCGAGCTGTCGCCCGACCACTTCACGACTATTTCTTGGAATACTGCAACGCAAAAGAGGCAATGGCTCGCGCCTACTTTTCTCTCGGATACTCAATGCCTGAAATCGCTCGGCACGCAGGAGTTTCTGTCAAGACCGTCAGCAGGGCGATTAACGACTTCAGAGAATTTCTAAAGAGGCCTTGAGAAATATCAATCGTGCGTGCCAGCTGTCCAAATGACAGACCTGGCACCGACTTTTACCAATCAGCGCTTTTCGCTGGCCAGGCGGGTCTCGAGTCGCTTGCGGCCGGCTTCGACGATGGTCTTGCAGCCGTTGCTGTCGATATAGGCTGCGCTGCCCTCTTTCGCTGCGCGCTGCTGGCGGCCCCACAGGTCGTTCACTTCAGGATGCGCGGCAATGGCGATGTCGCAGGTCAGGCCGTCAACAGTGGCAAAGCTGCTGCGCAATTGGGCGACCACTTCGGGATGGTCGGTGAAACGGTAGCTATCGGCCGAGACGGCAGTCACGCTGTCGACGAACACCACGTTCATGCATTTCCCTGCTTCGCAGGACTGCCAGCTCCAGGTGGTGCCACCTGCGGTGTGGCCTGGCGTGCTGTGGGCAGTGACTGCAATCGGGCCAAGCTTGATCGCTTCGCCGTCCTTCACGCCGCGCACTTTTGCGGAGCCGGGGTAGTTCGACAGGCTGCCGAACTGCGGGTCGATTTTCGGCGATACGCCGGTGCGCATGGTTTCAACGTTGTCGCTGCCTGCCAGCACGGTGGCGCCGGTCAGCTTTTGCAGCGCCGAGACGCCGCCGGCGTGGTCTTCATGCGAGTGGGAGCTGAGGATGTATTTCACGTCTGCCAGCTTGTAGCCCAGCGTGCGGATGTTCGCCGCCACAACTTCGGAACCTTTGGCGGTCGTGCCGTCGACCAGGATATGTCCTTGCGGCGACGTCACCAGAATTGCGCTGATGCCGGCAGTGCCGACGTAATGCGTATTGCCGTAGATGGTGAACGGCTTCTGCG
Source organism: Duganella sp. Root198D2 (assembly GCF_001428585.1). Taxonomy (NCBI): domain Bacteria; kingdom Pseudomonadati; phylum Pseudomonadota; class Betaproteobacteria; order Burkholderiales; family Oxalobacteraceae; genus Duganella; species Duganella sp. Root198D2. The sequence goes on along the minus strand of NZ_LMIC01000034.1, from coordinate 307,755 downwards.
GCGCGCTCCAGTCGCGTTCTTGTGCGTTGGCGACGGTCGCGAAAGCGGCCAGGATAAGGGATGCGATGACCTTCATTTTTCTCCTTTGGTGGTGAGGTACAGGCCGGCGTGCATTTGCGACCCTCGGTCGCCACGCCGGTAACTGCGGTAAATGGGTTTGCCGGCGGCGTCGCGTGCACAGCACGTGCAGCCGCCGACATGTTCAATTTCTTCAACGCCGGCAGCGCGCAATTGGTGTTCGGCTACGGCGCGCAGGTCGAGGTGGCGGCGCGTCGGCAGCACGGCTTCGCGCGGCAGCTGGTTGAAGCGCTGTGCGAAATCTTCTGCCATTTCTTCGCTCACTTCATAGCAGGTGGCGCAGATGGTTGGTCCGACTGCAGCGGCGATGGGCGCGCCCTCGCCCATCGCGGCCAGCGCTGCGGGGATGATGCCGTCATATAGCCCGCGCCAGCCTGCATGGATCGCGGCCACGTGCGAGCCGTCGCGGCGCGCCAGCAGCAGCGGCACGCAATCGGCGGTGATGATACTGACCGGGAGGCCCGGCGTCTTGGTGTGGAAGCCGTCGGCGTCGCCCGCTTCCTGCTTTGGCATCGAAATCGCGGCGATGCGGGTGCCATGGACCTGCCGCTTTGCTGGCCTCAACTCCCACACTGGGGCAAGTTCGGCTGGAACCAGCGACGACGCGCTGCCAAAGCCATGCTGGATGCCCGGGATGCTGCTTAACAGACTGCTTGTGACCATATTAGCCTTTGTGTGACATTTGTCGCAATCATAGGCTGGTCTGGGCGGATTTGCAAGCGCTGCTCTACGGTGTCAGCTTTCGCGGGCGAGTTTTTCGCAATTATGACTGCCGCCGGCGAACGACAAAGTGCCAACAAAGCCCGCAGTGTAGTCATAGCGTGCGGAGTAGCCCTGTTTGCAGAATACGGCGGTCCGTTCGTAATGGGATCGTACCTGCTGCCAGCCCTGCGCGAGCAGAATGGCGTCCGTTTGCTGCGTGGGGATGTCCGAGCCGCCGAGATAGGTGCTGGCCATCCACCTTTGCTTTCCGGCGATCGAGACCTTGGGGCAGATGCCATCGGTATAAAGCCCGGTGCAGAAGTCTTTCAGCGACTGGCTGACGAATGCCTTGGCTTCAGGGCCGAGCGCTGGCGTATTCAATGCAGGTTCCGGGTAGAAGGCCAGATAGGACCAGACGACGACAAAAACGGTGAGCAGGGAGAGCGTGACCTTGTGCAGTAAGGGCATTTGAACGGAAAGGCAAGCCAAAACGCGCGATTATACGTGGTCGGCGACCGACGAAAAAAAACGGCGCCCGCGGATGCGGGGCGCCGTTAAGGGCTGATCAAGACTTGAGTCAGTTCCAGTCGCCGCCCAGGGAACGGATCAGGGCGACTGTGGTCACCGCGCGGTCGCCGCGCAGTTGCACTGCGTTGCGTTCAACGGCTGCCAGGTTGCGCTGGGAGTCCAGCAGGTCCAGGTAGCTGGAACGGCCGGCGTCATACAGCTTCTGCGCCAGGTCGGCGGAGCGGCGCGCCGACACCAGGGCCTCGTCGATCTGTGCGGTCTGGCCGCCCAGGATGCGCAGGCCTGCCAGGTTGTCTTCCACCTCGGCTAAGGCGCCCAGCACGGTCTGGCGATAGCCGGCAACCGATTCTTCCAGGACTGCTTCGCTGCGCTTGACGTTGTTGCTGTTACGGCCGCCATCGATCAAGGGCATCGACAGCAAGGCGCCCAGCACCCACGAGCGGCTGCTCCACTTGAACACATCGCTGAAGTGGCCGGCAGCGCCGCCACCATTCGCGGTGATGTTCAGTGCCGGGAACATGGCCGAACGCGCCTCACCGATACGGGCGTTGGACGCTTCCATCGCTTTCTGTGCAGCCGCGATGTCGGGACGGCGCTCCAGCAGCGACGATGGCAGGCCGGTCGGGATCGCAGGCAGCAGCGTCGAATCCAGCAGCGGGCTGTTGCCCGCCGTGTAGGCCGCTGCCGGCTTGCCCAGGAGGACAGCCAGTGCGTGCTCGGTCGTGGCGCGGCGGCGCTGCAGGCCGATCGCTTCCGAACGGGTCGTTGCCAGTTCGGTCTTGGCGCGGGAGAGGTCGAATTCACCGATGTCGCCCAGGTCGAAGCGGCGCTGGTTGACCTTCACACTCTCTTCGCGCAAACGGACCGTCTGCTCCACAGTCGCCAATTCGGCGTCCGTGGCGCGCAGCCGGAAATAGGTCTGGGCAACGTCGGCTTGCAGCGACAGCAGGACGGAGCGGTAGTTCGCCTCCACCTGCGCAGCGTCGCCACGGGCCGCGGCCACATTGCTCGATACACGGCCGAACAGGTCCACTTCATAGCTCGCCGTCAGGTTCGCGTTGTAGGTGGTCTGCGGCGCAATGTCGGTGCCGGCCGGTACGCCCATCGACAGTGCCGAATTGCGGGCACGCTGGGCGCCAACGCCCACGCCGATTTGCGGAATGCGGTCCGCTTCGGCGATGCCGGCGATGGCGCGCGCCTGCTTGACGCGGGCGGCCGCCACGGCCAGGTTGGCGTTGTTGCGGGTCGCTTCGGCGATCAGCTCATTCAGGGCCGGGTCGCTGAAGGCCAGCCACCATTCGCCGCGCGGCTGGCGCTCGGCGTTCTGGGCTGGCTTCCAGCTGGTGCCGTCTTCGGCCGTCATCACCTGCGACTCCTTGAAGGCGGTCGGGGTGTCGACTTGCGGTTGCTTGAATTCAGGCGCTGCGCATGCGGTCAGCAGCAGCGCTGCCAGCAGCGGGGCGACGCCCTTTGCAATCATATTTTTCATTAGTGGGTCCCTTCCAGTTGCGGGGCAGCGTCGGCTGCCGGGGATTTCTTCTCAAGGCGCTTGGCCAGGGTGCGCAGCAGGACGTAGAACACTGGCGTCAGGAACAGGCCGAAGAAGGTCACGCCCAGCATGCCGGCGAACACCGCCACACCCATTGCATGACGCATTTCAGCACCTGCACCAACTGAGAACACCAGCGGCACCACACCCATGATGAAGGCGATCGACGTCATCAGGATCGGGCGCAGACGCAGGCGGCAAGCTTCCAGCGCCGCTTCCAGGATGGTGCGGCCGTGGTCTTCCAGTTCCCGTGCAAACTCCACGATCAGGATCGCGTTCTTCGACGCCAGGCCTACAAGCACGAACAAGGCAATCTGCGTGAACACGTTGTTGTCGCCGCCGGTCAGCTTGACGCCGATCAGGGCGCACAGGATCGACATCGGCACGATCAGGATCACCGCCAGCGGCAGGGTCCAGCTTTCGTATTGGGCAGCCAGCACCAGGAACACCAGCAGCACGCACAGCGGGAACACGTAGATCATGGTGTTACCTGCCAGGATTTCCTGGTAGGTCAGCTCGGTCCATTCGTATCCCATGCCCTTCGGCAGGTTGGCCTTGACGATTTCTTCCAGTGCAGCCTGGGCCTGGCCGGAGGAGAAGCCCGGAGCCGGACCGCCGTTGATCTCGGCCGATACGTAGGCGTTGTAGCGCTCCACGCGGTCAGGACCATAGCTGTCTTTCACGCGCATCAGCGAGGACAGCGGAATCATCTCGCCTTTGCTGTTGCGGACCTTCAGTTGCGAGATCTGCTCGGCTTGCGAACGGAACGGAGCGTCAGCCTGGACGCGCACCTGGTAGGTACGGCCGAACTGGTTGAAGTCGTTCACGTACAGCGAACCAAGGTTGATCTGCAAGGTCTGGTAGATGGTCTGCAGCGGCACGCCCAGTTGCTTGGCCTTGGCACGGTCGATGTCCGCGAACAGCTGCGGCACATTGATCTGGAAGCTGGAGAACACACCGGCCAGGCGCTTGTCCTGCCACGCCTTCATCTGGATCGCCTGGATGGTCTTGTACAGGTCATCATAGCCGGCGTTGTTGCGGTCTTCGATCATCATCTTGAAGCCGCCGGTGGTGCCCAGGCCATTGACTGGCGGCGGCGGGAACACCATCACGAACGCGTCCTGCACGGCGCCCATGCGCTTGTTGATTTCCGCGGCAATCGCTTCGCCCGATTGGGACTTGTCGGTACGCTCGTGGAATGGCTTCAGCGTGGTGAACACGATACCGGCGTTCGGCGCATTGGTGAAACCGTTGATCGACAGGCCCGGGAAGGCCACCGATGCATCCACGCCAGGGATTTCCTTGGCGATGTCGGACATCTTGCGGATCACCTGTTCGGTGCGTTCCAGCGATGCTGCGTCAGGCAGCTGGGCGAAGCCCACCAGGTATTGCTTGTCCTGGCCAGGCACGAAGCCGCTTGGAACAACCTTGAACATGATGCCCGCGGCGGCAGCCAGCACCAGGTACACCACGACGGAGGCGGATTTGCGTTTCAGCACGCCCTGCACGCCGGTTTCATAACGGTGCGAAGCGCGGTTGAAGAAGCGGTTGAACCAGGCGAAGAAGCGGCCGAAGATCTTGTCCATCACGCGGGTCAGCGCATCTTTCGGTGCGTCATGCGGGCGCAGCAGCGATGCCGACAGGGCCGGGGCCAGGGTCAGCGAGCACAGTGCCGAAATCACGGTCGAAATGGCGATGGTCAGCGCGAACTGGCGGTAGAACTGGCCGGTCAGGCCGGACACGAAGGCGATCGGCACGAACACGGCGCACAGCACCAGGGCGATGGCAATAATCGGGCCGGACACTTCCTTCATGGCCTGGATGGTCGCATCGCGGGCCGACAAGCCGTTGGCGATATTACGCTCGACGTTCTCCACCACCACGATCGCATCGTCGACCACGATACCGATGGCCAGCACAAGGCCGAACAGCGACAGCGTATTGATCGAGAAGCCGAAGCCGATCATCACCGCGAAGGTACCGACGATCGATACAGGCACCGCCAGCAGCGGGATGATCGATGCGCGCCAGGTTTGCAGGAAGATGATCACCACGATCACCACCAGGGCCACTGCTTCCAGCAGGGTGTGGATCACGGACTTGATCGACTCGCGCACGAACTGGGTCGGGTCGTACACGATGTCGTAGGCGACGCCTTCAGGGAAGTCCTTTTTCAGCTCTTCCATCTTGGCGCGCACATTGGCGGACAGTTCCAGCGCATTGCTGTTCGGGGCTTCGAAGATACCCAGGCCCACTGCCGACTTGTTGTTCAGCAGGGAGCGCAGCGAGTAGCTGTTGGAACCCATTTCAATGCGGGCGACATCCTTCAGGCGGGTCAGCGCGCCGTCTTCATTGGTCTTGACGATGATATCGCCAAATTCCTCGACCGAGCTCAAACGGCCCTGGGTGTTGACGGTCAGCTGGAAGTCGGCCGACTTGGAAGGCGCAGCGCCCACCACACCGGCAGCGACCTGCACGTTCTGTTCGCGGATCGCTTCGACCACGTCGGACGCGGTCATATTGCGGCCGGCAACCTTCTGCGGATCGAGCCAGACGCGCATGGCGTAGTCGCCGGCGCCGAAGATCTGCACGTCGCCCATGCCTGGAATACGTGCCAGCTGGTCTTTCACGTTCAGCACGCCGTAGTTGCGCAGGTACAGGTCGTCGTAGCGGCCGTTCGGCGACAGCAGGTGGACCACCATCGTCAGGTTCGGCGAAGATTTCACCGTGGTCACGCCGATCTGACGCACCTCTTCCGGCAGGCGTGGCAAGGCGCGCTGCACGCGGTTCTGCACCGCGGTTTCAGCCTTGTCGACGTCGGTGCCGATCTTGAAGGTCACGGTCAGCATCAGCGCGCCATCGGAGGTGTTTTGCGAGGACATGTACAGCATGTTCTCGACACCGTTGATCTGCTCTTCGAGCGGCGCGGCGACGGTTTCCGCAATTACTTTCGGATTCGCGCCCGGGTAGACGGCACGCACCACAACGGATGGCGGCACCACTTCCGGGTATTCGGAGACGGGCAGCTTGAAGATCGAGATCAAGCCCGCTACGAAGACAATGATCGATAAAACCGCCGCGAAGATCGGTTTATCGACAAAGAAGCGAGAAAAATTCATGGATTATTCCTTGGTTTTTTTGGCATCGGCGGCTGCCACTTTCTGGGCTGCCATCGGGTCAAAGGTCATGTCGACCATTTCCGGCGTGATCGGCGCGCCGGGGCGCACACGCTGCAGGCCGTTGACGACGATCTTCTCGCCTGCTTTCAGGCCGTTGCGTACCACGCGCAGGCCATCGACGTTCGGGCCCAGCACGACAGGACGGTATTCCGCCTTGTTGCCGGCGCCGACCACGTACACGAACTTGCGGTCCTGGTCGGTGCTGACGGCGCGATCGTTGATCAGCACCGCTTGCTGGGTGGCGGTGCCGCCGTCCAGCTGGACGCGGGCGAACAGGCCGGGCACCAGGGCGCGTTCCTTGTTGTCGAAGGTGGCACGCATGCGCACGGAACCGGTGCGGGTGTCGAGCTGGTTGTCGACGAATTCCAGCTTGCCCTCATGCGGGAAGCCGGTTTCGTTGGCCAGGCCGACTTTCACCGTCACCGGCTGGCCTTTGTAGGCTTGGCCGCCGACGCGCAGGAAGGTGTCTTCGTCGCCGTCGAAGCTGGCGTAGATCTTGTCCAGCGAAACCACGCTGGTCAGCACGGCGCTCTGGTCGACCAGGTTGCCGAGGGTGATTTCCGCCTTCGACACGCGGCCGTTGATCGGCGACGTTACCTGGGTGTAGGACAGGTTCAGGCGCGCGGCTTCCGCTGCCGAAGAGGCGGCGCGGGCCGTTGCATCCAGCTCCTTCAGTGCCGATGCACGTTCGTCGAATTCGCGCTGGGCGATGGCTTTGTCGGCCAGCAGTTTTTCGGCGCGGGCCAGTTCCAGCTTGGCCAGGTCGGCTTTGGCGCGCGCAGAATTGGCGGCGGCATCGGCGCGGCTGGCTTCCGCCTGGAATGGACGCGGGTCGATCACGAACAGTACATCACCTTTTTTCACCTCGCTGCCAGGCTTGAAATTCACTGCGGTAATGAAGCCGCTGACGCGCGGACGGATCTCCACGCGGTCGATGGCTTCGATGCGGCCGGAGAATTCCTGGGTTTCGGCGACGGACTTCTGCACCACGACGGCTGCCGAAACTGGCGGCCCGCCCGCTGCAGGTCCCTGGCTTTCGGCCGGCTTGCTATTGGCGCTGCAACCGGACAGGATGGCCGCCGCCAGCCCGCCCATCGCCAATGCGGCAACCAGCGGCCGCACAAGAGTGGACATTTGATTCATCTTTTTCATTATTGACCTCTTGGGGGTGAAAATTAGTTAGGAAATCCAGGCAAAAAGGGGCCCATGTGCCTCGCGGGCACTTTTTTCTAAACTTCTGTTTTATTTAATTCAGCCTTACACTGCGGGCGTTTCCGCCCCGTCGATGGCGCTGATAAAACTGGCCATTTCTTTCAGTGCAAAGCCCCTGCACGCGCATTCATTCCTGGCTCCCGGCTCCTGCAGTGGCGCCGGTGGCATGCGTCTGACTGTTGTCTTTACTCCGCAGGCGATCAATTTCGCCCCGTATTGTTCTGCTTCATCCCTCAGCGGGTCGTCTTCGGCCGACAGGATCAGGGCCGGCGGTAAATTTTTCAGCCGGCTCGATTGCAGCGGCGACGCGTAAGGGTGGGCGCGGTCGGCGGCATTCGGCAGGTAGCCGCGGTAGGCGGCGGCGCAGGTATTGGCCACCTTCATCTGGTCCGGACAATTCGGCAGTTCGCGCATCGAGCAGGTCGACAGTCCCGGATCGAGCATCGGCATGATCAGGATCTGGCCGGCCAATGCCGGGCCGCCGCGGTCGCGCGCCATCAGCGCCGACACGGCTGCCAGGTTGGCGCCCGCTTCAATGCCCGCCGTCAGCAGCTGCTTGCCGCTCCAGGCCAGCCTGGCCTTGTTCTTCTTGGCCCAGGCCAGCACGGCGTGGGCATCTTCAACCGCCGCCGGAAACGGGCTGACGGTCGCCAGGGTGTAATTGGTGGCCAGGATCACGTGGTCAGGGTTGCACGTGACGAGGTGGCGCAGGAATTCGTCCGCCTCCTCCAGGTCGCCGGCTACAAAGCCGCCACCGTGGAAGAAGACAATCAGCGCATCGCGCTTGGCGGACGAATTCCCGGCCAGGTACAGGCGTGCGGCCAGCGGACCCTGGGCCCCGCGCACTTCGAGTTCGCGGATCTTCAGCTCCGCCGGCACCTGCGCCGTCATTCTTTAGCCTCCGAGCTGGCCGAAGCCAGCAGGGTGTGCGCCGGCGCCGCGCCAAAACCGACTTGCGCGCCGTAAGAGTATTCGTCGGTGTACAGGACGCCAGCCAGGGCGATCGCGCCCAGCGCCAGCGATACCATTGCAAAGAATCCATCCCGGTTACTCATGACTGCTCCTTTTCTCTGAAACCGAAGCCACTTTAAACTTTCCCATCACGGGAGGGTCAAGGGCTTTTTTATGCTGCAATACGGTAATAATAAACTTCCACTAGAATAAGAAAAATACATTAATGTTGAATTGATTGTTCAGAATCTCGAACAATGAAGGTGGACTCATGAATAAGCTCCAAGCAATGGAAGTCTTCGTACAGGTGGTCGACGCCGGCGGCTTCACGCGCGCCTCGGAATCCCTGCAGCTGCCCAAGGCCACCGTATCGACCCTGGTGGCCGGCCTGGAAGCGGCGCTATCGGTCAAGCTGCTGCACCGGACCACGCGCCACGTTTCCGTCACCGCCGACGGCGCCGCCTACTATGAAAGATGCCTGCGCATCCTGGCCGACGTGAAGGACGCCGAGGAGTCGCTTTCGCGCACCCGCCTGAGCCCGCGCGGCCGGCTGCGGGTCGACGCGCCGACCGGGCTGGCCAACGAAATCCTGGTGCCGGCCCTGCCTTCCTTCTTTGAACAATACCCGGATATCCAGCTCGAACTCGGTTGCAGCGACCGCCCGGTCGATTTGATCGAGGAAGGCGTCGATTGTGCAGTGCGGGGTGGCCAGTTGGCCGATTCCACCCTGATTGCGCGGCGCGTCGGCCTGCTCAATTTTGTCACCTGCGCGGCGCCCTCCTACCTCGAGCGCTTCGGAACCCCCAACCACCCGCGGGACCTGGAACGGCACCGCTGCGTAAACTATTTCTCGTCCAAGACTGGCAAAATATACAACTGGGACTACACGCGCGACGGCGAGCGGATCGAGATGATGCTGCCGGGCGTGGTGGCACTGAACGACTCCAACGCTTACCTGCAGGCCGGGCTGGCGGGCCTGGGCATCATCATGATGACGGATGTGCAACTGGGCAGCCACGGCAAGGATGGCCGCCTGGTGCAGGTCCTGGAAGACTGGATCACCGACCCGCTGCCGATCCACGTGGTGTACCCGCAAAACCGCCACCTGTCGGCCAAGGTGCGGGTGTTCGTTGAATGGGTGGCGGACCTGATGGCCAGCCATCCCCAAATGCGGCTGCGTCCCCTCGCCGCTTCCCTGCCTGTGGAGCCGACAGTATGACCGAACGCATCGTTTTCCTGGACCGCGACAGCATCATCGCCGATATCCGGCGTCCTTCATTCGCCCACGAATGGGCCGAATATCCGGCCTCCAGCGCCGCCGAAGCGATTGGACGCCTGAAGGGCGCCACCATTGCAATTAGCAACAAGGTGCCGTTGCGGGCCGAGGCGCTGGCTGCCCTGCCCGGCCTGAAAATGATCGCGGTGGCCGCCACCGGCACCGATATCGTCGACCTGGCGGCGGCGCGCGGGCGCGGCATCGTGGTGTCGAACATCCAGGGCTACGCCCGTGCCGCCGTGCCGGAGCACACTTTTGCGCTGATGCTTGCGCTGCGCCGCCAGCTGCTGGCCTACCGTGCCGACGTCGAAGCGGGAATGTGGGAGAAGTCGCCGCGTTTCTGCCTGTTCCACCACCCGATCCGCGACCTGCATGGCAGCCGCCTTGGTTTGCTGGGCTACGGCGACCTGGGAAAACAGGTGGCGCACCTCGGCCGCGCCTTCGGCATGGAAGTGCTAGTGCATACCCGCACGCCGGCCAACGACCCCGACGTGCGCGACGTAAGCTGGGACGAACTGCTCGAAACTTCTGACGTATTGAGCCTGCACGCACCGCTGACCGACGCCACGCGCAACATCATCGGCGCCGCCGAACTGGCACGCATGAAGCCAAGCGCCATCCTGGTAAATACCGCGCGCGGCGGCCTGGTCGACGAAGCAGCGCTGGCTGGCGCCTTGCAGCGCGGCCTGATCGCCGGCGCCGGCTTCGACGTGTTGTCGAAGGAACCGCCGCTGCCCGACAATCCCCTGCTGCGCCTGCGCCTGCCAAACTTCCTGCTCACGCCCCATTCGGCCTGGGCCAGCGGGCAGGCGATGCAGGGCCTGGCCGACCAGCTGATCGACAATATCGAAGCCTTCGCCGCCGGCCAGCCGGCCAACCGCGTCGCATGAAACGCGCACGCCCGAAGGCGGGAATCGGCACCTATCTTGCCATCGCGTTTTGCGCATTGGCGATCGCCATGGGCGCGATTCTGGCTGCCGTCATCGCGCGCACTGCCGGCAACCAGGTCAAGGCCGATATCGGCAGCGCACTATCCGACCTGGCGCAGCAGGCGGCCGACAAGCTCGATCGCAATATGTTCGAACGCTACCGCGAGGTACAGTTGCTGGCGCAGCGTCCCGACATGGGCGGTGCCGCTTCGACGGCAGCACGCCGCACCACGCTGGAGCTGCACCAGCGCAGCTATCCTCACTATGCCTGGATCGGTGTCACAGGCCGCAACGGCCGCGTGCTGGCCGCCACCGGCTCGCTGCTGGAAGACTTCGACGTCAGTGAGCGTCCCTGGTACCGCAATGCCCAGGCTGGGACTTTCGTCGGCGACGTGCATGATGCGGTCATGCTGGCCAAGCTGCTGCCTGCGCCGGACATGCAGGCGCAGCGCTTTGTCGACCTGGCCTTCCCGCTGGCCGACGGCAGCGGCGTGCTCGGCGCCCACCTGTCATGGCAATGGGCGCGCGAGCTGGAACGCTCGGTGATCGAACCGGCCAGCACGCACCGCCAGGTGCAGGCGATCATCGTCGACCGCGACGGCAAAGTGCTGCTCGGGCCCGACGGGCTGCTGGCCAGGACCTTGCCCCTGCCGGACGAGGGCAACGGCTACCGGGTGCAACGCTGGCCCGATGGCGTCGACTACGTGGTCGGCTATGCACGCACACGCGGTCACGCCGCCTACCCTGGCCTTGGCTGGACGGTGCTGGTGCGCCAGAGGGTTGATACCGCCTGGGCGCCGGTGCGCTCCTTGCAGAAGCGCGCCTGGTGGCTGGGCGTGGCGATGGCGGCCCTGCTGCCCTTGCTGGCATTCCCGCTGGCGCGCCGCATTGCCCGGCCGCTGAGCGAGCTGGCCGACGCCGCCGACCGTATCCGGCGCGGTTCAGCCGCTGAATTGCCGCAACTGGCGCCCTACGCCGAGGTGCAGGCGCTATCGCGCACCCTGAATTCCCTGGTTGCCAACCTGGAAGGCCGCGTCAGCGCCCGGACCAGCCAGTTGCGCGACGCCATGCAGCGCATTGCCGCCATTATCGAAACCGCGCAGGATGCCTTCATTGCGGTGGGCCCGGACGGCTTCATCACCGACTGGAACCCTGCCGCCGAGCATATGTTCGGCTGGCCGCGCCAGGAAGCCGTGGGCAAAAGCTATATCGAGATGCTGGTGCCGCAACGCTTCCGCACGCAGCAGGAAGCCGCATTGGCCGCCGCCCGCGGCAGCGAAGCCCCGGATTTCGGCCGCCGCGTGCAGCGCACCCTGATCCGGCGCGACGGCGAGGAACTGACGGTGGAAGCCAGCATCAGCCGTCCGGCCAATGGCCTGTTCTGCGTCTTCCTGCACGATATCTCCGAGCGCCGCCAGGTCGAGGAAATGAAGAACGAATTCATCGCCACCGTTTCGCACGAGCTGCGCACGCCCATGACGTCGATCCGCGCCTCGCTATCGATGCTGGTCGACGGCGGCGCCGGCGGACTGCCGCCGGATGTGCAGCACCTGGTCAACATCGCCTACCAGAGCAGCGAACGGCTGGTGCGCCTGGTGAACGATATCCTGGATATCGAGAAGATCGAAGCGGGAAAGATGGAATTCCGCACCGACGCGCTGGAGATTGCACCGCTGCTCGACGAAGCCGTCGACGCGGTGCGCGGCAGCGCGGCGCAGCGCCCGGTGGCGCTGGAGCGCAGCGGCAGCGGGCGCGGCTTGCGCGTGCGCGGCGACCACGATCGCCTGGTGCAATTGCTGGTGAACCTGTTGTCGAACGCCATCAAACACTCGCCGCAATACAATTCGGTGACGCTCGACTGCCGCGTGGTAGCGGCAGGCATCCGGCTATCGGTCAGCGACAATGGCCCGGGAATTCCGGAGGCGTTCCAGGCGCGCGTCTTTGCCAAATTCGCCCAGGCCGACAGTTCGGATACGCGACTGAAAGGCGGCACCGGCCTGGGGCTGGCAATTTGCCGCGCCATCGCCGAACAGCACGGCGGCATCATCGGTTTCGATACGGAAGAAGGCCGCGGCACGACCTTCCACGTGACCTTGCCGGCGCTTTAATTCATGTCCTGCTGCCAGTCGGCCTTGCGGGTCATCACGCCCCACTTGGCCTCTTCGCGGATGGCCCACTTGTACAGGCCGATCAGGCGCCACCAGCTGTTGATCTGCCGGTAGCCGAAGTTCTCAAGGACGACAACCGCCGCCAGGATCAGCAATTGGCTTGGCCGCGGATACAGGTGGAAGGAAATTTCCTCCAGCAGCAAACCGAAGGCCGACAGCAGGATGCCCAGCCCGATCGCCAGGAACAGGAAGATCCCGAACGACTCCCATGACACCCAGCCCTGCCACCAGGCCAGCGCCATGAAAATATAGCCGAACAGCTCGATGAAGGGCCCCAGCCACTCGAACAGCACGAAGAACGGGAAAGCCATCCAGCCCGCTACGCCGCCATGGCGGCTGAACATCAGGCCCCAGTTGGTGGTAATGCTCTCGGACAGGCCGCGCGACCAGCGGATGCGCTGGTTGCGCAACTGCTTGCGGTCTTCCGGCGCCTCCGTCCAGCACACCGGGTCCGGTACGAATTCGATCCTGTATGGCACGCCGCGGGCGCGCAGCTTGCGGTGCATGCGCACCACCAGCTCCATGTCTTCGCCGATTGCCTTCGGGTTGTAGCCGCCGACGGCCACGACGGTGTCTTTGCGGAACAGGCCAAACGCCCCGGAGATGATCAGCATGCCGTTGATCACCGACCAGCCCATGCGGCCGAACATGAAGGCGCGCAGGTATTCAACCACCTGGAACAGGGCCCAGGGATTGGTCGGCATGCCGACCCGGGTCAGGAAGCCGCCGCGCACTTCGCAGCCGTTGGCAATACGCACCGTGCCGCCGGTGGCCACCATCAGCGGATCGCCGAGGAATGGCCGCACCAGCCGCTGCAGGCTGTCGCGCTGCAGGATCGAGTCGGCATCGACACAGCAGAACAGCGGGTAGCGCGCCGCATTGATGCCGGCATTGGTCGAATCGGCCTTGCCGCCGTTGACCTTGTCCACAATGCGCAGGTTCGGAAAACGCGTCGAGCGGTAGATGGCATGCACCGGCCTGGTCTCGAGCTGGATGCGGTAAGCCTCGGGGAAAGGCACCAGCGCAAACTCATCGATCATTACCTGCAGCGTGCGGTCGGTGGAGCCGTCATTGATGACGATGACTTCCATCTCCGAATAGGAAAGCTGCAGCATCGAGCGGATCGAGGTGACGATGGTCGCTTCCTCGTTATAAGCCGGCACGACCACGCTGATCGGCGGCTCCAGCGCCGAATACACTTGCGGCAGGTCGTCCAGGATCGCCTCCTGCGAGCGCCGGCGCAGCGCATACATGGCCAGGAAGTTCAACATCAGGTAGCCGCCATTGAGCAGCACAAAATACACCAGCACGCTGATCGAGATGATCTGGATCAGAAGCGGATTGGGCGTCATGCGGCCTCCTGTTCCGCCGTCACCTGCGCAATCATGTCGGCCGCGTAGCGATCGCCGGCGTTGCGCAATTGGGCCAGTTCTTCATTGGTCAGGAAGGGCAATGCCAGCAAGGCTTGCGCCGCGCGATAGCGTACCCACCATTGCGGATCCGACAGCAAGGCGCGCAGGCGGGCCACGTCGCTGCGGTCCCCCATCTCGCCCAGCGCCCGCACGGCCTGCAGGCGCACGCGCCAGTCCTCGCTGGCAAGGTGGCGGCGCACTTCATCCACTACCCCGGGGACATGCGACATGCGCAAGGCGGCCAGCAGCACTTCCTGCTCCCTGCTGGCAAGGTAGCCGCGCAGCTGGGCCAGCGGCAAATCCATGCGCAAGGCCGCCACCAGCCGCAGCGCTTGCGGCAGTTCGGCCGGCGTTACGCGCGCCAGTGCATCGGCCAGCACCGGCTGCCATTCCGCGCGCGCGTTCTGCAGGATATTGGCCAGCTGCGACAGCGGCCAATCGCCGCGCCGCAGCAGCAAAGGCGCCATTTCATGCGCCGCACGCGCTGCGTCGGTTTGCACCAGCGCCCACAAGGCGTGCACGGACGATGCACTGTCGGCACTGTGGGCGGTACGGGCCAGGGCGGCCCAGGAATCCTTGTCGCGCATATGGCCAAGCGCCAGGATCGCCAGCAGCCTTTCGGCGCGGTTGCCGCCCGCCAGCAGCCCCCTGACCTGCTCGTCGCAGCCGAGGCGGCGCGCGATGCCGTTCAGGCCTTCGCTTGCCTCGCCGCGCACCGCCTGCTGCAGGTGCAGCCACAGCTTGATGAACAGCAGGCCGTCGCGCCGCGCCAGTTCCGGCAGGTTGCCCACCGGCTCTCCTGCAACGGCGGCATTCAGCAGCGGTCGCCATTTCAGGGTCAGTTCCTGTTCGCGGCGCTGCATGCGGCGCATCGACAGGCGCAGCCAGATGATCTGCAGTCCGACCAGCGCGGTCAGCGCCAGCGCACCAGCACCGGTCCAGAATGCGATCTGGAGGTAGACGTCAGAAGGCAGCTTGTAGTCCAAGATTGACCCCGTTGCGCACGTAAAAATCGCCCTGGCGGGTAGACGCCAGGGCATAAGTGACGGCCCAACGCTGGTCAAACCAGTGCCGCCCAACCAGGGCGGCCGACTGCACGCTGGTCAGGCGCGTGGTGCCGGCGATATTTGCTGCTTCCTTGCCCACGGCGACGGACAAACCGACCGCGCTGCGGTCGTTATAGTAATAACTGCCGCGCAGCTCTGCGCTATGCGCGGTCGTGCCGAAAGCGCGCGCCGCGCGCCAGGCGCCGGAAAAACTGTAGCTGCCGACATAGCGCTCCAGCATCAGCAGGCTTTGGTTGACGTGGACGTCGTTGTAGCTGCTGCTGCGCCCTCCTCCATGCACCAGCCAGCCTTTGGCGAATTCATACTGCAAGGTCGCGCCCAGCGCGCGGCGCGCCAGGATCCGGTGCTCGCTGCTGAAATTGCCGTCGACGGAAGCGGTCAGCCGCCCGGACAACGGCATGTCGGCGCCGGCGCTGAACTGGGTTTCCCCGATACCGAAACGCTCGATGCGCGTGACGCCGGCGCCAAATCCCAGCCGCGGCGCCGCCTGGTGGCGTACGCTGAGCGACGTTTCGTGCCAGTTCGCGGCCGGTCCGCTCAAATGATCGATGCCGTGGTTGATGCCAATCGTCGTTTGCGCCGCCGCCGGCAAGGCACTGCAGGCAAGTGCGGCCAGGGTGGCCAGGGTGGCGGCCTTCATACCTGCTCCTTCAAGTGGCGCCGCACGCGCGCCAGCAGTTCATTGGGCTGGAATGGCTTGACCACATAATCGTTGGCGCCTTCGTCGAGCGCGCGCACGATGTCTTTTTCCGTGTGCTTGGCGGTCAGCATCACGATCGGCACCTCCTGCCAGCCCTCGCGCTGGCGGATGATGTGCACCAGTTCGAAACCATCTATATAGGGGAGCATTACGTCCAGCAGCACCAGCGATGGCGGCGTTGCGGTGGAGACAATGGCCTTGCGAGCCGCCAGGCCATCGGCAGCGAGAGTGGTCTGGTAACCTTGCCGCTGCAGGATGAAAGTCAGGATTTGGCCAATATGTTCGTCGTCTTCAATTACCAGGATGGAGGTGTCGGGCATAAGTTCTCAGGTTCTATTGCGCATCGAATTCTGCGGCGGCCTTGGCCGACCACAGCGCCTCATTATAGGTAGCAAAGGGAATATCGTAGCGTTCGACAGAACCGTCTTCGCCGATGAAATAGGTCCACCAACCTGCCGGGTCGGGAACCAGGGCGATGTCTTTGGGCTTGCAATGCTCGTGCAAGTCATCTCCCACATCGAGTGTGATGATGCGGGTCTTTCGGTGTCGGATCAGCGTGGCCATGGCGCGTTCTCCCATCGGGTGATGGTGCATTGTAATGCCGATTTTTCTCCGTTAACCAACTAACGGTTGAAAAGCGTTGCGCGTGGCAAGCTTCGTCGAGGAGGATCGCACCATGAACGCATCAGCCACCCAGCAACCGCTCAATCCCGGCGACCAGGCGGCGCCCGGCACGCCGGGCAGCGGCGAAGGCATCTGCCCGCTCTGCAGCGGTTGCGGCAAAACGCCGGACGGCCAAAGTTGCCCTAACTGCGGCGGCTCCGGCCGCGTCATCGAGGGCATCGGCGGCGGCTAACGCTAGCCCGCGCCCAGGCGCTGGCGCAGGAAGTCGATGAACAGCCGCGTGCGCGCCGGCAGGTGGCGGGTTTCGGTCAGCGCATGCACCATGATCGGCTCCATGTGCCAGTCCGGCAGCACGCGCCGCAGGCGCCCGGCCTGCACTTCCTGCTTGGCCAGCAGCGGGTCCAGCGCCGAAATACACAGGCCATTGGCCGCAAACGACATGCTGAGCGCCGCGCTGTTGGTGGCGTAGCGCGAGTGCGCCATCACCTCCACCACTTCCTCGCCGCGATACAGTTTGCGCCAGATATCGGGCAGACGGCTGGAAAACGAGCGACCGCACATGGTGTGCTGCACCAGGTCGCAGGCATGTTCCAGCGGCGGCATCTTGGCCAGGTAGACCGGCGAGGCGTACAGGTAGCGCGGCATCATGGCAATGCGCCGCACAACCAGCGTGGACGGCGCGGTGGGCGGCTGGCCCATGCGGACCGCCACATCGAAAGGCTCCGACTGCAAATCCACGGCGCGCGATGAAATATCGAATTCCATCTTGATGTCCGGGTACATGTCGGCGAACTCGGTCAGCACCGGCGCCAGGTAGCCGACGCCGAAACTGGAAGTCATGGTCACGCGCAGGATGCCGGCAGGTTTTTCCGACCAGTCCAGCAGCGCTTCGTGGGCGCTCATCGCTTCTTCCACGATGCCCTGGCAGCGCTTGAAATAGGCTTCGCCGGCCCCGGTCAATTCCACCTTGCGGGTGGAGCGGTGCAACAGGCGCAGGCCGATGGATTTCTCCAGTTCGGCGATATTGCGCGACAGGGTGGAATTCGACATGTCCAGTGCGTCGGCGGCGGCGCGGAAGCTCTTGCGCTTGGCCACTTCGACGAACAGGCGCATATGGTGCAGCCGGTCCATTCATTGCTCCATTTTTGGGATATTCAATTCGATTATAAGCATTTATCCCAACAATGAAACAGTTCACAATGCGCTTACTTCGACCTTTAGCAGAAAGGAAACGCAAATGAACAACACTGAACCCACCCTGTTTGATGAATTATGCAAGCTCCTGGCCGGCCTGGTTTTCAGGGCAGGAGGATCTCCCTGCTGACCTGCTGGATATCGCGTTTGCCGCAGAAGGCCATCGAGATATCCAGTTCGTTGCGGATGATTTCGAGGCAGCGTGTGACGCCGGCCTCGCCCATCGCCCCCAGCCCGTACAGGAAGGGGCGCCCGATATAGACGCCGCGCGCACCCAGCGCTACGGCGCGCAGCACGTCCTGGCCGGAACGCACGCCGCCATCCATATGGACTTCGATCTGTTTGCCGACCGCTTCCACAATGCCCGGCAGCGCCGCGATCGAGGATGGCGCGCCATCGAGCTGGCGCCCGCCATGGTTGGAAACAATCAGCGCATCGGCGCCGCTATCGGCCGCCAGGCGCGCATCCTCGGCATCCATGATGCCCTTGATAATCAGCTTGCCGCCCCAGCGATTCTTGATCCATTCGACGTCGTTCCAGGACAGGCTGGGATCGAACTGCTGGCTGGTCCACGAGGACAGCGAAGACATGTCCGACACCGATTGCGCGTGGCCGACGATGTTGCCGAACTGGCGCCGCGTGGTGCCCAGCATGCCGGCGCACCAGCGCGGCTTGCTGGCCATGTTCAGCATATTGGCGATAGTCAGGCGCGGCGGCGCCGACAAGCCGTTGCGCAAGTCCTTGTGGCGCTGGCCCAGCACCTGCAAATCCAGCGTCAGCACCAGCGCCGAGCAGTTCGCCGCCTTGGCGCGGTCGATCAGGCGATTGATGAAATCGCGGTCCTTCATCACATATAGCTGGAACCAGAACGGCTTTGTCGTATGCGCCGCCACATCCTCGATCGAGCAGATGCTCATGGTCGACAGCGTGAACGGGATGCCGAATTTTTCCGCCGCGCGGGCTGCCAGGATTTCGCCGTCGGCGCGCTGCATGCCGGTCAGCCCGGTCGGCGCGATCGCTACCGGCATCGCCACTTCCTGCCCAGCCATGGTGCTGCGCAGGCTGCGGTTGTTCAGGTCTACCGCCACGCGCTGGCGGAACTTCAGCCGCTGGAAGTCCTCTTCATTGGCGCGATAGGTGGATTCGGTCCAGGCGCCGGAATCGGCATAGTCATAGAACATGCGCGGCACGCGGCGCTTGGCCAGGCGGCGCAGGTCTTCGATGCAAGTGATGAGTGTCATTCCCGCATATTAGCGCAGGAATTGCCGCTCAATCATCAGCATTGCTGACTACCGGGTGTATGAAATCTTTTAGTGCTGATGGAGGACGTCTTTGCGGAACCAGTCGTCGAGCATTTGCTTTTCGTGGCCGTACAGGTCGCGATCGTAGCGGTTCACGCCCATCATATAGCCGGGATCGGACAATTTGCTGTCGCCGCTGCTGATTACCTTGCCATCTTGCTCGATAAGGTAGCGCAAATGGATGCGCGGCCAGTCGGCCTGCCCCCTGAGCACGCGGATATCGCGCAGCGCGACGCGGGGAAATTCATCGCCGGCCAGGTCTATATCCAGGAATTCGACTTTCAGCGCCTGCCCTGCCGGCAGTTTTTCCGACAGAAGACTGAGATGTTCGCGCAACAGGAACTGCATGTCATCCCGCTTCTGGTAATCGCGCGGCACGTCGGTCATCTTGCCGATATCGACAAACGTGACGGTCGCGCCGGCAAAGGCGCTGCTGGACACGGCCACCAGCAAGGCAGCATGAATGAGCTTGTTCATGCCTGAAGTATAGGCCGCAAACGGCAAAAAGGAAAAAGGGTCCACACCTCCCGGTATGGACCCTTTCAATTTGGTGCGGCTGGCAGGAATCGAACCCACGACCCCTTGGTTCGTAGCCAAGTACTCTATCCAGCTGAGCTACAGCCGCAAAACTTGCTTTTTCCTCGCCGCTCGACAGCGACGGCTACAACACTTACAAAAACTGGTGCGGCTGGCAGGAATCGAACCCACGACCCCTTGGTTCGTAGCCAAGTACTCTATCCAGCTGAGCTACAGCCGCAAAAACTAAATTATAACAGTCAGTTATGCATACTACCAACTTCCTGCTACTCCCCTCGCTCGACAGCGAAGGGCTCAAACATTTGCTGCAAATTCTGGTGCGGCTGGCAGGAATCGAACCCACGACCCCTTGGTTCGTAGCCAAGTACTCTATCCAGCTGAGCTACAGCCGCTTAAGAAGCAGGATTATATCGCATGAATTTCGTTTTGGAAAGCTTACGTTCTACTCAACTTTCCAAGGCGAAACCGGCGTTTCCGGCTCTTTCCTGCGCAGTATCCTGTGCAAGGAGGCAGCATTATATGTGGGGGTTTTCCGATTGTCCAGCACTGCGAAACAATTTCTTTTATTGCCTTATGGACATTATTACTTCATTCATGAAACGTATTTCTCTCATCATGAATCGAAATTGGATCTTTATTCCGCGATGCAGCATCATTCACCTGTCTCCTCTATTCTCCTCCAAGAAAATAGAATTCGGGCCCGCAGCTAGCGGGCCTTTTTTTTTGTCGCCCTTGGTGTAGCATTGCCCATATTGACATCCCGGCACTGATACAAACATGGCGCAAATCGCAGGTGAAAGCATGGCAACCCAGGACTGGTCGCGCGCCGACCTCGGCCCGCAGGAGGCCTGGCCCCAGGCCTTGCGCCTGGCGCTGGACATCATGCTCAACACCCCGCTGCCGATGCTGCTGCTGTGGAGCCGCCGGCAAATCATGCTCTACAACCAGGCCTATGCCAGCAATGTCGGCACTGCCAGCACAGTTCCGCCCGGCGGCACTGTGCCGGCCGTGCCACCTTCGGCGTGGAGTTGGAACCCGCAAGCCATCGAACAAGCCTGGAGCGGGCAAAGCCTGGTCTTCCTGCGCCAGCCTCTGAAGCTGTGGCGCGACGGCCACATGACGGAAACCAGCTTCGACCTGCATTACACCCCGGTACGCGGCACCGACGGCGAAGTCGCCGGCATCCTGTGCACCCTGGCCCCGGCCAGCGCCGCCGCCCTGCCCTCCGCCGCGGCCAACGATGGCCACTTGCGCATCCTGGTGGTGGAAGACAACCAGGACGCCCGGTACCTGGTCTGCGAAATGCTGCGCGCCTTCGGCCACGAGGTCAGCGCCGCAGCCAACGGCGAAGCGGCGCTCGCACAGCTGGCCGAAGCGGAATTTGACGTGCTGTTCAGCGACGTCAGCCTGCCTGGCATGAGCGGCGTCGAACTGGGCCGCACCGCCCTCCAGCGCCAGCCGCGCCTGCGCATCGTCTTTGCCTCCGGCTACAGCCAGTCTTTGACCAGCCACCTCGACTTTCCCGCCGTTTCCATGCAAAAACCCTACGACATCGAACAACTACAGCAGGTGTTGCAAGGTTTGCATTAGGCAATGGTGCGGCGGCAAGTTGCTTGTCAAGGCTACAATCGAACGTTATGAGTCCCGATCCCCGCACGCACAATGTACTGGATAGCATGGGTGACGGCTTCGCCGTCATTGCCCGGGACTGGACCGTCCAATACCTGAACCCCAGGGCGGCGGACATGCTGTTGCCGCCGGTGACCTCCTTGCACGATCCGCGCGGCCAGAACTTATGGCACGCCTTTCCCGCCCTGGCCGGCGGCGCGCTGGAAGCGCCGCTGCGCCGCACGCTCGAGCAAGGCCTGCCGGCCGCCTGCGAACTGTTTTACCAGCCCAGCCAGCGCTGGATGGAAGTGCGCGCCTGGCCTTCGCCGCTGGGCATGACCTGCCTGCTGCTCGACATCCACCAGCGCAAGCTGCATGAGCGCGGCCTGCGCGAAAGCACCAACCGCCTGCAAGTGGCGCTGGCCGCCGGGCGGCTCGGCGATTGGGAATGGAGTGCCGCCACCAACCAGGTGCGCCTGGGGCGCCGCGCTGCGGAGATCTTCGAGCTGCCGGCAGAAATCCCGATCACCTGGCCGGTGCTGCGCGACCGCATCGCGGCGGAAGACTTCGAGGTGGTCGAGCAGGCCTTCTCCGACGCGGTGCAATTGCGGCGCGATTTCAATGTCGAATGCCGCATCCGGCACCGCGACGGCGCCATCTGCTGGCTGTCCGTCATCGGACACGGCGACTTCAGCGACGCCGGCGAATTGCGCGGCGTGATAGGCATGATGCAGGACATCACCGCGCGCAAATCCACCGAAGACGCCTTGCGCAACAGCGAAGAAGAACTGCGGGCACTGGCCAACAGCATGCCGCAACTGGCCTGGATCGCCAGCAGCGATGGCGCCATGATGTGGTACAACGAGCGCTGGCAGGAATACACCGGCATGGACGACTGGAACATGCTGGGCGAAGGCTGGCGCCAGGTGTATGCGCCGGAAGCCATTCCCGCCATGCTGGCGCACTGGCGCATTTCGGTGGAAACCGGGCGCCCTTTCGAAATGGAGTTCCCGATCCGCGCGCGCGACGGCCAGTACCGCTGGTTCCTGACGCGCGCCAACGCCATGCGCGATGCCAGCGGCCGCATCCTGCGCTGGTTCGGCACCAGCACCGACGTCGACCAGGTCAAGCGCGTGCAGGAACAGCTGCGCGATGAAACCAATATCCTCGAACTGCTGAACAGCACCGGCACGGCGCTGGTGCAGAACCGCGACCTGCATTCGCTGCTGCAGGACGTCACCGATGCCGCCACCAGCATTTCCGGCGCGCGCTTTGGCGCCTTCTTCTATCACGGCGCCGACGGCGACGGCGGCAAGCAGGCCATGCATACCTTGTCGGGCGCACCGCCGGACGATTTCCAGGGCCTGCCGCATCCCCATGTACGCAGCGGCCTGGCCGTGCCGGTACTGGCGCGGGCCGGCGAAGTGGTGGGTACGCTGTTCTTCGGCCACCCCGAACCGGATATGTTCAACGAGCGCACCGAACGGATCGTCAGCGGCGTGGCGGCCCAGGCCGGCATCGCCATCGACAATGCGCGCATGGTCGACGCCGCCCAGCGCGCCGCGGAAGAGCGCAAGGTACTGCTGGACCGCGAACGCAGTGCGCGCGCCGAAGCCGAACGCAGCAGCCAGATGAAGGACGAATTCCTGGCCACGCTGTCGCACGAACTGCGCACGCCGCTGACCGCCATCCTCGGCTGGGCGCAGGTACTGCGGCGCGGCAACCGCACGCAGGAAGAGCAGCTGCGCGGCCTGGAAACCATCGAGCGCAACGCCCGCGCCCAGGCGCAGCTGATCGAAGATTTGCTGGACATGGGCCGCATCACCTCCGGCAAGGTGTTGCTCGATATGAAGCTGCTGATGCCGGCCGTGGTAGTCGATGCCGCCCTGGAAGCAGTGCGCCCGGCCGCCGAGGCCAAGGGCATCCGGCTGGAACGCGACTTCTCGGCCACCGGCCACGTGGCAGGCGACGCCAACCGCTTGCAGCAAGTGGTGTGGAACCTGCTCACCAACGCGCTCAAGTTCACGCCGCGCGGCGGGACCGTGCGCGCTTCGATCTGGGCCCACGAGGGGCACGTCGACATCACCGTCAGCGACAACGGCCTTGGCATCCGCCACGAATTCCTGCCCCATGTATTCGAGCGCTTCCGCCAGGCCGACGCTTCCACCACGCGCCGGCATGGCGGCCTTGGGCTCGGCCTGTCCATCGTCAAGCACCTGGTGGAACAGCACGGCGGCACGGTAGCGGCAAGCAGCGAAGGCGAAGGCATGGGCTCCAGTTTCAGCGTACGGCTGCCGCTGGCAAGCGGGGAAATCCGCGCCGCGCGCATGCACAGCCCGGCACGCAGCGAGCGCGCGCCCTTGCCCGAGCTGGGCTTGCGCGACCTGGCGGGCCTCAAAGTGTTGCTGGTGGACGACGAGGCCGATGCGCGCGAGCTGGTCGGGCGAATCTTGCGTGATTGCAACTGCGAAGTGCAGTGCGCCGCCAATGCCGCCGAAGCGATTGCCCTGGCGCGCGGCAGCCACTATGACTTGCTGGTGAGCGATATCGGCATGCCCGATGTTGACGGATTTGAATTATTGTCAAGGATCCGGGCCCTCGGGCCGGCGCGCGGCGGCGCCTTGCCTGCCATCGCGCTGACCGCCTTTGCCCGCCCCGAAGACCGCCTGCATGCGCTCGAATCAGGCTTCCTCGATCACGTGCCAAAACCCATAGAGCCTTCTGAATTGGTAGCCACGATTGAACGGGTTTGCCACGCCAGCAAGAGTGGCTGAGGCCTACCCAAGCACGGGAAAATGTCCTACAAGAAACTTGCGAAATCTTTGCTAGACTGGTTAATGACACGTGCGCCACGGCAAACTGTCGCAAGATACACTGAGAGTCCAGTTCCCGAGACCGCCATGCCAAGCCCTGATGAGATCCTGAATGCCAAGATCTTGGTAGTTGACGATTGTGCAGACAATATCGACCTGATGTTGGAGATTCTGCGCGATGCCGGTTACACCAATGTGACGGCCACTATGCTACCGGAGCAGGTTTGCCCCCTGCACCGCCAGCATCGCTATGATCTGATCCTGCTCGACCTGCAAATGCCGGAACTGAATGGTTTCCAGGTCATGAAAGGCCTGAAGGAGATCGAGCAGGAAGGCTACCTGCCGGTGCTGGCCCTGACGGCCCAGCCCAGCTTCAAGATCGCCGCGCTGGAAGCCGGCGCGCGCGACTTTATCAGCAAGCCGTTCGACCTGCTCGAAGTACACAAGCGCATCCATAATATGCTGGAGGTGCGCCTGCTGTACAAGGAACTGGCCTCCTACAGCAAGCAGCAGCAGGAACTGGCACTGCACGACCCGTTGACCGGCCTGCCCAATCGGCGCCTGCTGGAAGACCGTATTGCCAACGCCTTGCAGCACGCCGCGCGCCAGCAGCGCCGCGCAGCCGTCATGTACCTCGACCTCGATGGCTTCAAGGCCATCAACGATACCCACGGCCATGCCTACGGCGACGAAATCCTCAAGCAGGTCGCACAGCGCCTGGTCAATTCAGCGCGCAAGGAAGATACCGTGGCGCGCATCGGCGGCGATGAATTCGTGATTGTGCTGGGCGAAGTCGGCACCCTGGCCGATGCGCAGGAACCTGCCAGCAAGCTGGTGGAAGTGGTGGCCCAGCCCTACCAGGTCAATGGCCTGACGCTGCAGCTGTCGACCAGCCTTGGCATCGCGCTCTACCCTGACGATGCCGGCACGGTCGACAACCTGATGCATGTTGCCGACGCCGCGCTCTACGAAGCCAAGCGTACCGGCAAGAACCGTTATTGCGCTGCAGCGCATACGGACGCGGTGCCGTCGCCGCAAGTCCACGTTACTGCAGCCTGAGCCGGCAGCCTGATACGACAGGCCGCCATGCAGGTCATGAAGTGGTTTCAGCCTCGCGCCCGATTTCCGTCGACTCCTCGACCTTGCCGGCATGCTGGTGGTCTTGCTGTGCGTCGACTTTTTCCGGAGCCACTTCGATGCGCGTAATACCGGCGTCAACCGAGATCGGATCGCTGGCGGGGAACGTCATTTCAACCGCATCATCCAGCAATTCTTCCTTGGCTTTTTCAGCTGGCGCAAGCTGCTCTTCGTCGGCCAGGATTGAAATGGCGCAAGCCCAGCGCACGAAATTGAGCTGCGCGAATTCGCGCACCGTGCTCACGCCGAACGCAGCTTGCAGGGCCTTGGCATCCTTCTGGCTCAAGCCGCGCAAGGCGCTTACTGGTGCATCGGCCAATTCGCGGAAACTCTTGCCCACATACTCTTTGTCAACGATGGTGTCGATATTCATGGTCACTCCTCCATTGGACGAGTTTTCACTATGGCAGCAGGGCTGCCGGCTGACTGTGCGCGTGCGTACACAACGCGTGTTCGATTGGCATGGGTTCTTTGACACAGTAAATAGGCGCAGCTATGATCAGACTGGTGGACAAGCCTAAGATCCTCGTCGTCAATGACGACGCCAACAGCCTCTTCGCACTGACGAACCTGCTCGAGCAGTGGGCAGCGCAGGAGAATTATGAAGTCGTCGCCGCGCGCTCTGGCGAGGAAGCCTTGCGCGAAGTGCTCACGCACGACTTCGCCGTGCTCCTGCTCGATGTCAATATGCCGGGCATGGACGGCTTTGAAACGGCGGAAGCTATCCACCAGCGCCCGCGCTCATCGGACATTCCCATCATCTTCATCACCGCCTTCGTGGCGGATGAACTGGACCGCCTCAAGGCTTACCAGAAAGGCGCGGTCGATTTCCTGTTCACGCCGGTGATTCCGCAAGTGCTGCACGCGAAGATCAGCGTCTTCGTGTCACTCGCCACCAAAAACGAAGAGTTACGGCGCCAGGCGCGCCAGCTGAGCCAGCGCACCACCGACCTGATCGCCAGCAACCAGCGCCTGTTGCGCGAGATCGAAGAACGCAAGACCGCCGAGCGCGCCAGCCACGCCAAGGATGAATTCCTGGCCATGCTGGGCCACGAGTTGCGCAACCCCTTGTCGGCCATCAGCAGTGCCGCCTCGCTGATCGGTTTGCCGGGCGTGAACGCCGACAGCGTGAGCCATGCAAAAAAAATCATCCAGCGCCAGAGCCGGCACCTGGGCCGTATCGTGGACGACTTGCTTGACCTGAGCCGCGCCATGTCAGGAAAGATCTTGCTCAACCGGCTGCCGCTCGATATGTCGGCCCTGCTCAAGACCACGCTGGAAACGTTCCGCGCCACCGGCCGGCTGGAAGACTACCACCTGTCAGTCGAGATCGCCCCGTGCTGGGTCAATGGCGACGCCACCCGCCTGGAACAGGTCATCAGCAACCTGCTGGACAACGCATTGAAATACACAGCGGCCGGCGGACGCATCGAGCTGCTGAGCGATGTGGACGATGGCGAAGTAACGATCAGCGTGCACGACAGCGGCGTCGGCATTTCGGCCGACCTGCTGCCGCAAGTGTTCGACGTTTTCGTACAAGGCGCCAGCACGCTGGACCGCGCGCAAGGCGGCCTCGGCATCGGGCTGTCGCTGGTGCGCCGCTTGGTGGAACTCCATGGCGGCAATGTGTATGCTGAAAGCGATGGCCCAGGCGAAGGCAGCACCTTCACCCTGCACTTGCCCTGCATCGAGCATGTGATTGAACCGAAGGCGATACCCATGGAAACAAGCGAACAGCCGAAGCCAGCCGTGCTGCTGGTGGAGGATAACGACGACGGCCGCGAAATGATGGCCATGATGCTGGGCTGCTACGGCTACCCGGTGCAGCATTCGGCCGACGGCTTCCAGGGCCTGGCCAAGGCTGCTGCCGACCGGCCCGACATTGCCCTGGTCGACATCGGCCTGCCGGGCATCGACGGCTATGAAGTGGCACGCCGCATGCGGGCCAACCCGGAGACCCACCACATCAAGCTGATCGCCCTGACCGGCTACGGCCTGGCAGACGACCAGCGGCGCGTGATGGATGCCGGCTTCGACATGCACCTGGTGAAGCCGGTCGACGTCGACCAGCTGCTGCGCGCCATCGACCAATGCCTGGCGCGCACGCCGGCCACCATGCGCTCCTGATCAGACCCGCATGCGTCCGGCCTGGCCGGCGCTCGCCTGCGGCATGCGCGGCGGCACGAACTCGATTTCGTCCTTGCGCGCTTCGATCTCGCGCGCCATGGTTTGCAGGTCGAGTCCGGCCTTCTTCGCCAGCGGGAACATCTCACCCTCTTCTTCCTTGACGTGGTGATTGATGTATTCGCCCAGCACCTTGACCTTGGCGTCGAACAGCTCGTCGTGCGGGTCCATTTCGCCGATCTGGGCGATCAGGTCCTTGGCGCTGGAGTGTTCGACCGTCGCCTCATCGACCAGGTCGTCAGCTTCTTTCGATGCCGCCCGCACCGCCGGATAAAAGATTTCTTCTTCCGCCGTGGCGTGCTTGGTCAGTTCGAGGCAAATCCTGTCGGCCAGCTTCTTTTTGCTGGTAAAGGCGCGGTCGCCCAGGCCCTCGAACTCCTTGAACATGGCTTTGACGTTGGCATGGTCTTGTTTCAACAAAGCAATAGCGTCTTTCATTTTGCGTCTCCTCTGGTGAGCTGCCAGATTGACAGGCGCACTGCTGGCTGTATGTGCGCCACCCCACGACCATCCTCATGTATGATCAAGGCAATAAACATGGACTGCCAAACATATGTCTGCTAACACGGACGCCGCCGAACTGCGGGAGCTGCTGGGTTACGTCAACAATTGCTGGGACGATGAACGGCGCGCCCTGTCGCGCCAGATGCACGACAGCCTCGGTTCCTCGCTGACGGCCCTGACCATGCATCTCGGCCTGCTCACCTCCAAGCTGCCGCCGGAGCCCGCCTTGCTCGACCGCGCCGCGCAGATGAAAAACCTGCTGCACAACATCATCGAAACCAACCGCGGCATGCAGCACAAGCTGTGGAACGACAAGCTGGAATTCCTCGGCTTGCGTGTGGCGCTGGGTGAACTGGTGGCCCAGTTCGGCGCGGAACAGCTGATGAAAGCCCAGTGCAGCCTGCCGGAAGACGAACCGGCCTGCCCGCGCGCGCACCGCGTGGTGCTGCTGCGCGCCGCGGAAGAAGGCTTGCGCAACGTGGCCACGCATGCACGCGCCAGCAAGGTCGACGTGATCGTCGACGATATGGACGACAGCATCGTCCTGACAGTAAAGGATGACGGCGTCGGCCTGGGCCAGACCGCCGTTGCGGATGGCGACTGGCACCAGCACCACGGCTTGCGCATGATACGCGAGCGCGCCATTTTCCTCGGCGGCTGGTTGTCGCTGGCCGCCAATGGCAAGCAAGGCGCTGTCCTGAGCGTCACCCTGCCCAAGCCGCCGATAAGCTGAATCCTTAGCGCTTGCTGCTACGCTTCAAGGCCACCCAGGCCGACAGCGGCAGCGCCAGCGCACCAATTCCGAACCAGAGCCACAGCGGCACGTGGAAGCCATGTTCCTGCTGATACGCCGCTGCAGGCGCGACGGCGCGATGCACCTCGGGCGCTGAGGGGTTGTAGTACACCGTGACGCTATCGCCGAGTTTGCGCTGGGCGCAGCCGGCAGGCTCACGCACCGGGCCGCGGCGGCGCTTGCCTTCCAGTTCGAACTCGTACCACCACTGGCCGTCGTTATGGCATTCGAGCACGGCGACGTGGCCGGCCGCAGTAGCATGGTGGCGCGACAGCTCGGCCAGCTCGGTGGCGCGGTTATAGCAGCCGCCAAGCAAGGCAGCGGCGGCCGCAGCGGCCAGCAGCGCCCTCAATGCAGCTTGACCAGCGGCGTGGCGCGTTTGACGAGGAAGCGCGCCACCGCCAGCACACCGGTGCGGATGGTGCCCAGCACGGCCTGGTGGTGCAGCAGGTGCAGGCTGACATACATCATGCGCGCAAAGAAGCCTTCGACGAACCAGCTGAAGCCACGCAGCGAACCCATCAGGCTGCCGACCGAGGTCGACTGGCCGAACGACACCAGCGAGCCGTAATCGCGGTACTCATAAGGCCTGCCTTGCGGCGCCTGACCCTTCGCCCGGCGCATGAAAGCCTGCAGCAGGTAATCCGCCTGCTGGTGCGCGGCCTGAGCGCGCGGCGGAACCGGCTTGCCATCGGCGCCCATGCACTGCGCGCAATCGCCCAAGGCATAGACGCCCGGCACGCCCCTGACCTGCAGCTCGCCGGTCACTTCGATCTGGCCGCCTTTGGCAGTCGGCAAGCCAAGCGAGGCCAGGAAAGCCGGCGCCTTGATGCCGGCCGCCCATACCACGATATCCGACGGATAATCCTGCTCGCCGACGGACACATGGTCTTGCGCAATCGCAGTCACGCGGCAATCGGTCACGACCTTGATACCGCGCTCATTGAGCAGCTTCAGTGCCGCATTCGATACGCGCTCAGGCAGCGGCGCCAGGATGCGCGGCGCGCCTTCCAGCAGTGTAATGCGCACGTCGCGCACCGGGTCGAGGTGGCCGAAGCCGTAAGACGTGTAGACCCCGCTGGCTTCGCGCAATTCGGCCGCCAGTTCGACGCCGGTAGCGCCGCCGCCGATGATCACGACATCGACGCCGGAAGCGCCCTGCTGCGCGCCTTTTTGCAGCGCGGCGCGCGTCAGCAGCTTGAGCAAAGTCAGGCGGAAGCGTTCCGCATCTTCGGTCGCGTTGAGGGAAATCGTGTTCTCGGCTGCGCCTGGCACGCCGAAATAATTGGAAGTGCTGCCGACAGCCATCACCAGCGATTCGTAGCCGATGCTGCGCTCGGGCAGGACAGCTTCGCCGCCTTCGCTGGTAATTGCCGCCACGGTGATTTGCTGACTGGAGCTGTCCAGCGCCGTCATGGCGCCGTAGACATAGGTGAAGCCATTGTCGTGCGCCAGCATCTGGTAGGACAGGCCTTCCTGGTGGATGTCCAGGGTGCCGGCCGCCACCTCGTGCAGCGAAGGCTTCCAGATGTGGTAAAGCCGGCTATCGACCAGCATTACCTGTTGCGGGCCGAGTTTGCGGCCCAGCTTGCAGGCCAGCTCAAGGCCGCCCGCCCCTCCACCTACGATCACATATTTGCTCTGCAAACAGTTCTCCTAAATGTCGGCAGCGAGCGGGCCGGGCCCGTTTACGCTACCGGATTAATGCTTGCCGTGGCCTTTGCCATGGCCCTTGCCGTGGCCATGGCCGTGGTCTTCATCGCGATCGCCGCGCTCATCGCGGTCGTAGTCACGGTCACGCTGACCGCCACGGTGGTCGTCGCGATAGCGTGGTGCGTATTCGTTGGTGTACCACTCATCGCGCACGAAGTAGACATTGCGGCCGCAAGCATTGTATTTGCCGCAATGTTTGCCCCAGTCTTTCGCATGGCCCGGCGGAACGCGCAGGTACAGCGGTTCGGCGATGATGCGTGCCGGGCGCTGGATGATCACCGGCTGCGGGTACAGCACAGGCGGCGGTGCCATATTGCCAATGTCAATGCGGCCGAAAAAGCCTGGCTGGCCGACGGTGACGGAAACGCCCACGTCCTGGGCGATGGCTGAAGTGCTGAGTGCCAGCATGGCGGCGGCTAAGAGCTGGGTCTTCATGGTCGTGATTATATAAGTTGTTGAAAAAGTGCGTTGCTTGCCAGTTATTGTACCAAAGCAAGGGAGTAACTTTCGTACGGTAACGTAGTTGGTTGCTATACAGCAACAAATCAGGCATGCACTGTCATTGCCCTGCGCAGCTGGGAGATGGCGTGCTGGGCCTGCCCGATAACTTTGTCGGCAATACGTTTGCGCACCGCCTGCACGCGGCCGGCAGCTTCCGCCTCGAGCATCAGCGGCGTCAGTAATTGGGTTGCCGATTCGTGGAAACTGGAGGCGATGCGATCCAACTGGCGGCCGAAGGCGGCCTGTACGTCTTGCAGGCGTTTGCGCAATTCCTCCTCGAAAGCGCGGCGCCGGTCCTGGATTTCCGAACGCTTGCGGCGGCCGGCATCGGCAAACCACTTGAAGGCGCCGGCCAGCAACACGGCGCCGCCCACGAAGGGGGCAGCAGGCGCCACCACCGGCAGCACCACGGCAACCCCAAACAGATAGGCGGCAGTGCCGGTGCCGGCAGCGGCAACGGCACTGCCCATCAGGGTGAAATTGGCCGCAGTGTCGACCGTCTGCGCCAGGCGGGTGCCGACGCGCATGCGCGGCATCAGGTGCGCCAGCGCGGCGTGGTGCTGGCGTTCAAAGACGGTGCTCTGGGTCAGCCGGATATCGGACTGGAACAGGGACAGGTCGTGCTGCAGCAAGTCCAGCGCTTCTTCCTTGCGCCGCACCACGCGGTCCAGGCGGGATTCCATTTCCTTGCCGAATTGCTCGCCGCTGGCGCGTTCATTGGCTTCCGGATGGCAGGCCAAGGCCAGTTCGATGGCGTTGCCGGCATCATGCACGGCATCGTCGATATCCTGGTTCAGCATCCGGCGTTCATAGGCGATGCGGGCATCGACCAGTGCCAGGCGCTGCTGCACTTGCTGGCGCAGCTGCTGGGCCGTCGCCAGCAGCCCTGCCGCGCTGGCCTCGCAGGCCAGCGGAGAACTCTCGTGTTCGCGGTAACTGTCAATACCATGGCAGATGGTGGCCACGGCGCGCTCGACGCCGGTATGCAATTCGTCTTGGCTCATCAGGCCGCCGTTGTAGCCGCGCGCATGGTTCAACAGCTCGGAGTGGCCCATCGCGCGGCCGAAATCGGCGACGGCGTCGGCCAGCCCCCTGCCCTTGACCAATTTGCGCGCCTGGTTGCCCAGGTTGCTGAGCAGGCGGCGCTCTTCTTCCGGCGGCAGGCCAAACAGCTGTTCCGGGGTCAGCTTGATGTGCAGCGCTTTGGCAATCTTGTGCGCCAGGGGCCGGGCGGCAGTGCCTTGCAGCGCCAGCAGCGGCTTCATCAGGTTAAAGGCCTTATGCCGCGCCGGCTCGGCGACGGTGGGGCTGGAACGGGCCAGGGCTTGCAGCGCCCAATCGACGTTGATGCTGCATTCGATGGCGTTCAGCACGATGGCGGTGAAGACGGCGGAGGCGCGGCCATCGCCGGCCAGGTCCGTCACGGCGGCAAACTGGGCCAGGGTCAGCGCGCCGTCGGTACTGGCGATGGCGCCGACCGTGCGGGCCAGGTTGGAGGTAAAACTTTGGTCGGAAGAAAGGTGTTCGTCGAGGCCACGCAAAAAGACAGCATGCTCGGGTGCAGCCGGCGCGGAGGCGGCTGGTGTGGTGACGCTCGCGGCTCCATAAGTGCTTTGCACAAATTCTCCGTTCGCTCGGTCCAGGTTAATGGCATTCTAGACCATGCGAGCTCATCACCCAAACAGTTTGAGTGCAGCCATGGCGCCGATAAGAGTCAGTGTCTGCGCCAGCATCCAGCACTGGATCTGCGCGCGAACCTTTGCAGTCTCGAGCAAGAGTTCCTGCTTCAGTTCGATGAGGCCGGACATATGACCACCGGATCGGGTTTGTTCGAAGACATGGTACGCTCCTTGGCCGCAAGGCGTCATTGTCGCGCGGCTATGGTGCAGGCTCCGTGGGCAAAATCAAGGTTTCCTTGATTTCCTCCATGACGACATATGACTTCGATTGCGCAGCCCCCGGAAGGTTCAACAGCATATCGCCCAGCAGCTTGCGGTACTCCGCCATCTCATGGATGCGGGCCTTGATCAGGTAGTCGAAATCTCCCGATACCAGGTGGCACTCCTGCACCTCCGGAATGCGCAGCACTTCGCGGCGGAACTGTTCGAAATGGCTGGCCGATTTCTGGTTCAACGTGATCTCCACGAACACCAGCAAGCTGGCGCCCAGGGCGCGCGGATTGAGCCGCGCGTGATAGCCGGCAATCACCCCATCGCGCTCCATGCGCTTGACGCGCTCGATGGTCGGCGTAATCGACAGCCCGACCTGCTCGCTCAAGTCCTTCATCGCGATACGCGCGTCCTCCTGCAGGATGCGCAGTATTTTCCGGTCAATCTTATCCAGTCCCCGGGCTGATTCTTTTTGGATTCGCATGATTTTTTGCTGTTTTACGCTCTCCATATAGTAACAAATACTAGGAAATCTTACTTATCATAGCAAAATAATCCGTCACAAATATTCCGGAGGCAATTCATGCGCGTAGTTATCCTTGGCAGCGGCGTTATTGGCGTCACCAGTGCCTATTACCTGGCCCAGGCCGGCCACGATGTCACCGTACTGGACCGCCAGCCGGGCCCTGCCCTGGAAACCAGCTTCGCCAACGCCGGCCAGATTTCGCCGGGCTACGCTTCGCCATGGGCAGCCCCGGGCATTCCGCTGAAAGCCATGAAATGGATGCTGCAGCGCCACGCGCCGCTCTCCATCACGCCCGACGGCACCACCTTCCAGCTGAAGTGGATGTGGCAGATGCTGCGCAACTGCAATGCCGAGTCCTATGCGACCAACAAGGAACGCATGGTACGCCTGGCCGAATACAGCCGCGACTGCTTTAAAGTGCTGCGCGCCGCCACCGGCATCGAATACGAAGGCCGCCAGCAAGGCACCACCCAGTTGTTCCGCACCCAGGCCCAGCTGGATGGGGCGGCCAAGGATATCGAAGTCCTCAAAGAAACCGGCGTGCCCTACGAGCTGCTGACTGGCGCCGACCTGATGAAGGCCGAGCCAGGCTTGGCCGCATCGCAGCACAAGCTGGTGGGCGGCCTGCGCCTGCCGAACGATGAAACCGGCGACTGCCAGATGTTCACCACGCGCCTGGAAGCAATGGCGAAAGAACTGGGCGTCAAGTTCCGTTACGGCGTCTCGATCGACAAGCTGGTGACCGAAGGCGACAAGGTCAAAGGCGTGCAATGCGGCGCCGAGCTGGTGGAAGGCGACTCTTTCGTGGTGGCGCTGGGCGCCTATTCGACCCCGTTCCTGAAAGAGCTGTTCGAAATCCCGGTCTACCCGCTGAAAGGCTATTCGATCACTGTGCCGATCATGGACGGAGGCAAGGCCCCGACCTCGACCATCCTGGACGAGACTTACAAGATCGCAGTGACCCGCTTCGACGACCGCATCCGCGTCGGCGGCATGGCAGAAATCGCCGGCTACAACACCAGGCTCAACCCGCGTCGCCGCGAAACGCTGGAAATGGTGGTGAACGACCTGTTCCCAGGCGCCGGCAACACCGCCGAAGCCACCTTCTGGACCGGCCTGCGCCCGATGACCCCGGATGGCACGCCAGTCGTAGGCCGCACCGGCATCCGCAACCTGTTCACCAACACCGGCCACGGCACGCTGGGCTGGACCATGAGCTGCGGTTCGGCGCAACTGCTGGCCGACATCATGTCCGCCAAGCGCCCGGCCATCTTCGCCGATGACTTGTCGGTAGCACGTTACAGCCCAGAGCGCCCAGCCCGCCAACCGCAACTGGCCGGCGCCTAAGTTAAAAGTCGGGGTCAGGTCTGGCAATCGGACAAATTGCTCCGCAATTTGTCCGATTGCCAGACCTGACCCCGACTTTCATCATTGCTGCTCATTTGGCAGTATTGCGTCCGGGGCCTTATAATTTTCGGCATGAATAAACTGGAAGCATTCGGACACGTCGCCGCGCTGGCGATCCGCGGAGACCTCGTGTTTCCTACCAGCGTTAATGCCGCCCTGCGAGTCCAGCTGGCACTGGACGATCCGGACTGCCCGATGGACGACGCCATCAAGCTGGTGCTGGCCGAGCCGCAACTGGCTGCGCGCACCGTCTCGCTGTCCAACTCCGCCATGTTCAACCGCACTGGCGGGCCGGACATCACCAACGTGCGCAACGCCATCATGCGCGTCGGCTACCACAACCTGTACGCGCTGGCCGCGGCCATGGTGGTGCGCGCCTTCGGCAGCAAGATCACCGACCCCGGGCTGCGCGCGAAAGCCGAGCAACTGTGGCAGCACACCATCCACGTCGCCTGCCTGGCGCGCATCATCGCGCGGGAAGTCACCGGCGTGAATCCGGATACCGCCCTGTTCGCAGCCATCGTGCATGAAGTGGGCAGCTTTTACTTGCTGTCGCGCGCCGATGAATTCCCAGGCTTGCTGGAACCCGACCCTGAAAACTGGCAAACCGCGAGCGAGGAAATCATCACGCGTGAGGTGCTGAAGAAGCTGGGCATTCCTGCCGAAGTGGCGGAAGCGATTGAAAGCCTGCGTAGCGGCATGCTGCAAATCCCGCCTGAAACCCTGCTCGACACCCTGCTGCTGGCGAACCATTTCGCGCCGGTCGCCTCGCCGCTGGCGCCGGACGAGCAAGAACCGCCGCACGAAGATTCCGTGATGGACCTGTTCATCGACGCCGCGAAGCGCGAGCAGATGCTGGAAGAAGCGGAAGCCGATGCTTCCGCCATGGCTGCTGCACTGCTGGTTTAATCGAGGGCTTTGGCCGGGCCGAAGAACTCGAAGTAGGTCTGCGCTTCCGGCACGCCCAGTTCGCGCAGGCTGCGTTTCACGGCCTGCATGAACGGCACCGGCCCCAGGAAGTAGGCGTCGACGTCGCGCGACTGCGGCAGCCATTCTCCCAGTTCCTTGTTGCCCAGCAGGCCGACCGCGTCGGCTTGCACATCGCCCGCACGGTCTTCAGCGTAGATGTAATGGCGCTTCAGTTGCGGGTGGCGTTCGGCCAGGCCGTCGACATGGTCGCGGAAGGCGTGCACACCGCCATGGCGGGCGGCGTGGATGAAGCGGATCTCGCGGCCGGTTTCCAGCGCCTGGTCCAGCATGGCCAGGGTCGGCGTGATGCCGACCCCGCCGGAGATCAGTACGATCGGGCGGCTGCCTTGCGCCAGCGTGAAGGCGCCGGTCGGCGGGAACAGGTCGACCGTATCGCCTTCGTCCAGGTTCGCGTGCAGGAAGCCCGATACCTTGCCGCCCTCTTCGCGCTTGACGCTGATCTGGTAGGTCTGGCCGTTGGGGGCTGCCGACAGCGAGTACTGGCGGCGCTGCTCCTGGCCGTCCACTACCACGCGGATGCCGATATATTGGCCCGGCGTGAAGCCGAGCACCGGCTGGCCGTCGACCGGACGGAAGACAAAGCTGGTGACCTCGTCGCTCTCGACACGCTTGGCGGCCACGACGAACTGGCGCGCCCCCATCCAGCCGCCCGGCGCGGCCGCTGCGGCTTGATAGGTCTTGCCTTCGGCGCCGATCAGGATCTCGGCCAGCTGGCCATAGGCTGCGCCCCACGCTTCCAGCACCGCGTCGGTGGCGGTTTCCGCGCCGAGCACTTCGCGAATCGCTTTCAGCAGGCTGGCGCCGACCATCGGATAGTGTTCCGGCAGGATCTGCAGCGCGACGTGCTTGGTGACGATGGTGTTGACCAGCGGGCCCAGCGCTTCCAGGCGCTCGATATGCTTGGCATACATCAGGATACCGTTGGCCAGGGCGCGCTGCTGCTCGCCGCTGTGCTGGTGGGCCTGGTTGAAGAACGGTTTCACCTGCGGGAAGTCGGTGAACAGGGTCTGGTAGAAGTGGCGGGTCAGGGCTTCGCCGCCTTGTTCCAGGATCGGGACGGTGGCGGTGACAATGGCACGGTGTTCTGCGGACAGCATGGGTATGGCTCCTTCTCGGCTAAACATGCACCCATAATACATGTTTACCTTAAACTGCGTCAATAAAGATGCAGATCAAATGCGCATTTTCTGCAGAATCACCGTTTGCACCCCGCCTTTGCCGTTTTTGCTGCCATGCGGACCCGGCAGGATATCGGCCAGGGTCATGCCGTCGAGTACATGCAGGAAGGCTTCCGTCGCTTCGCCCAGCTTGCGTTTGAGGGCGCAATCGCGCAGGAACGCACAGTGGCCAGGTTCGGCTTCGAAGCATTCGGCGATATGGAAATCGGACTCGCTGTCGCGTACCACTTCGCCAATATTGATGTCTTCCGGCTCACGGTTCAGGCGCAGGCCGCCATGCCGCCCCCGCACGGTTTCCACCAGGCCGCTGGCGCCCAACTGGTGGATCACTTTGGTCAGGTGGTTCTTCGAGATGTCATGCAGGTCGGCGATCTCCTGGATCGTGACCAGCTTGTCGCGGTTCATGCCCAGGTGCATCAGCGAACGCAGGGTGTAGTCGGTGAAGGATGTCAGTCTCATGATCTACGTCGTATAAAGATGCATTAGAAATATTGCTTTGGCCGTAGCCGTAATGTAGCATTCATTATACATCTTAAGAACATGAGGCCCGCCATGCGCAGCATCCATATTCCCACTGAACCCACGCCAGCCTGGCAACCGCATCCCTTGCTGCGGCTGGGTTTCCGCCCTTTCTACCTGCTGGCGGCGGCGCTGGCGGTGCTGTCGGTGCCGCTGTGGCTGGCCGCCTACAAGGGCATGCTGCCCGCCCTGCCGGCGGCCAATATGCTGTGGCATATGCATGAAATGGTGTTCGGCTTTGGCGGCGCGGTGATCGTCGGTTTCCTGTTTACGGCGGGCCGCAACTGGACCAACCTGCAAACGCCGGCCGGCGGGCAGCTTGCTGCGCTGGCCCTGCTGTGGATTGCCGGCCGCGTCGCCATGCTGCTGGCGCCGGGCGTTCCGGCCCTGGTGATCGATGGGCTGTTCCTGCCGCTGTGCGCCGTGGCATTCGGCCGCGTGCTTTACCAGGCGCAGAGCAAGCGCAACTACCCCGTCTGCGGCATCCTGGCTTTGCTGTCGGTAGCCAACCTGCTGTTCCACGCGGCGGCCAACGGCTGGATCGCCTTGTCGCCGCTGACTCCCGTGCATGGTGCGATCCTGGTGATCACCGTGCTGGAAGCGGTGATCGGCGGCCGCGTGATCCCGATGTTCACCCGTAACGGCGCGCCGGGCAGCCAGCCGCTTACCGTGTCCTGGCGTGAAAAAGCCAGCATTGCCCTGCTGCTGGCAGCGGCGCTGGCATGGGTGACCGGCTGGCCGGGTTTCGTGCTGGCTGCCGTGGCCTTTGCAGCAGCGGCGGTCAATGCCATCCGCCTGGTTGGCTGGGCGCCGCTTGCCGCCCTTCGCGTGCCTTTGCTGTGGATCCTGCACCTGGCCTACGCCTGGATCGTAGCCGGCCTGCTGCTGCTGGGTTTTGCGGCGCTGGGCATCGGCTCTTCCAGCAGCGCCTTCCACGCGCTGGCTGTGGGCGGCATGTCCGGCCTGATCCTCGGCATGATCACCCGCACTGCGCTTGGCCACACTGGCCGCATGCTGCGCGCCGGCCGGGCTGAAAGCGCAATGTATCTCTTGCTGCAAGCTGGCGCTGTGGCCCGTTTGTGTGCCAATATAGTTCCCGCTGGAATTCGTGACTTCCTGCTACTGGGCTCGGCACTGGCCTGGTCGGTCGCCTTCCTTATCTACCTGATCGTGTATGCGCCTTACTTAATCCGGGCCCGCATTGACGGGCGGGAAGGTTAAATTGGACACCGTCACCATACTCCTGTCTTCCTTCATTCTCTCGGTCACCGGTCTGCTGGTGTTCATCTGGTCGCTGCGGCACCGCTTGTTCAATGCCACGTCGGCAGCAGCCAATGTGATCTTCTCGCCGGGCGAGATCGGCCAGGGCGAAGAGCCGGCGGCCAGCCCGCAGCAACGCGCCGGACTGGCGCTGCCGGTGCAGGGGCAG
Organism: Duganella sp. Root198D2; assembly: GCF_001428585.1. Taxonomy (NCBI): domain Bacteria; kingdom Pseudomonadati; phylum Pseudomonadota; class Betaproteobacteria; order Burkholderiales; family Oxalobacteraceae; genus Duganella; species Duganella sp. Root198D2. Next base: position 269,157 of record NZ_LMIC01000034.1, on the reverse strand, counting down.
GACCGGCGAACGCCCAGCGCCGCCGAGCAGGCTGCGATGGAACAGGAGCTGGCGGAACGTGTGGAGGCGGATCGGTCCAGTGCTTTTGTCACTTTTGTTTTTCTGGCCTGCTCCGTGGTGTGGCTGCTGGTGGCCACGGCGGCAGGACTTACCAGCTCCATCAAGCTGCATGAGCCGGACTGGCTGGTGCAGTATCCCTGGCTGACGTTCGGCCGCATCCGCACCATCCACCTCAATGCAGTCGCTTATGGCTGGGCGCCGATGGCGGCCCTGGGGATCGCAATCTGGCTCCTTCCACGCCTGCTGAAGACCCACCTGGTCGGCGGGCGTTTTGCCATTTTCGGGGCCATGCTGTGGAATGCGGGTCTGATCGCAGGCCTGGGCTGCATTGCGGCGGGCCTCAGCGACGGCCTGGAATGGCTGGAGATTCCCTGGCAGGTCGACCTGCTGCTGGTGGCCGGCGGCGCCCTGGTGGGGCTGCCGCTGGTGTACACCCTGCAAAGCCGCAAGGTGCACCACCTGTACGTGTCGATCTGGTACATGGGCGCGGCCCTGTTCTGGTTCCCCATCCTGTTCCTGGTCGGGAACCTGCCGGCGGTGCACTTTGGCGTGCAGCAGGCGGCGATGAACTGGTGGTTCGGCCATAACGTGCTGGGACTGTTCTACACGCCGATGGCGGTGGCATCGGTGTATTACTTCCTGCCCAAGATCATCGGGCGGCCGGTGCAATCGTATAACCTGTCGCTGCTGGGCTTCTGGACGCTGGCCTTCTTCTACGGCCAGGTTGGCGGCCATCACCTGATCGGCGGTCCTGTTCCGGGCTGGCTGATCACGCTGTCCATCGTGCAGAGCGTGATGATGGTGATTCCGGTGATTTCCTTCTCGATCAACCAGCACATGACCATGCGCGGGCATTTCTCGAAGCTGGTGTATTCCCCGACGCTGCGCTTCATCGTCCTCGGCGGCATGATGTACACCCTCAGCTCGATCCAGGGTTCGATCGAAGCACTGCGCAGCGTGAACACGGTGGCGCACTTCACGCACTTCACGGTGGCGCACGCCCACCTCGGGCTGTATGGCTTCTTCTCGATGGTCATGTTCGGGGCGATCTACTTCGTCATGCCGCGCGTGATGGCGTGGGAGTGGCCCTACCCCAAGCTGATTGCTGCGCATTTCTGGCTGGTGGTAGTCGGCTTCGGCATCTATTTCGTCGGCCTGTCGATTGGGGGCTGGCTGCAAGGGCTGGCAATGCTCGATGCCGGGCGGCCGTTCATGGATTCGGTCAACGTGACGATTCCCTGGCTGAAGAGCCGTACGGTGGGCGGCGCGGTCATGACCATCGGCCACCTGGTCTTCGCCTGGCATTTCGCCGCCATGGCCCTGCGCTATGGTCCGCGCCGCGTCGGGGCGGCGCTGCTGCACACGCGCGGCGATTCATCCGCACCAGCCAGCAACCTCGCGGGAGCCTGACATGCAGGACGAACTCAAACTCCTGGGCGGCGCCATGGTCACGCTGGCTCTTGCCACCTCCGCACTGGTGATCGTGCCGCATGTGCAGTTGAGCGCCAGTGAAGCGCCGGCCGGCTCGAAACCCTACACTGCGCAGCAATTGCGCGGGCGCGAGGTGTATATCAGGAATGGCTGCGTGTACTGCCACTCGCAGCAGCCGCGCGACAAGGCGCAGGCGCCGGATGACCAGCGCGGCTGGGGACGTGCCTCGGTGGCGGCGGATTATCACTACGATACGCCGCACTTGCTGGGCACCATGCGCACCGGGCCGGACCTGTTCAATATCGGCGCGCGCCAGCCGAGCGCGGACTGGCACCTCGGGCACATGTTCCAGCCGCGCGCCTACGTGCCGGGCTCGATCATGCCCTCCTACCCTTACCTGTTCGACTACAAGGATGCGGCCGAACCGGGCGACCGCGTGGTGAACCTGCCGCCTGGGTTCAAGCCCTTGGGCAAGGTAGTGGTGGCCAAGCCGGAAGTGCTGGACCTGGTGGCTTACCTGCAGTCGCTGGACCATACCTATCCCGTGCTGCCCGCGCCGCAAGCGAAGAAGGAAGGAGCGCCCAATGCCGCAAAATGATTTTGGTGCGCAGCAGCGCGAAAATCCGGATCCGACCGAGAAAGACCGGCCGATTCCCTGGTATGTCCTGCTTGGCGTCGGCGTGGCGCTGGCCTGGGCAATCAGTTATATCCTCACCGTGCGCGACGACGACCCTGCGCTTGGCGACCGGCGCACCATTTCGACGCTGCAGGCCAGGGCTGGCGGCGCGGCCGGCGCCGGCGGCGCCGTCGATGGCGCCCAGGTGTATGCGGCGCAGTGCGTGGCTTGCCACCAGGCGACGGGCGCCGGACTGCCGGGCGTCTTTCCACCGCTGGCCGGTTCGGAATGGGTGACGGGCGCGGAGAACGTTGCCGCATCCATCCTGCTGCATGGGGTGAGCGGCAAGCTGACCGTGAAAGGTTCGGCATATAACGGACAGATGCCGGCGTTTAAGGATAAGTTGAGCGATACGGAGATTGCGGCGGTGTTGAGCCATATCCGCGGCAGCTTCGGCAATAGCGCGGCCAAGGTGGCGCCCGATTCGGTCAAGGCGGCGCGTGATGCGACTGCCGCGCGCAAGGACCCTTTCAATGGAGACGACGATCTCGCCAAACTCGCCACACCTGCCAATTGAAGGAGATCTGGCGCGCACCTTGGCGCTGGTCGCATGCATGGCCGCTATCGCGGGCGCGGCGCTGTGGCAGGCCACCATGGGCTTCCGGGTGATATCCACCGAAGAAGGGCGGCGCCTGGCCATCGCTGAGGCGCCGCTGGCCCTGCCCCGCGTCGATCTTGCCCTGCCGGGCGGCGCAGCGGTGCCGCTGCCGGCCTTGCTGGCCAACGACCGGCGGCCGGCGATCGTGACATTCTTCTACGCCCGCTGCAGCGCAGTTTGTTCAGTCCAGGGCACCGAGCTGCAGCAGATGCAGCGCGAAATCCTGGCGCGCGGACTGCAGCACAAGCTGCGATTGTTGACGATCTCCTTCGACCCGCGCGACTCATTGGACGACCTGGCACATTATGCATCGCGCATGCGGGCCGAGGCGGCGGTTTGGCAGTTCGCATCGGTGCCGGATGCCGGCCAGCGGCTGGACCTGCTGGAGCAAGTCGGGATCATCGTCCTTCCAGCGGAGCTGGGAGAATTCCAGCACAACGCAGCCTTCCACATCGTCAGGCCCGATGGACGGCTGGCGCAGGTGATCGACTACGAGCAGCCCGAAATCGCGTTGGCTGCGGCGCTGGAGTTGGCACGATGAACGCGGCTGCGCACAGCACGGGCAGGCATACCCTGGCAGGGATGGCGCTGGCGGCGGCGGCGCTGCTGCTGCGCGCGCCGCTCGAAGCTTCGATGGCCCTGCATATGGTGGTCCAGCTGCCAATGATCGCCGTCGGCGGCGCATTGGCCGGGCGCGCGCTTGCGGGCAGGTCGGAGCGATTCGCGCGCGCCGCGGCGCAATGGGATGCATACGGGCTGGCCGGCCTGGTGTGGCTGCTGCTGGCCAGCGCCTACTGGATGGTGCCGCGCGCGCTTGAGCAGCCGCTGACGATGCCGCTGGCCGAAGCCGGCAAGTTCGCCAGCCTGTTCATGCTCGGTTTCCTGCTGCCGGGCGCACTGTCGCGGGCGGCGCCGGTCATCCAGCTTTTCTTCCTCGGAAACTTCTGCGCCATGATGGCTATCGCCGGCATGCTGTACCAGGACATGGCACAGCGCCTGTGCAACGCCTACAGCCTGAACGACCAGGTGGTCACCGGCGTCGGCCTGGTAGTGGCCTCGATCGGCATCGCCGCCGCCTGGTGCGTGTGGCAGCTGCCTGCCTTGTCAAACCAGGCCGCGGAACGCACCTGATTATTTGCGTGCCAGCGGATTCGGGGTCGGTTCCGCCACCTTGTGCAGCAGGTTGCGGTCGACGTGGTGGAATGGCTCCGACTCCTTGCCGCGCAGGAGCATCACGGTATCTTCCTCGTAGCCCCAGGTGCCATCGTCGTTGATGGTGACCTTGATGCGGTACTCGGTGGTCTTGAAACCGAACTCCAGGAAAGGATTGGAGCAGATGCCGTAGGAATTCTGCTCGCGCTGCGCCACCAGCTCGAACGTCCTGGCATCCGGCGCTGCGGTACCGGATGCCATGGCGATCTGGCCGCGCGGGATCGCCAGGGTCTGGATCACGGTATTGGTGGCTGGTTCCCACAGCCAGTAGCCGACCTGCTCGTGGTAGGTCTTGACGTTGTCAGGCTTGTTGATGATCAGGACGTAGCGCAGGCCGTAGAACAGTTGCGGGCCGTTGGTGACAGGGTCGATCGGCTGCAGTTCGATGCGTTCGACGTAAGCCTGCTTGCGCGGGCCATCCGCCTTCGGCTTGATATCGAGGCCGCGCTGCCCTTCCCAGATGCCGGCCATGGCGCTCAGCGGGCCAAGGTTGGCCAGCGTGTCCATGTCGACGTTGGAAGGTTCGGTATAGATGTCGTTGCTGTATTCGCTCATTGAATGCTTGCTCATTAATCAGGGAGCAAGCATTGTAACCTCGGCACCGCTTTCTTCGCCGAGCATCATCGCAGCGATTTCCTGCGGCGGCACCGGACGGCTGAACAGGTAGCCCTGCATCTCGTCGCAGCCATGCTGTTTCAGGAAGCTGCGCTGCTGCTCCGTCTCCACGCCCTCCGCGATCACGCGCATGTCGAGCTGGTGCGACAGCGAGATGATGGCGCAGGTGATGGCCTGGTCGTCCGGGTTGGCCACCAGGTCGCGCACGAAGCTCTGGTCGATCTTCAGGCGGCTGATCGGGAACGACTTCAAAGCAGCCAGGCTGGAATAGCCGGTGCCGAAATCGTCGATCGCGAGCGCGATGCCCATCGCTTCCAGCTGGCGCATCTTGGCTACCGACTGCGCGGTGTCGCGCATGATCATGCTCTCGGTGACTTCCAGCTCCAGCCAGCGCGAGTCCAGGCCACTCCATTCCAGGGCCGCCGCCACACGCTCGACCAGGCGCGGGTCGTCGAACTGGCGCGCCGACACATTGACCGAAACCACCAGCGGCGGCAAGCCGGCGTCTTGCCAGGCGCGGGCCTGGCGGCAAGCCTCGCGCAGGGCCCATTCGCCGATCGGGATGATCAGGCCGTGCTCTTCCGCCAAGGGGATGAACTGGGCGGGCGACACGGCGCCGCGCTGCGGGTGCTGCCAGCGCAGCAAGGCTTCGACGCCGAACATGCGTCCCGATTCCAGGTTCACCTTGGGCTGGTAGGCCAGCGACAGCTGCTGCTCTTCAAGCGCCTTGCGCAAGCCTTCCGTCAGCACCAGCTTTTCTTCCAGGCCGGCGTTCATCTCATGGGTGTAGAACTGGCAGTTATTCTTGCCGCTGTCCTTGGCGCGGTACATGGCGGCGTCGGCATGCATCATCAGGGTGTCGGCAGCCTGGCCGTCGCGCGGGTAAACGGCCACGCCGATCGAGCAGCTGACCTGCATCTTCTGCCCTTCCAGCATGATCGGCTGCACCACCGATTCCAGGATCTTGTTCAGCAGCGGCACCAGCACCTGGGGGTTGTCGTTCACGTGCGGCAGCACCAGCACGAACTCGTCGCCGCCGAAACGGCCCACGGTGTCTTCACGCCGCACGCAGCCTACCATGCGGCCAGCCACTTCCTTCAGCAGCTCATCGCCGGCATTGTGGCCAAGGGTGTCGTTGACCAGTTTGAAGCTATCGAGGTCGATAAAGGCCACCAGCACCGACTCGTTGTTGCGCTCGGCGTGTGCGATCGCTTGTTGCAGGCGGTCGCACACAAGGCTGCGGTTCGGCAGGCCGGTCAGGGTGTCGTGGTGGGCCATGTGGTAGATGCGCTCTTCGGCGCGCTTGCGCTCCGTGATATCGCGCACGATCGCGACCACGCCGCCTTCCACGCCCACCACCTGCCAGTGCAGCCACTCGGCCTGCAACTGCGGCACCATGTTCGGCCCCTCTTCCTGGTGCACGCCGCCATCGCGCGTCACCTGCGCCAGCCGCTCGAACATGCCGTTGTGGCGCGCTGCGGGCATCCAGCCGCACAGCGTTTGCGCGCGCAGTTCGCTGCGGCTGCGGCCGGTCAGTTGCTCGGCGCGCGAATTGACTGCGGCGAACTTGAAGTCGACCACCACGCCGTCCTTGTTGCGGATGGCTCGCAGCACGAAGAAAGCGTCCATATTCGATTCGGAAGCAGCGGCATAGGTTTCCTGCGCGCGGCGGATGCGGCGGCGCGCCTTGGCACCCTGCCATACGCAGGCCCAGACCAGTGCCGCCAGGATGATCAGCACCGCGCTGGCAACGCCCGCCTCCCACAGCAGCTGACGGCGCTGGGCCACGAAGCCGGCCATTTGCTCCTGTTCTGCCAAGCCCACCATGGCGCTAAGGCGCAGGCCGGCCAGTTGGCGCACCGCCGTATAGCGCTTGATGCCATCGATCTTGCTGGCGACCGGCACGCCGCGGCGTGCCTGCAGCGCCGACAAGTCCAGTTGCTGTCCGAAAGACTGTTTGTCGCCGACGCGCCGTGCACGCACCACGCCGTCGTCGCCAACCAGGCCGAGCATGCCCTGCTCGCCCAGGCGGCTTCGTTCATAGCCGCTGGTGAAATAGGCCGGATCGACCCCCACGATCACCACGCCGGCAAATTCGCCGAGCTTGTCGTCAAGGCGGCGCGTGAAATGCAGGTGCCAATCCTGGTTCGCCTCATCGCGCATCGCGTGCGAAATAAAGGTGTAGTTACTGCGGTGCTGCTGGTGGAAGCTGAAGTACTCCTGCCGGGCGACATTGATTGGCCGCGCGGCCGGGTTGCTGGCAACGGTATTCCCCTCGGCATCGACAATGCTTACAACGAATACCAGGCCGGACGGCAGCAGGCCGTGCGCCTGCAGTTCCGGCAAGGCACCGTTCGCGCCCTGGCTCTCGGCACTGTATTTCAAAAGCTGCAAGGTCTGTTCGATGCCGTTGATGCTGCGCGCCACCTGCGCTTCGTAAGTAGCGATCAGTTCACTGGCCGATTCGGCGGCCAGTTCGCGCGAAGCCGCGGCTTCGCTGTCGATGAAGTGCAGCGTGGTGCCCCATACCACGGCCAACAGGACGATAGTGAACAGGGGCAGCGAGACTTGCGTCTCAAGGCACATGCGCAACCAGCGTTTCATATTCAATGCAACACCAGGACAGGACGAACGCTGGCATCGAGCGAGTTGCGGTCGATGTAGCCGATCAGGGTTGGATTATCCGCCACCAGTTTGCGCACCGCCTGGCTGTTGGGCAATTCGCGTGGCGGCTGGCCGCGGCCGGTGAAGATCTTCTTGGTCCAGTAAGCCTTCATCAGCGCCGGGCTGCGGTTGGCAACCTTCAGGTAAAAGTCGTCGCGCAGCGGGGAGCCGATCGGCTGGTCGAGTGCTACCACTTCGCCGCCATCGGGAAAGCGCGTTGCCTCGGAAAGGAAGATATCGGCCACCTGCTCCACGCGCAGGGTCGTAATCGGGCTGCGCGCCGACACCACCACCACCAGTTCGGCGGCGGCGGCGGCGCCGGCAAGCAGCACCAGTAGCACGCAGCAAAGGAGTTTCCTGATCATGGCGAACTCCCTGTCAGAACACGAAGTCCAGCGAGGCGCTGACCACGCCGAAGCTGCGGCCATAACGGTAGCCCGGCTGGATGTTCGACAGCGTGCCGCTGGTGCCGCTGCGCGGGCGCACATGGTCAAATTGCAGCTTGAGGGCAGTGTTGCCGGTGGCGTCCCAGCGCAGGCCAAGGCTGGTGCTGTCCTGTTCCGCAATCATGCTAAGCAAGCCATTCAGTTCCATATTCAGGCGCTGGCCAGGCGCAGCATATGGCGGGGGCAGCATCGACAGGTCCAGGCCCGCGACGCGGTTCGGCGTGTTCGCAACCACCTTGCTGACAGTGGCGAAAGGCGTGAAGCTGCCCAGGCGGTAACCTCCGCTGGCATAGCCTGCGGTTTTATCGCCCAGCATGGAGCGGGCGTTGATGCGCCCTATTTCGCCCATCACAAACCAGTTGCCGGGATCATAGGAGGCGCCAATGCTCAGTACCGTGGTACGTTTGCGGTCCGGTTCGTAGCGGCGTGCCAGCACTTCGCCTTGCGGTCCAAACTGGCGGATGGCGGAGAACAGTTCCTGCAGCAGCGGCGTTTCCAGTTCGCCCTGGATGGCGGTGGCGCGCACCGTCAGCGCACCGGCGGTGCTGGTGTTGGAAATACCGGCCAGCCTGTGCGCCTTGACGCGGGTGTCGTCCGACAAGGGCACGCTGGTACCGCCGAACAGCACTTGTGTCGTGTTCTTCACATTGCCGAACGTCCAACGGTAGCTGGCGTCGATGCCATCGCTATTGCTGATCGGGAGCGCGGCGTACAGTTCGACCGGCGTGCGTACGGAAGTCAGCGCGTAGCTGGCCTTGCGGTAATCGCCCGACAGGAACAGCGGCAGCGCAATACGGCCGACGCGCAGGCTCAGTTCCGGCGATACCTGGTATTGCACATTCGCCCACTCGACCTTTGGCGTCCACGAATGCGTGAGGTTACGCTCGGCCACTACCTGCAGTACAGCCGACCAGTGGCCGCCGTTGTACGTAAGCTGCGTGCCAAGGCGGCTATCCACCGCATAGCTCCAGTCGCGCGTCGCGCCGGCCTCGCCGGGATTCAACGGATTGGCCGCATAGTCGGCCTGCTTTTCGCTCGAATGGACCGCGCTCAGGGTGCCGAAGCCGCCAAAAGTCCAGCTGCCGTCCTGTCCCTCCGTATGGCCGGCATGCGCGGCGGACTGCGCGAGCAGTACTCCGGCGACAGCGATCAGGACAGGCGACTGGTGCAGCTTTGGCATAATGGCCCTCTTGGCAAGAAACGTCGGCAATAAAACAACGCCGCCTGCCTTGTCGGCATGCGTGCGCGATTGTTTTGGGGTTGGGTAATGAGACCGGGCGTTGGGGGCACGCCTTCTGAATTCTCACACTTTATAACAGTGCTTTGTGACTGTCGAGAAGTTTCCCTAGAGTACCTTTACTAGCGGTTACGGAATAGTAAAATGTGGTGAAAAAGCAAAGGAAACAAGGACATGCAGCAAATTTCATGTGGCACCCTGGTGCTCAATTCAGCCCGCCAAGTATTGCTTTGCCATGTCACCGGCACCGCCAGCTGGGACATTCCCAAAGGACTGCAAGACCGCGGCGAAACGCCATTACAATCGGCGCGGCGCGAACTGTTCGAAGAGGCGGGACTGGACTTCGATGCCGGCCTGTTTGAAGACCTGGGAGAATTCGATTACCGCCCAGACAAGCGCCTGCACCTGTTTAAGGTGGAGGTCGGCGACCAGTTATGCAGCCTCGATCACCTGCGCTGCACCAGCTTCTTCCCCCACCAGCGTACCGGCGAACCAACACCGGAAGCCGACGGCTTCCGCTGGGCTTCGCGCGATGAACTGAGCTCCTTGTGCTGGCCGCGCATGGCGTCGCGGTTGCTATCGATTGACTGGTAAAACATCCCGATAGATCCGCCCCGCCCCGATAGATTTTTATTAATTTGACATCAAAAATTTAATATATGGTAACGTTGCCTCATCGAGGTCTATCCATCCAGGGAAGAAATCATGATGAACGTAAAGTGCTTGCAACGCTTGCTGGTTTTGATTGTGGTTTCTACAACAATGGGTCTTGGCTTGGCACACGCAAAGCCGTTGAGCCTGCCAGTGAACGTTGCAGGTGTCCTGGATAATGATGAGAGAGGTGCAGCCAGCAATATCGTTCGGGATCTTTATGTTGGGCCCGGTGCGTCAATTACGAGCGTCAAGTGGGACATTAACCTCACAAGTTTTGCTGGAAGCTACCTCTCCGAAATGCAGCTCACGTTCAGCGACTCAGCCGGCAACGGGGTTACTTTTACCCCTGGCAGCGGCGACGATTTTGACGGCACGATGGACTACGCTGGATTCCAGGGCCTGGGCAACCTGGGCTTGATTTTTCAACTTGCTCTCGATGGCATCCTGCGCCTTGAGTTTCACGATGGCTTCAAGGATCTTGGATTTGACGAGCCTGAAGGTATCTGGAATTTCGGCACGCTGACCTTCGGCGTTACGGCGGTGCCTGAGCCGCCAACCAGCGCCTTGATGCTCGGCGGTTTGCTCATACTCTCTATCGGTGCCACGCGGCGGCGCGCAGTCAGCCCAAAAGCGACAAGCGGAATCGTGCTGGCTTTAATGTCGCTCCTTTCATCCAGTTCGGCTTTTGCGGAGCCCGTATTTGAACCGGCGAAACCGATCCCGCTCTATTCCTATTTCGCTACAGGAAACGTCAATGCCCCGGTAACTGCGCCGTCGTCCCGCCCAACGCCGTCCTTCGTATTGATGGGGGGCGGGCCCGACGTAGACCCGGCCTTTCGTTGGCTGATCAAGCGGGCCGGGATTGAACCCGGCAGCGGAGGACGATTCGTCGTCATCCGGGCAACCGGCTCAGATGGCTACAACCCATACGTCTATTACAGTGATGAAGCCCTGTCGACTTCCGGCAACATCGCTGAGATGTGGGTGGGCGGTGCCGCTTTGGGCCTGACATCAGTGGAAACGCTGGTGATTCCGAGTGTCAAGGCCGCCAATAACGAAGCTGTCAATGCCATTGTCGCCAAGGCCAACGTCGTCTTTATCGCAGGCGGCGACCAGAGCCACTACATCCGCTTCTGGAAAGGTACTGCGCTCGAGCAGACTTTAATAGCACTGATGAAGAAGAACGTTCCCATCGGTGGTACAAGCGCCGGCTTGGCGGTACTTGGTCAATTCGACTATTCCGCGCTGTATAAATCTGCGACGTCGGAAGAAGCGATGCTTGATCCTTACTATAAGGACATCACGTTCGACCCGTCTCCTTTGAGCCTGCAAGGCGGGTTTCTCGCACCGCCGGCATTGGAGAGTTTGATTTTTGACTCTCACTTCGACAGCCGCGATCGCATGGGTCGCTTCATCTCCTTCATTTCCAGAATCGTCGCGCCAACAAGCATCCCTGGCGGAACCTTGGGATGCAGCGGTGGCGTACTGCCAGCTTCCGCCAGCGGGATGAAGACCGCCCGTGGCATCGGCATCAGCGTCGAGACCGCATTATTAGTCCAGGGAAATGGCGACGGCAATCCTGTCACTGCGACGCGAGTCAGCAACGCTTCGACAACGACTGAAAGCGCAGTCTATTTCGTCCGTCCCTCAGTGCCGCCAAGCGTGTGCAAGCCAAAGACACCGCTGACCGTCTCCACCGTCGAAGTAAGAAAACTGAACGACTCGAATACCGTCTTTAACCTGACCGACTGGACCGGCGTACCGCCGTACAAACACCTGGATGTCACCACTGGCCAGCTATTGCCTGCCGACTGGTACTAGCAAAACTCAGGCGCCACCCGAAACGCGGATGGTCGTGCCCGTGACGTAGCGCGCCGCAGGCGACAACAGCCACACCGCCACTTCCGCGATTTCCTCCGGCTCGCCCACGCGCCCCATCGGGATGCGGCTTGCCACCCGCGCCGGACGTCCCGCGTCGCCGGAGGTAGCGTGGATATCAGTGTGCGTGGTCCCCGGCGCCACGCCGCACACGCGGATGCCCTCGGGCGCAAGCTCTTTGCCGAGGCCCATGGTGAAGGTATCGACTGCCGCTTTGCTGGCTGCGTAGGTTACGTACTCGTTCGGACTGCCTGCGGTGGCCGCGGTCGAACTGATATTGACGATCACCCCGCCCTGCCCATGCTGGCGGAAAGTGGCCAGCGCACGGCGACTGGCCTGCATCAGGCCCAGTACATTGGTGCGGAACACCTGCTCCACAGTCGCCGGATTGGCATCCGCAAACGTGCCCAGCCCGCCGGTGATGCCGGCATTATTCACCAGCCCCGAGACCGGTCCCAGTTCACGTTCAACGGTGGCAAAAAGCCGCTCGATATCCTCATCGCGCGCCACATCCGCCTGCACCGCCAGCGCGCGGCCACCGGCCGCCTCAATGGCCGCCACTACCCGCGCCGCCGCAGCAGCATCGCGCTGGTAATTGACGGCCACCACCCAGCCATCCACCGCCGCCCGGCGCGCAATGGCAGCGCCAATGCCGCGGCTGGCGCCTGTTACGATCAGTATTTTTTCCATGTTCTTAGGGAGAGAGCTAATATTCTGCCGTATTGTAATTAGCGCACTAGAACAATGACATCCGACTTTGAAGAAAAAGCTTGCGCATTACGGCAGAAATGGATGACTGCCCTTATTGGGGAGCGATTCCAGGAAGTCGAACGGGACTTACAGGAGCTTCGCCTTCTCGCTACCACTCGAGACGAGATTTTCGGGGTTCAGGGCGACTTCGCCTCACTGTATGCATTCCAAAATGATCTGGTCAAGGCCGAGGCGGCGCGGCGCGCGCAAATCGCCATAGACGAGTCACGTGTTGAGGGATGGCTCGGTCTGGCCGAACACTTCCATTACTACGATGAAAATCTCGAGAAGGCTTTTAACCATATCGAGAAGGCGCTGGTAGTGGCAATGGATTCAAGTGACCTGGTCCGCCAGGTACTGGGCGTGAAAATCCGCATCTGCCTCAAAATGGCGAACTATCAAGCCGTTGAGCAGGCGCTGGAGATGCTTGTCGGTTATCAGCTGCCACCAGGGGCCTTCGATGTTGCGTTGGAAAGCGACTTCCTTTCCAAAGTTCCGCTCGGAGAAGTTAGCGCCGAACTCATTGCGCGCTATCAATCACTGCTAAAAGCACGGGGGACATGATCGAAACTGGAACTATATTCATGCGGCAGCTGGCCGGGCTTCTGCTTGCGAGTTCATGTATTGCATCGTCGGCAGCAAGTCCTCCACGGGTGCAGGAAGCCAAACTGACTGTGCCCGAAGCTGAGAATGTCGCGATCAGCGAATACCGGAAGCGCTCGGAGCACAGCGACAAGGGTTTCTGTTGATCTCATACGCCAAAACAAGCAAGAGTGGATCTTCGTCGTCGAAGACGCCATTGAACCACCCAGGCCCGGCTCGGAACTGTACGTTTCCATCAACAAGAAAACAGGGAGAACGACTTCCTGGTGGGGAAAGTGAACGAGGTGCCGATTGATCTGTGTCATGGAATCCCTGTCTCCGCCGGGCGAAACTGGCGAAATAGACAAGGAGACCGCCATGCAACGCCTCGAATGGAGCCCGCTGCTGGAAACTGGCGTGGCCGAGATGGATGCTTCCCACCGCGCCCTGCTGCAAGCGATTCACGCAACCATCGACTCTGAAAATAGTTCGCTACCCAGCCGCATCGCCGAGCTGCTGAGCGCCCTGTCCCTCGACTTCGCCGAAGAGGAAGCCTTGATGGACCAGCTTTACTACCCCGCCGAGCACGAACACCGCGCCGCCCACCGCCGGGCGCTGGCTGCCTTGCAGCACGCGCTGCCCGTTGCACAAGCCGACCCGACCGGTGCCCGCACCCTGCTCGAACGCCTGCCGCGCTGGTTCCTCGGCCACCTGGGCGCCATGGACCTGCCACTGGCGGTCGCCGTGGAAAACGCCGGCCATCCGCATAGCCAGCCCTCCAATGCCAAACTAAGGCAACAGTTGGCGCAATTGCTGCAAGAACAATCAATCTGAATTAACGATACATCTCATCTAAATATATTGGCTTCCGGAATATGTCTGCGCGACATAAGATGACTCCATCAACAACACATTCCCTGAAGGAGCCACACCATGAACAACCAGACCAACACCTCCATCCTGCCACTCGCCGGCCGTATCCTGATGGCTGCCATCTTCGTCATGAGCGGCATAGGAAAGATCGCCAATCCGGGCGCCACCCTCGGCTACATCAATGCCATGGGCCTGCCGTTCCCTGAACTCGCGCTGGCTGGCGCCATCGGCATCGAACTAGTCGGCGGCCTGTTGCTGATTGCCGGCTTGTACACCCGCCCTGTGGCACTGGCGCTGGCCGCATTCTCGATCGTGACTGGCCTGATCTTCCACAGCGCAATCGCTGACCAGAACCAGATGATCCACCTGATGAAGAACCTGGCGATGGCTGGAGGCCTGCTGCAGATTGCTGCCTTCGGCGCCGGTAGCCTGAGCATCGATGCCCGCCGCACCCCAGGTACACTGCGCACCGCCTGAGAAGTTGCAGGGATGTGGCGGAACACTTTAGACTGCGGCACCTGAAGGAGAGTTCAAGAGATGTTTCGCCACATACTGATTCCAAGCGACGGCTCCGCCGCTTCGCAACTGGCAGTGAATGCCGCCCTGCGCATGGCCCGCGAAAGCGGCGCGCGCGTCACGGCGGTTCACGTGCTTCCGGAAGAACCGGCACTGGCCAGCGTAGCCGCCGCGCCGACCGAGAACACGATCCTGGCCGATATCGCGCGCCAGGCCCATACTTTGAACGTGGATTGCACCACGCTCGAAGTGCACGCCGAGCAGCCGCATTCGGCCATCGTTTCCACCGCCCTGCAGCGCAACTGCGACCTGATTGCCATGGCATCGCGCGGGCGCAGCGGCCTGGCCAGCCTGATGCTGGGCAGCCAGACGCAAAAAGTGCTCACGCACAGCAAGATCCCGGTACTGGTGTTCCGCGAAGGCTAGCGTCGGACCGCAACCAGGTCGTCGTAGATCGGCACTGCCGCCATGGCCAGCAGCACGAAGGCCAGCGGCAGCACCGCGCCGAAGCCCACGGCCTTGAAGCCGAACGCCCCGGCCAGCGCGCCAATGAAAAAGGAAGACACCAGCGAAGCGAGGATCTTCACCCGCCGCCAGTCGGCGCCCACGCGCGGCACAGCCTGGTCGTCGCGATTCCAGTAAAGCGCCTTCCCGGCCTCGATGCCCAGATCGGTCACAATGCCGGTCATATGGGTGGTCCGAATTTCGGAGTTGGACAGTTTGGTGATCACGGCATTCTGCAAGCCCATCATGAAGCACAGCAGCATCACCGTGGCCGGCAAAACGATCACGTCGATCGCCTGCAAGCGCGCCCCCATCACCCCAAACGCCAGTAGCAGGATTGCTTCCACCAGCAGCGGCAGGGCGAACTCGCTGTGAAGCTGGCGGCGGCGGGCAAAATTGACCAGGATGGCGCAACAGGCTGCGCCGGCGACAAATGCCAGCAAGGCGCCGGCACAGTCCAGGGCAGCATCAATGGCGCCCAGTGCCATGTCGTCGGCAGCCGATGACAGGATGCCTGTCATGTGCGAGGTGTACTGCTTGACGGCGAGGAAGCCGCCGGCGTTGGCTGCCCCGGCCACGAAGGCCAGGGCGATGCCGAGGTGGCGATTAGCCTGGGCGGCGCGCTGCCGCCCTGTCAGGCTTCTTACATAATTGATCGGCATTCGTCCCCGGCATGGCTTGACCTCAGAGGTAAGCGCTGACGTCGGGACGGGTTGCCAGTGCCTGCTGCACCACCTGCACCACGAACTCGCGGTCAGCGCCGCGCAGTGGCTGGCGTGGGCGGCGAACGTTTTCATTGCCGACACCGACCAGTGCTTCCACCAGTTTCAGATTCTGCACCAGCTTGGTCGAAACGTCGAGGTGCAGCAGCGGCATGAACCACTGGTACAGTTTCAGGGCTTCGGCCAGGCGGCCGGCTTTCACCAGGTTGTACAGGGCCACGGTCTCTTTCGGGAATGCGACCACCAGGCCGGCCAGCAGGCCGTCGGCGCCGAGTGCCAGGCCTTCGAAGGCCAGGTCGTCCACCCCCATGAAGATGGCGTAGCGGTCGCCCACGACGTTACGCAGGTCGGTCACGCGACGGATATTGTCGGTCGATTCCTTGATCGATTCCAGTTCTTCGCAATCCGACAATTCCTTGAAGTCGGCCGGGGTCAGGTCGACCTTGTAGGTCACAGGGTTGTTGTACACCATGATCGGCAGCTTGGCGGCCTTGGCGATCACGCGCAGGTTGGCCTTGGCTTCGAAAGCGTCGGCTGCGTACAGCACGGAAGGCATTACCATGAAGCCGTCCACGCCCAGGTCGCGCGCTTCCTGCACATAGCGCTCGGCATTGGCGGTGCGGGTTTCGCTGACGTTGGCCAGCACCGGCACGCGGCCGTTCGCTACCTTGACGGCGGTCTTGGCGACGGCCAGCTTCTCTTCAAAGGACAGGGTGCTTGCTTCGCCCAGGGAACCGCAGGTCACCAGGCCGTGGCAGCCGCTGTCGATCATGAAGGAGAAGTGCTTCTCCATTTCTGCGTGGTCCAGCTCCTCATTCGCGTGGAATTTGGTGGTTACTGCAGGGAATACGCCTTCCCATTTGATTGCTGCCATTTCAAGTCTCCTTGTGAGGTTCGAGGGTGATAATGCTGCCGGCACGTGCCGGCGAGATCGGTGTACGCACGGCGTCCGGACGCCATCCGTACAGGAAATCAGTTGCGTTGCCGCAGATGCGGCCCTGGCAGGGCCCCATGCCGCAGCGGGTGTGCAGCTTGGCACTGCGCCAGCTCGCGTGCTCGCGAAGTTCGTCGTGGCAGACGTCTTCGCAGCGGCAAACGATGGTGTCGGCTTGCGCCAGCTTGCGCAGATCCTGGCGCAGGGAGAAGGCGCGGGCGAGCCGGGCGCCAAAGCCTTGCCATTTGGCGCGCTCGGTGAACAGCTCCTGCGACATACCTTCGCCGCAAGCCGCCAGGCCGGCGATCCTGCCTTCAACCAGGGCCAGGTCGACGCCGCCGACGCCGGTGCCCTCGCCTGCGCAAAGGACATTCGGCACGGAGGTGCGCTGCCAAAGGTCGGTCTTCACCGCACCCTGCTCGATGTCGCAGCCAAGCGCACGCGCCAGTTCGGTGTTTGGCAGCAGGCCGTAGCCACAGGCGAGGTAGTCGCAATCGATATCGACCTTCCCGCCCTTGCGCTGTACCTGCACGGATGTGAGTTGCACGTCGCCACGGGCGGTCGTTACATAACTGTTGGCGAGGTAGGGAATTCCGCGCAGGGCGACGCCAAGCTTGGCCGCTTGCACTGCCTTCGATGGCGTCAGCGCCAGGCCGGCGGCAAAGCGTGCCAACACGGGCATGCCCGCCTGCTCGACGATGGCGCTGACGATCGCACCACTGTCTTTCAGGGTTGCCGCGACGGCCAGCAGCAGCGGGCCGCTGCCGGCAACGACCACGCGTTTGCCTTGCACGGGATAGCCGCCTTTTGCCAGCGCCTGCAAGCCGCCTGCGCCAGTCACGCCCGGCAACGTCCAGCCGGGGAACGGCAGCAGCAATTCGCGTGCACCGGTGGCCAGGATTAATTGGTTGTAGCGGATGCCGCGGGCCTGTTCGGCGTCCTGCACCAGCAATTCGCCGGGCTGGGTTTGCATCAGCACGCGGGTACCGGGAAATATGGTCACATTGCTGGCCGCTTCCAGCGCCTGCCAGAGCTGGCGTGCCCGCTGGTCCTGCTGCTTCGCCGGCCCGCCGCGCCAGATCTGGCCGCCGGCCAGCGGGTTGTCGTCGACGATAGCGATGCGGCGGGCGTTGCCGTTACTGGCCGCAGCGTGCGCCGCAGCCAGGCCGGCCGGACCGGCGCCGACGATCAGGATGTCAAAGAATTGCGTCATGCAGCAGCTCCCGTCTGCACGTCCATACCCGGGCGGCAAAGCGTTTGGCAGGACAGCACATGCGCCCGGCCGTCGATCGTCACCCGGCATTCCTGGCACACGCCCATGCCGCACAAGGGTGCACGCAACTGACCGCTGACCGAGCGGCGCGTCACGCCTGCAATGGCCGCAGCGACGGTGGTGCCGGCGGCAACGGTCATGCCATGGCCGTCAATAGCCAGAGTGATCGAATCAGCCATACGCCCTCCCCTGCGCATTAAAGCGGCTCGGCAAGTACGGGCGCGTATCAATCCCGGCCTGCCTGCCGGACATCTGCGCCGCCAGCAATTCCGCAGTAGCGAGCGAAGTTGTAATGCCAAGTCCTTCGTGCCCCGTCGCCAGCCAAAGGTTGCGGCGCGTCGGGTCAGGGCCGATCAGCGGCAAACCATCCGGCGTTGCCGCGCGCAAGCCCGTCCAGCAACGCAGTACGTTCAGGCCAGCCAGCGCTGGCGTGTACTCAACGGCCCTGGCCAGCATGCGCGCCATCATCGACGGCTCCGCTGCCAGGTCGACGGTATCGAACTGCCGCGAGGAGCCAATCAATACCTGCCCGGTAGGCCGTGGCTGCAGGTTGAACGCCACCGATTCCCCCTCCGATGCGTGGGCACTCTTGATGTACCCGAGTTCCACCAGCTGATGGTGGATAAATCCTGGATAGCGGTCGGTAATCATGACGTGCCCCTTCTTGGGGCGCAGCGGCAGCTCCGGCGCCAGCGCCAGGCAGCGCGTGCCCGCCGCAAGTACTACCTGCCCTGCCGACAGGCGCGAGCCATCGGCCAGCACGACGCCACCATCTTCAAGCGCTACGACTTCACCCGTCACTAGCGATGCGCCGCGCGCCACCGCGCGCGACAGCAGGATGCGCGCGCTCTTGGGGGGATACACCAGCCCGTCGTCCTGCACCAGCAAGCCACCGGCCAGGTGCGGCCGCAAATTCGGTTCGAGCCGGTACAGCTCCTGCGCGCCAACCACATCGCACTCCAGTCCATGGGCCCTCATGGTGGCAGCCTTGGCACGCGCTGCTTCCAGTTCTTCGTCGTCCGCGGCGACCCAGATGGTGCCGCAACGGCTGTATTCGTGACGCTGCGCCTGGCCTTCCACCAGCTCGCTCCACAGCTCGAGCGAATGGGAGCTCAGGGCCAGTTCGGCCGCGTTATCGTCCATGGCCACCAGGTGGCCCATTCCGGCGGCAGTAGCGCCGCTACCCACCACATCGCGCTCGACCAGCGTCACACGCAAGCCCTGCGCCGACAGGGCATCAGCGCAAGCCGCGCCGATAATCCCAGCGCCGACAATCAGGACGTCCGGTTTCATGCTCAACGAATACCCCAGACAAATGGATCGCTCGGGTCCAGCACCAGGGTCGACTTCGCATTCACCCAGGCCTTGCCGCGAATGCTAGGCAGCACGCGGTCGCCATCGCGGCGATACGAACCTTCGAACACGCTGCCGACGATGCTCTCCTGGCGCCAGACTTCGCCTTCGGCAAGCTTGCCGTCCGCAGCCAGGCAGGCCAGTTTCGCGCTGGTGCCGGTGCCGCAAGGCGAACGGTCGTAAGCGTTGCCCGGGCACAGCACGAAGTTCTGGCTGTCGCCCAAGCCGCTGCTGGAATCGGCAAACAGTTCGATATGGTCGATCAGTGCGCCTTTGTCGCCGGTGATGCCTTGCGCTTCCAGCGCATCCTTGATCGCGGTGGTGTAAGTCGACAGCTCGCGCACATTGCCGAGTTCGAGCTGCTGTCCATGATCGGCCACCAGGAAAAACCAGTTGCCGCCCCAGGCGATATCACCGCGCACTACGCCATATCCAGGCACGTCGACCGGCACATGGCTCGCCTTGCGCCACGATGGCACATTATTCACGGTCACGCTGCCATCTTCATGCAACTGGGCTTCGACTACGCCCACCGGCGTATCGATGCGGTGCACGCCCGCGCTCAAGCGGCCCATGAAAGCCAGCGATGCCACCAGCCCGATGGTACCGTGACCGCACATGCCAAGGTAGCCGACGTTATTGAAGAAAATGACGCCTGCTGCACAATCCGGCGCATGCGGTTCGCACAGCAGCGCACCCACCAGCACGTCCGAACCGCGTGGTTCGCACACTACGCCGGAACGGAAGCCGTCATGTTCATTACGGAAGCGCACCAGGCGTTCGCTGAGGGGACCGGTGCCCAGGTCAGGGCCGCCGTCAATCACCAGGCGGGTCGGTTCGCCGCCGGTGTGGGAATCGATAATGGCTATGGTTTTCATGCTTGCCATCTTATGCCTTCCCGGGGCCGCCGTCTTGCATCGCCCGACCGCCGAAGATGACGAAATCCGCACAATCGTGTAAAAATGAACAAAATCAGCGGGAGAACACCATGTCAGTGAATATTTTGCACAGTTCGGCGCGCAGCGACCTGGGCGCCAGGATCGGCGATGTCTTCTTTTCCGAGCCGTTGTTCGACGCCCTGCCGGACGTGGTGTTCTTCGTCAAGGACCGCGCCGGGCGTTATGTGGTGGTGAACCAGACACTGGCCCGACGCTGCGGGATGAAAGACAAGACAGGGCTGCTGGGCAAGACCGCCAACGAGGTGTTCGCAGCGCCGCTGGGCCAGCGCTTCCAGGCGCAAGACCAGTCAGTGCTGGACGAAGGCGTGCAGATCGAAGACCAGCTGGAGCTACACCTCTATCCCAACCGCGATCCCGGCTGGTGCCTGACGCAAAAGCGGCCCTTGCGCGACGCGCACGGCTCTATCGTCGGCCTGGCCGGCGTATCGCGCGACCTGGCGATGGCCGATCATAAAAACCCCGCCTACCATAAGGTCGCCGATGCGGTCAGGTTAATCCATGACAAATATGGTGAAACGCTGACGCTGCCGCAGTTGGCTCGCACGGCCAATATGTCGGTAGCGCAGATCGAACGCTACTTCGAACGCATCTTCCACCTCACACCGCGCCAGATGATCATCAAGACGCGCCTGGAGGCCGCCTCGCGCATGCTGGCCGGCGAGTCCAGCGTGTCAGAAATCGCCCAAGCCTGCGGCTACGCCGACCACAGCGCATTCACCCGCCAGTTCCGCGCCACCGTCGGTGTGACACCAAGCGAGTACCGCTTGCTGCTCCGCGAAGGCTAGGGAGAGAAGTCCAACTCTCCACGTTTTTGGCCCGAACGTCTAAAGTGAACTCATTCACCGTTCCGAGATCCAATCTTCAGACTGTTTTCGTTACCGATGCCGTGAAGCTTAATCCCAGCGGTCTAACCGGTATTCGCTGACCTGGTCGCCTGACGTGACCCGCAGCGTTACCTGGTACTGATCGCCCTTCGACAATAGCAAGCCAGCCACATTGTCTTCGCCAAAACCACCCAGGCTATTCGTCTTACTGTATGCCTCGATGGTCGACCTGAAGCCGTGGAACTCGCCTTTCAGGCAAGACGGGAATATTGCCGAATGCCCTCCGCACTTGTTCAAGTCGCGCGCGTTCTTGAGCAATAACACAATGCCGTCGCCATGTTGGGGGTGAACCTGCCCCAACCATGCGTGCGGCGGCGCCGTGATCGCCGTTACGTCGTAAAAGCTGCCGGACAAATTGAAATCGCTGGCCGATGATCCGCCGTGGTAGATGTACCAGGCAACCGGGTTACGCTTCTGATCATGGTCCCACTGCAGGATCGGGCGGGCATCGGCATGCACCGCCGATGTCAGAGCAACGAATGAGGTACGCCCAGCCGGCGCCGCCATCTCGATCTTGTCCGCGGTCGGCAACACGGTACGACGGAATTTTTCGAGTGTCATGACCGTCGCCGGCGCCATCATGGATGCTGCATGCGCGCCTACTCCCTTGGGAATAATGCTGGAGAACAGGCCGCCTTTCGCTTCCTGCTTCTCTTGGATACCAGGCTGCCAGATCGTTTCCAGGATATCCGCCATCGTCCCATAACGACGTTGGAGCGCCGTTCCAGCACCCAGCTTTTCGAAAGCCGCTTCGGCAGCCTTGATGGCACCTTCGGTCGGAGCCGCCTGGGGCCGCAGATAGCGCAGCGGATGCATCTTGGCGGCCCAGCTGGCGGCCGCTTCCTCGAACGACTTGCCGGCCGCAATATCGTCCAACAGCGTCGCGATCATGCTCGAACGTGGATGGCAAAAACCTGTCGGCGCGGTAGCCACCATGCGGTAGACGATATTGTCCTTAGCCTGCTGGCCGTCGACCGCGTCACGCGCTGCGTGCAGGTCGACCAGGAATTGCGCCTGGCCCAAAGCGGCTTCTGAATTGGCCAGCGAATCGTCTTTCAGCAGGCGCAATGCCGTGGCGCAGGTGGAAGGCGTGTATTCGTCCAACGCACGAAGCACCGAATCGAACGCTTCCCGCCTGGCACAGGCAGCCTGGAATGCGTTATCGAGCCCATTGCCCGCAAAGATTTTTCCCGACTTCACAGCGAAATGGTGCCAACCGCCTTTTTCCGGCTTGCCGAACACCGCTTCACTCGACAGGAACGGCTTGGTGATGCTCGCCCGCCGCACCTTGCGCTGCAGCGCGCCGAGCGCTCCACGGTATGGATCAGGCGCGTCCTCAATATCCCACAATGCAGGCACCAGTTGGCCGTCGTCGCCCACCGTCACCAAACCTCCGAAGCGCTCGATAAACTGCCTGCAGCAGCTGCAGGTTCGCTTCTGGCGCTCGGCCGGATCTTCGCAGGCATCGAGGTATGCGTCGAACATTCCAGCGGCATTGGTCTCGAAGATCGGCCCGGTCAGCGCACTGAAGTGATCATTGATTCGCGTAACAAAAGCGCCAAAGGCGTTGTCGACGGGATGGGCGTGGGTTTGGTCTGTAATCATTAAATTGGCAAGTGCCGCGCAAAGCGTAATAGATGTTTAGACTTATATATTACCATTACGAAATTGCCGGTCTATCAACCCTGCCGGCATCAGTTAGTGCTGAGCAGTATCCCATTTTTTCCCCGTCGGTTTGCGAAGGGATGCCTTGGCAACGACTCAATTACAAAGATTTCACGGCCCGAGCACGCTTTTGGTCGAAGAAGCGCCATACGGCCTCGGGCGTGTCTTCGTCGTGATTCATTTCTCCCATTAGTTTGCGCAGAATCCAGGTAAGGTTTTCCGTACGTGACGAGCCGGTATGTCCACCACCATCAATGCGCAGAAGTTCGACTTGCAGCTGTGCGGGATCGTCACCCCAAGTCAAACGGGTAGCGCTTGTTGGATCGTTAGCCTGCAGATGCGGAAAGCGGTAGGTCACCGGAGTGTCGGCCAGACCACCGAGCGCCCGCCAAATGGCCACAGATTCATCAACCGAGAGACCGCTGCCGCGGCCCGTGAGTCCGAAGGCAGTTACTGCACCGCCATCATACGGTGCAATTTTGTCGGCAGTTCCGTGGGTAAAAAACACCGGCAGCGGATGTGTCGGTGGTTTGCAATGGCTGCGTGCTGCCATAAGGCTGCTTTGCACGCCGATGGCCGCCAATCGAGGGCCCAGTTCAATCCCTGCTCTGTAGGCCATTCCTCCGCCATTGGACGTGCCAAAAATATAGATGCGGCTCGGATCCGCGCCAAATTCGGAAATGGCGCGGTCGATTAGGGCAGACAGAAAACCAACGTCATCCGCTGACGCGTTCGTGGTGGCGTCGCTGCGGCAGTCATTCCAGGCTCGCTTGCCGTCACTCGCTTTAATGCCGTCGGGGGCGATCAGCATTACCTTCTTGCTGGCGGCCAGCTTTGCCCAGTCTAGCGAACGATAGCCGCCAAAGGAGTCTTGACCAAGCATCCACGCCGCGCTGGCGCCGTGGCCATGCAGGAGGATAACAACAGGCCTCAACGTCGAAGACAAGCCTTCCGGTTGCATGACGTAGAAATGGCGAATCCCTTCCGAGCGATCAAGATGGTGACTAGTAATGGTGGCGGCGTATGCCGATTGCAAGCCGAACAAACCAGCGCAAAATGCGGCAAATTTTCTGCGAATGTGCATATATTGGGTTCAGTGATGGGGAAATCTTTTCGACATATATGTCCGTATTAGTTCGCCCGTGCGCGATGACAACTCAAATGGTCGCCATCCACCTGGGGGATCCCACTCGCCGTTAAGATCAAGAGCAAGGAGTTCAGAGGCGGAACCGACCAGCAGGGCAAAGCCGTCAAGCGAATATGATTCCGGATGCCATCCGTGATTCCCATCCGACCGACCACCGCCGCCCTGTAATCGCCAGCCAGCAAGACCCGTTCGAGGAACTCGTTTTGTGCGCGATCTACGAACGAGATTTCAAAGCCCATTACGGAGTGCCGTTGCAGCCGAACTCGCGGTATGCCGGGCGTTCGACAAGACGCTCGATGTAGGCTGCGATAGCGGGGAATTCTGGACGCTCAATTGGTGTCATCAGCCAGCGGTTCAACGACAAGCCGAGGACAATATCAGCTAACGTGAACTGACCGCCGGCCGCGAACGGGCCGCCAGTTGCCAAGTGACGGTCAAGGATGCCGACGTTGCGGTTCCAGGCCGCGGCGCTGGCGGCGATTTGTGCGGGATCGGTAAAGGCTGGGCTTTTGCGCACCAGTGCCATGAAGGCGTAGCGCCAGGACGGATTCAATTCAGTCGCCTGCCAATCCATCCATTGCTCTACACGGGCGCGGGTTTGCGGGTCGGCAGGCAGCAAGTCCTGGCGCCCTGCTTTGCCGCACAGGTAGCGGCAAATACTGTTCGACTCCCACAACACGAAGTCGCCGTCGACCAGCACGGGCACCATCGCGTTTGGGTTCAATGCCAGGAACTCCGGCACATTGGTTGGGCGGTAGCCGTCGCCCCAGTCTTCGCGCTCATAAGACAGACCGGTTTCGGACAGCGTCCACAATACTTTGCGGACATTGATGGAGGTGGGTTTTCCGAGTAGTTTCAGCATGTCGACGATTCTAGCATCGGCCAAAAATTGACGCAGGTCATGGCTGCTAATCGCTGCGGCGACCAGACTGGAAGCATCAATCCCCCCTGGAGCAAGCCATGTTCAAGCACATCCTCTTCCCTACCGACGGCTCGCCAGCATCCGGCGCGGCCCTACATTCGGCCATCAAGTTCGCGCAGGAAGCCGGGGCGCGCGTCACGGCGCTGCACGTGATCCCGGAATTCCACATCTTCACCTACCACCCGGACATGCTGGAGGACACGCGCGGCGTCTACCTGAAGGACAGCGAAGTCCATTCGGCGTCGGTGCTCGATGAAGTGGCCAAGGTGGCCAGCGATTACAACGTGCCTTGCGACGTGGTGCAGCGCCGTTCCGACCAGCCTTACGAAACCATCGTTGCCACCGCCATCGATTACGGCTGCGACATGATCGCGATGGCGACACATGGCTACAAAGGCGTGAAGGGAATGCTGCTTGGGAGCGAGACCCATCGCGTGCTGCTCAACACTCCGGTGCCGGTATTGGTGTTCCGGCCCCAGTAAACATGACGCAAATACACCACAAGTTGCCAAGAGATTTATGACGCCCTCGTCACATAACTCTTTCAAAATTGGACAAATCGACAAATCTGTTCAATCCAAGACAATTCAAACCGGTATATAAGGCCTGCGTCTTAATCGCAAAGCTTTTCCGTATTTGTCGCCGCTCCCGTGCTGCCGCATTCTCGCGCATTATCACAGCACGGGGAAAACCATGACTTTCGCATTTCGCAAGCTAGCGATGGCCGCCGCACTGGCAGCCATCGGCACCGCCCAGGCCTCCACCGCCGACCACCACGAATTCGAAGCCACGCTGCATGCGCCTTACCGCGCTGTCGCCGGCACCAATGAGGCGCGCAGCTTCAAGCTCGAATTCAGCTACCCTTACGCCAAAAACGCCCAGTCCGTGAGCTGGGTGCTGGAAGTTGTTGCGCCGAACGGCAGCGTAGTTGAACGCTGGACCGGCGTCGAGCGCCTGCAAGACAAGCCTGTCACCGTCAACGTTGAATGGGCCGGCCGCAATCGTCGTAACGCCCTGCCGAACGGTATTTACAAGGCACGCCTGCGCGCCATTTCCGACGACGCACAGCGTGGCCTGGCTTCAGGCGCCGACGCGGTACCGCGCCGCATCGCCAGCCACGAAGGCGAAATCCACGACCAGGAATGGGAGATCGCCATCGGCCAGCAGGCGCAGGCCAAAGCCGCTGCGGCGCCATCGCTGATGGCCGTCGCACCAGCACCATCCTCGCTGCCCTACACGGTCTACTTCGGCAATATGCACAGCCAGACCAACCACAGCGACGGCGGCGGCGACCTGGGGGCATGCACCGGCGCGCAAAACCCGCAGTCGGCTGCTTACGGCCCGACCGACGCGTTCAACTACGCCAAGAACAGGGGGCTGGACTTCCTGATGGCGTCCGAACATAACCACATGTATGACGGTTCGGACTCCACCAACACCTCCGCCACCCCGGCCACCGCCAAAGCGCTGTATCAGTCCGGCTTGTCGGAAGCGGCCAGCTTCAATGCCGCCAACCCGAACTTCCTGGCAATCTACGGCATGGAATGGGGCGTCATCAACAACGGCGGCCACATGAACATCCTCAACTCCAACGAGTTGCTGGGTTGGGAGAGCAACAGTTCGGGCCAGCTGCTTGCCGACACCTATACCGCGAAGAACGACTACGCCAACCTGTACACCCTGATGCGCCAGCGCGGCTGGCTGGGCCAGTTCAACCACCCGTCGACCAGCGGCCAGTTCCTGGTCAACGGCGTGGCCCTGGGCTATACGGCAGACGGTGACGAAGCCATGGCGCTGTGCGAAGTGATGAACACCTCCGCCTTCTCCGTCAACACCACCGAAACCGAAACGGGCCGCAGCAATTACGAAGGCGCTTGCAAGAAGGCGCTGGAAGCCGGCTTCCACGTCGCCTTCACCACCGACCAGGACAACCACTGCGCCAACTGGGGGGCCTCCTACACCAACCGTACCGGCGTACTGATCCCGAACGGCACCGCGCTGTCCACGGCCAGCTTCATGGACGCGGTCCGCGCCCGCCGCGTCTTCGCGACCATGGACAAGACTTCGCAACTGGTGCTGACCGCCAACGGCCATATCATGGGCGAGCGCTTCACAAACAGCGGCACGCTGAACCTGGTGGCCAACTTCACCAGCAGCTCCGGCAAGACCGTGTCGACCTCGGAATTCTATGAAGGCGTCCCGGGCCGCAACGGTACCGTGACCCTGCTCGCCGCCAGCGCCAACACCACCATCACACCGGCCGACGGTGCGCACTTCTACTACGCCAAGGTCACCCAGGACGACGGCAATATCCTGTGGTCGGCGCCGGTCTGGGTGACGCAGCAGGGTTCCACCGGTGGCGACACCGTGGCGCCAACTGTGAGCGCTTCGAGCACCGGCAGCAGCGGCACCATCACCCTCAACGCCAACGCTACCGACAATGTGGGCGTGACCAAGGTCGAGTTCTACGTGGACGGCGCACTGAAAGGCAGCGACACCGCCGCGCCATGGTCCTATGCCTTCAACTCCACCGGCGTGAGCAACGGCAGCCACGTGCTGACTGCAAAGGCCTTCGACGCCGCCGGCAACAGCGCGCTGTCCTCCGGCGTCAACTTCAGCGTGAATAACACGACCACCTCGCAGCAGCTGATGCTGAACAGCGGCTTTGAATCCGGCAGCACCAGCTGGAGCGCATCCAGCGGCGTGATCACCAGCGACTCGTCCGTATTGGCCCACGGCGGCACCTGGAAGGCATGGATGAACGGCTACGGCAGCGCGCATACCGACACCATCTACCAGCAAGTGAGCATCCCGTCGACCGCCACCAGCGCCACCTTGGGCTTCTGGCTGAAGATTACTTCCGACGAAACCACCACGACCCAGGCTTACGACACGCTGAAGGTCCAGGTGCGCAGCAGCAGCGGCGCCGTGCTGGCAACGCTGGCCACCTACTCGAACCTGAACAAGGGTTCCAGCTATGTGCAGCGCACCTTCGATATGAGCGCATACAAAGGCCAGACCGTGCGCGTCTACTTCGAAGGCGTGGAAGGCTCCGCCGTCGCCACCTCCTTCATCGTGGATGACATTACGCTGAACGTGCAGTAATTTTGCTCAGTTGCGTATCTCGCGCAAGCCCTTGCCAAGCTTGCGCCGCAACAGCGTGCGCAATGTCACGCCGTCGCGATAACCCACCTGCTCGGCAATGCGGTCGACGTTCTGATCGCTGGTCTTGAGCAGGTGGACCGCGCGTTCAATGCGCAAATCCTGCACATAATTCACGGGCGTCTTGCCCAGCACCTCCTGCAGGCGCCGCGCCAGCGTACGCTTGCTGGTGGCCAGTGCCGCAGCAGCGGCCTTCAGGTTGAAGCCTTCGGCCAGGTGCTGCCTCACCCAGCGGTCGAAAGCCGCCACCAGTGGATCGGCATGGGCCAGGTGGTCTGAAATCACATACGCCGATTGCGCCGGCCGCGCATCCACCACCAGGTAGCGCGCCACCATCGCCGCCAGTTCAGGGCTGGCTTGCCGGATCAGCGACAGCGACATATCGAGGTGACTGAGCGCCGCACCCGCCGTGATGAACTGGCCCGAGGCCAACACCATGCGCTGCGCATCCAGCCGCACCAAGGGATAGCGCTGGCGGAACATGGGCGTCAGCCACCAGGTCGTCGTCGCCTCCTCGCCATCCAGCAAACCGCTTTCGGCCAGCACGAAGGTGCCGATACAGGCGGCCGCAATGCGCACGCCCTGTCCGGCCAGTTCGCGCAGCGCATCGCCAGCATCCGCCACTTCGGCCGAGGCCAGCGCTGCCTCCAGAGGCACCGGCATCTTGTGGCCAATGGCTGGCAGGATAAGAAGGTCGGCAGCGGGCGCCGAAGCCAAAGGCGCGACCGGCACCTGCATTCCCTGCGCACTGCGCACTGTGGGGCGCAGCCCGGCCAGCGTGACGTTGAAGACCGGCTGCGGCGCCGCCAGCATGGGCGCCAGTTCATTGGCTGTAGTGAAGGCGTCCAGCACGGCCGACAGGCCGGTGTCGAACACGCTGTCGAGGGCAAGCACGGTAATGTTCATGGCGCGATCGATACCAAAGATGTCAATCTCGCCAATTTAACCGCAGGCCCGCCGCCGGTAAAGTACCTCCATCGCAGTTTCGCGATCAATCCAACAAGGAGATAGCCATGATCAAGTACGCACTGTTCGCCCGTTTCGAAGCCAAACCGGGCAAGGAAGCCGCCGTTGCCGACTTCCTCCACACCGGCCTGGCGCTGGCCAAGCAGGAACCGGGCACCAAATACTGGTTCGCCCTGCGCCTGTCGGAACGTGTGTTCGGCGCGTTCGACGCTTTCGAAACCGAGGAGGCGCGCCAGGGCCACTTGAACGGCCCGATTGCGCAAGCCTTGATGGCCCAGGCGCCTGAACTGTTCGCCGCGCCGCCAAGCATCGAGCCGATCGAGGTGCTGGGCCTGAAAGCCGCGTAATCACTGGTCGTCGGAGGAGACGAAATTGTACTTCTTCTTCAACTCCTCCACTTCCGCCTTATTGCTCTGCATGAAACGGCGGAACTCCTCCACCAACTTCGGGTATTTGTGCGAGGACAGGTACCACTGGCCGGATGCATGCGGCAGGTCCGGGTCGTACGTTACCGGCACCTGCGGCAGCTTGCGGATCTGGGTCCAGTAATGGCGGGCGATACGCGTGTTCATGTAGGCGCCGTCGACGCGCCGCATGATCAGCTTTTCGTACAGGGCATCGTAGTCGGCCGTCTCCTCGATGCGCAGGGAACCGGCCGACATCAGTTGCTGGTACGGGTAAGGCGTGAAGCCAAGCGGGATGCCGAGGGTTTTCAGGCGCCCCACGCCTTTGCCCATGTTCTCCGGCCGGACCAGCACACCGTCGGTAAATTCCAGTACCGGGGCGTAGCTGATTTTCAGTTCCTTCTTCATCTCCACCACCCAGTTCGGGTTGTCCGGAAATGACAGGTCGACCTGCCCGTCGACAAACAGGCGATCGCGCCGCTTCAGGGGATAGGATTCGTACGTGAAGGTGTAGCCCATCTGGCGGGCAAAAGCATCAAGGATGTCCCTGCCCAGGCCAGCGTACACCCCGTTCCTCACTTCGGAGTACGGCAGCCAGTTCCTGTAATCCTCAACGCCTACGGAGAAGGTTTTTTTGTCGGCCGCCTGCACGGCGCCTGTCACCAGCAATCCGGCCAACAAACCTCTCCACATGACGCACCCCTGTCATTCAAGCTGGTAGGCGTAAATGTTGACGACGTTGAAAGTGGTGTCGGGCACGTACACGCGCCGGTCGCGCGCGTAGATGAAGAACGGCATCCAGACGCCGCCAACTTCGGGATACTTTTTAAATACAAGCTCTCCCGTTACGTATTCTAGCGTGTCCTCGCCGATGCGGAAGATCTTCAGCGCTCGGTTTACCAAATCGTTGACAATCAGGTGACCCTCCTGGTCTACGCACAGGCTGGCCGGCAGGTAGAACTTGTCGGCATCCTTTTCCAGGTCGTCGCAATAGCCCGCACGGCCGTAGCTCCACAGGCTGTTGCCCTCGCGGTCGAAGACCCGGATGCAGTTGTTGAACTGGTCGCACACGAAGACGCGGTCCTGGGCATCGATCGTCACGTCGCAAGGTGCAAAGCTGGCCAACGGTTGACCGTTCTCCATCCATTGGAAATTCCTGACGAAGGACACCAGGCCGGTAGGCTGCAACTGCCACATCGAGATACGGTTGTTCAGCGAGTCGGCGATGTAGATTTCGCCGTGGCTGTTCACTTCCAGCCCTTGCGGCGCCTTCAGCGTGCCGTTGCCGCCCAGGCCTTCGCGCGCGAATGGCAGGCCATAGTTCAACAGGTGTCCGTTCGGCCCGAACTGGAACATCGACACCGTGCAGGCGTTGAAGTTGGTGACAAACACCAGCGGTGTGCCGGGACAGATTTGGCCAAGCAGCGGCTGCGACGGATAGTACACCGCCATCGCCAGCCCGCCGGGCATGAAGAAACCGCGCATCATGTCCTGCAACTGCGCGATCGGATCGGCCGAGGTGTTAAAGGTCTTCATGCACCAGTTGCCGGAATCGATGTTATAGGACGAAGTGGCAGCCCCCGCCAAAGGATCCAGGCGCGCGTGGTGCTTCAGCTGGTCGTACCAGTACTTGTAGATATTGGCCGTGGCGCTGGCCCAGCTATCGATCCAGTTCGACTGCGGCAAGGTTCCGCTGCCTTCGCGCTTGGGGTCGACGCCGATCACCGACGTCATGCAGTTGAACTGCGAGGTAACAGCCTTTGCCGCCTGGTTGTCGCGCCGGTGGCCGACGGCATCGAGCAGGATCGCATCCTGGTCGCCACCGTCGCGGTCCGGTGCAATGCGCATCTTCAGCACCGTGGATGCGAACGGCTCGGTCACGTAATAGACGTTGGCGTCGGCTGCGGCACAGATCTGGTAAGGGCCGACGAAGACGGCATCTTCCAGCGACCCGTACACCAGGTCGGAAATCGAATGTATGGCTTGCGGCTTGTGGTTCCACAGCGGCAGCATGCCCTCCACCACCGTCAACAGCTTGCCGTCGGTATCGTAGACCGTGATCGAATCCTCCACCTGTCCTGGCACGAAGATGCGGTCATTGATCACGCACACGGAGCGCATGACATTGAACTTGCCGATGCCGGCCGGATTGCCGAAGCTGTGCAGCAGCGAAGTCTCGCCCGGGCACTGCACGCGTTCGTTCTTGATCGGCCAGGCGGTATCGATCTTCAGCACTTCGTAGCGGCCGGTATTGGCCAGGTACAGGTTGCCGTGCGAGTCCGACGCCAGGCCCTGCGGCCACAGCAGGTCATGTACGCTGTTGGCATCGTCGATGGTACGGAACTGCAGCACGAACTTGCCGTCGGGCGTGAACTTCACGCAGCGGCTGCGGTCATCGCCTTCGGTATGGAAGAATTCATCGCACACGTAGACAAAGTGCTCGCCGCTGGCTTCCTTCACGATGGTGATGCCATTCGGGTCGCTCAGTGGCACGAACCCTTTACCGTTGATGCCATCGGCCGCGTCGCCAAAAGCGAACTGGAAGTCGACCGAGTGCTCGTCGTACTCGAACACCACGATGCGGCCATTGCCCATGTCGGTGCAGTACATCAGGTCCTGTTCCGGATGCGGGCAGAGGTGGAATGGCATCAGCAGGCGGCGCGCCTGTTCGGTTCCCTCGCCCGGCGTATCGATCACGTGCAGCAGCGTGTTCAGGTCGGCCGTGAATACCAGCAGGCGGCTGTTGCCGGTGTCGCACACCCAGACATGATCGTAATGGTCGCGCGCAATGCCGACCGGGGAGTTCATGGTGAAGTCGTCAGGCAGTTCGCCGCGTGCCGTCGTGCCCGGCATGACGAGTTCGCCGTAGTGCGTAATATGATGAAATTTGCTCATGGCCATCCCTGCCCGTTAATGGAGCATTCCAGTATCCCGGTTGCCCGAAAATTCAGCAACATAGGCAGGAAAGCCCTTAACGGCAGGGGCGGCGAGCTATCAATTGGCTAGGTGGCAGCCTCAGAACGGCACGCTTGCCGTGAACCAGGCGCGTACTTTGGAGGTCTTGCCATCCCCATCTTCACCCCTGGCCCCCGGTGCCGGATTGTCGCCGAGCTTGCGCGCCACCTGCACCTGCAGCATGGCGCCGCTTGCGCCGCGCCACGCCGCGCCCAGGCCCGCACCTTTCAGGGTATAGCTGTTGCCTGGGCCGTTTTCGGCCAGGGCGCCCGCGTACAAGCCCTTATTCAGGCGCACGCGGCCCACGTCCACGAACGCCGACAAGTCGGTGCGCAGGTCCTGCAATTCGTAGTGCAGTTCGGTACTCAGTACATGCCCCTCGTCGCCGCTGGCCTCGCCGGCCGGATAGGCGCGCACGCGCCCCGCGCCGCCAAGCGAGAATTTTTCGCCGGACTCCAGGTTGCGCGACGCGAACTGGCCGCTGGCATTGAGCAGCAATCCAAGGTTACCGGCCAGGCGCTGGAAACGCCCCAGCGTGTAGGCCAGGTGGGAGAAGCGGCCGTCGCTGCGCGCGCCGGCAGCATCCGCAGCCGCCGACGCCGGGTTGCCGCCGAGGTCCAGGTGGCCGAGGCTCAACTCCAGGCTGGCCTGGGTCATCGCGTCCTGTTCCTGGCGGCTGAAACTCACCGCCATTGGCAATACCTTGACATGCTTGTCGCTGGTCTGGGCGCCGTTGGCAAAGTTTTCGTAGCGCTTATCGTCGTAGCCGGTGCGCAGCTGGATGTTGGTGCTGCGCGTGCGCAGCAGCGGATACGTGACGATCATTTGCGACACCGACGCCGTGCCGTGCGCGTCCAGCGACTTGAATTCCTCGCCCAGCTTGTAGCGCAGGCGCGAGAACGCGGCGCCGGCCTTCAGGCCCTTGAATCCCATCGGCGCAACATAGCCCGCACGGCCATAAGTGAAGCCGTCGCCGGCGCTGGATGCGAGCAGCGACAACTGGCCGCCGTAGCCGCCCAGGTCGTTCAGTACAAGATTGCCCGACAAGCGGGTGGCGCCTGTATAGCGGTTGCTGGAATTGTCCAGGCTCAGCGAACCGCTGGCCATGCGGCTCTCGCTTACTTGCACCGCCAGTTCGGACTCGCCGATGCCCTGCCCCTGGCTCAATTCTGCGCGCGCACCCATCCCAGGCAAATCCTGCGTCAACAACAGCGCGCGCTCCAGGCGGTCCTCCTGCACCGGTTGCCCCTGCCGCACCAGTGCATCGAGGTAGCGCCGCGCGATCTCGGGACGCAGGCGCACCTCGCCATCCGGTACCATCCGCAACTGGGAGATGCGTCCTTCCAGCACCTGGATCGTCACCTCGCCGTCGCCGATTTCCTGCGCCGGCAATACTGCGCTTGCCACGAAATAGCCGCGGGCACGGTAGTAGTTCGTCACCGCATTGCAGGCCTGCTGCAGTTCCGCAAACGTCAGCTCACGGCCGGAAAATGGCGCCAGGACGACCTGCAATTCGGATGTATCGAATACGCCCACGCCTTGCAGCGTGAAGCGGCGCACCATCACCTTCTGGGCGCCTTCCAGCGCCAGGCCGGGCACGGGGCCCGCGTCAGGCAGCACTTTCCCGGTCGCTGCCGGCTGGCGCACAAGAGCCGGCGGGCGGTTCTGTTCGAGGATGCGGCCGGCGTCCGGCAAGGCCTGCGCCAGCGCGAACGCCGGTCCGCCCAGGATGGCAAGCGCCAGGCTGTTTTTGGTATGTTTCTGCACTTCTTTTTCCCTGCTTCTTATCAGTTAGGTGCGACGGCGCCGTTCACGCCGCCGTCGCGTACTTTCACGCG
Source organism: Duganella sp. Root198D2 (assembly GCF_001428585.1). Taxonomy (NCBI): domain Bacteria; kingdom Pseudomonadati; phylum Pseudomonadota; class Betaproteobacteria; order Burkholderiales; family Oxalobacteraceae; genus Duganella; species Duganella sp. Root198D2. Next base: position 235,277 of record NZ_LMIC01000034.1, on the reverse strand, counting down.
GCTGCCGCCGCCAATGGTGTATTCGCGCGTTTCACCGATGCGTTGCTGCGGCGTGGTGTCAGCCGCGTTGCCTGTGCTCGGCGACTTGGCGCGCTGCACCAGGTCGATCAGCCATCCCCACCCGTTCAAGGTGGCCGGACCGGCACCGCCGTTGACCGCGGCAACATCCGCAGGCACGCCGACCAGGCGACCGCCGTCGCTGGCCAGTTGCAGCCACACGTTCGTACCCCGCCCAATCGCGTCCTGCTGTCCCGGCAACGCCGGATTCACAGCGTTGCCGATGACGTTTTCGAACTGCCGCGGCGCGCGCGCCACGGTCATCACGCCGTTGACGTAATCGATCGCGTAGTTGGCCAATTGGCTGCCGTCGATGACGATGGCATAGCTGCCGGGAGCCGCGTCGCGGGCAGCAGTGGTGAACGTATGCACATCGTTCAGCAGCGCCGAAGTATCGCCGCCGACAAAGCCGCTGGCATTCCAGCTCAGTGGCGGGTTGCTGGCACCATAGGCACGCGACTGGTCGCCAGCCTTCACGACCAGCTTCGCCTGGTTGATGGTACCGCTGGCGGTGACGCTGTTGCCGGCCAGTACATAGTTCGACGCCAGGCCGCTGCCGTCGGCCAGGCTGTAGCCGCTGGCCACGACCTGCTTGCCGCTGCCCGCGTTGCGGTTATCGAACTGCACGCTGGCAGGGCCTTGCAGCACCAGGCTTTCGCCAAAGACCAGGCCGGACAGGCTGCCGGTATTCGACAGGCTGGCCTTGGTATTGCCGTCGTAGGTCTTGCTCGCGACGCTGACGCCGTCGATCGCCAGCTGGCGCGCACTGATGCTGCCGGCCAGCGCAACATCGGCCGGCAGTACATAGTTCGACAGCGCGGTGCCGGCATCGGCATTCACTGCAGCGACGTCCAGCGTCGCCTTGACACTGCCAGCACCCACGACTTCGGCGCTGTTGTACCGGCCTTGCAACGCACCGACGGATGCACCTTCGCCAGCGACGAAACCGGTCAAGGCGACCTGGCCCGCCGCCACCTGCGCCGACGTGCCCCCGTCATACACTTTGCCCACCACCCCGTTCGCGCCAGCCGCCAGCGCCTTCGGTGTGATGGATGCCGTGGTGCTTGCAGTGCCGTTGCTCACGGCGTAATTGCCTGCATCGGCGCCGCTCAGGAAAATGCCGGAAACGGAAACGGCCTTGCCATTGCCGACGTTCTTGTCGGCGAAACTGGCATTGCCGCCCACCTCCAGCTGGTCGCCGGCAAGGCGGTTGTCGCCGTACGCCACGCCGGCAGCCAGCAATCCGTCATACACCTTGTCCACGCCGCCTGCGCTTACCTGCAATGCGCGCTGGGTGATGCTGGCCGTCGAGTTGGCAACGAAGGAAACGTCGTAATTGCCGGCATCCGCGCCGCCTACAGTGAGGCCGGACAGGGAGACTGCCTTGTTGTTGCCGGCATTCTTGTCGGCGAAGCTGCCGGTGCCGCCGGTAAGCAAGAGCTGGTCGCCCGCCACACGGTCGTCGCCAAGCAGCACGACCGAAGTGCTGTTCGTGCCGTCATAAACCCTGTCGACGGCGGCGACGGTGGCAGTCAGGGCGCGCGCCGCAATGGCGCCGGAACCCGCCACCGTCGTCGACGACAGCTGGTAATTACCCGCGTCGCCGCCGGACAGGGCCAGGCCGGTTGCCGTCAGCACCTTGCCATTGCCGGCATTCCTGTTGTTGAAGCTGCCGGTGCCGCTGACGGACAGCACGTCGCCCGCCACGCGGTCATCGTTGAAGCTTGCCGAAACCGCAGTACCTCCGTCATACACCTTATTGCCTTGCACACTGACATTCAGCACGCGCGGCGTGATATCGGCCGTGGTGCCAACGCTGTTCGAAGCCAGGACATAATTGCCGGCATCGGCGCCGGACAATGCCAGCCCGCTGGCAGTCACGGACTTGCCGTTGCCGACGTTCTTGTCGGTAAAGCTGGCATTGCCGTTCACCGCCAACTGGTCGCCTGCCAGGCGGTCGTCGTTATAGCTCGCGCTGGCGGACAAGGCGCCGTCATACACCTTGTTGGAAGCCTGGGCGCCGACAACCAGCGTGCGCTGCGTGATGTTGCCGCTGGCGCTTGCACTGGTCGACGCCAGCACATAATTGCCCGAATCCGTTCCAGCCGCGGAAATGCCGCTGACATTGATCGTCTTGCCGTCGCCGGCTTTCTTGTCGGTGAAGTTTGCCGCGCCATACGCCAGCGACAGCACATCGCCTGCGACACGATCATCGTCCAGCGTCACCGTTGCCGCGGTGCCCCGGTCGTATACCTTGTTGGAACCGGTCGCGGTGGCATTCAGGGTGCGCACGCTGATATCGGCCTTGGCGGTGACCGGGCTGGCCGACAGCACATAGTTGCCGGCATCGGAGCCGGACAGCAACACCCCGGTCACGCTGATATCCTTGGCAATGCCCACGTTCTTGTCGGCGAATGCAGCGTTGCCGCTGACCGACAGCACATCGCCATCGACGCGGTCGTCGCCCAAGGTTACACCGGCTGCGCGGCTGCCGTCATAGACGCGGTTGATGCCGGTGGCCGTCACCACCAGCGCGCGCGCCCCAATATCGGCCGTTCCGCTGACGGTGCCGGAAGCCAGCACATAGTTGTCCGCATCTGTGCCGCCAACGATGGAAATGCCGCTGACGTTCACCGTCTTGCCGGTACCTGCATCCTTGCTGGTGAAGCTGGCGCTTGCGCTGCCAAGCGACAGGCTGTCGCCGCCCAAGGCGTCGCTTGCCAGGCCGACTGTCGCACCGGTCGTGCCGTCATAAGTCTTGTTCCCGCCGGTCATGCTGACCGTCAGCGTACGCTTTGCGATATCCGCCTTGGTCGCGGCCTGGGTCGACGACAGCACGTAATTGCCGGAATCGGTGCCGGAAATAGCAATACCGGTCACGTTGACATCCTTGGCAGTACCGGCGTTCTTGTCGGTGAAGGTCGCATTGCCGCCGACCGACAGCACGTCGCCCGCCACACGGTCGTCGTCAAAACTCACCGTCGCCGCTTGCGAGCGGTCGTACACCTTGTTGTTGCCGCTCGCGGTCACGGTCAGCGCGCGCGCCGTGATCGACGCCGTGGTGCTGGCCGTGGGCGATGCCAGCGCGTAGTTGCCCGCATCGGCACCGGACAGCGCCAGGCCGCTGGCCGTCACGGATTTGGCGGTGCCGGCATTCTTGTCGGAGAAGGCGGCGCTGCCCGAAACCGCCAGCACGTCGCCGTTCAGGCGGTCGTCGGTAAAGTCTGCGGTGGCCAACAGGGCGCCGTCATACACCTTGTCGGACGCAGTGACGCCAACCACCAGCTGGCGCGCCGTGATGTTGGCCGTGGCCGAGGCGGAGCCCGCACCCAGCACATAATTACCTGCATCGTTGCCGGACAGCGATAGGCCGCTCACCTGCACGCCCTTGCCGGTGCCGACGTTCTTGTCGGTGAACTCGGCGCTGGCATAGTTCACCGCCAGCGTGTCGCTGCCCAACCGGTCGTCGGTGAACGAGGCGCTGGCATTGACGGACCTGTCATACACCTTGTTGGCGGCGTTCGCGCTCACATTCAGGGTGCGCGGCGTGATATTCGCACTGGCAGCCGCGCTGGTCGAGCCCAACGCATAGTTGCCGGCATCGGTTCCGGACAGCGAAAGACCGGACACAGTGACACCCTTGCCGTTGCCTGCATTCTTGTCCGTGAACCTGCTTGTTGTGAAGCTTGCGCTGAGCTGGTCGCCGATGACACGGTCATCCCCCAGCGTCACGGCGGCCGTGTCCAGGCCGTCGTACACTTTACTGATGCCGGTGGCAGTGACATTCAGCTGCTTGGGTGTCACCGTCAGCATGCCGCCGCCGACGAACGTGATGTTGTAGCCTCGTGTGCTTTGCAGGGTGCCGCTGGTCAGGGCATAGGTACCGGCGTCCCTGGTAAAGCCGGAGGCTCCGGCCGAACCCGTTATGTCGTAGGTATCGCCATCGATATAGCCGCTCACGTTATTGGTGAAAGCCGGCAACGTCGCGCTGCCGTCATACACCCGGCTCGCCGATTGGGGAGTAACGACCAGGGTTGGCGACTCCCTGTACATGAACCAGTTGCCGTTACCGCTCGTGTAGCCTGGCGCTACGCCGGTATAAGACTGGTTGTAGTGCTTGCTGTAGCCGGTCATGTTCTCCACCGTATTCACCGTCGTATCGGAATACACGTGGTAGTAGCCGCCGCTGCCGCCTTGCAGTGCATTGGCGCCGGCGTTGTTCTTGAAGGTACCGCCATTGGCGCCCGCGGCAGCAACCGTGACGGTCACGCCACTGCCGGCCGAACCTGCCACGCTGCCGCCCGCGTTGATGACGATATCGCTGCCGGGGCTAAGGCCACGGTTGACAATCGACACCCTGTTGCCGCTCACAGCACCGGCTATGGTGATGTCCCCGCTAATGAAGTTGGCTTGCCCCGTGCCTTCGGCAATCAGCATGTTGACATTGCCGGCCTTGATGGTCGTACCGCTGGCGACCGAGATCCCCGCATCGCCGACACTGCGGTACAGGCTCTGCACGCCGGCCAGGGTGCCGGCATTGGCGGTCACGTTAAGCGTACCGTCCATGCTGATGTTCGATTTCAAATCGATGCTGCGGCCCGCCTGCAGGCTCAAGGATCCCGGACCGGCTGCACTGATGGCGTTGCCGGCCTCCCAGGTGATGTCGTTGTTCGCCTGTAGTGTGATACTGGTGCCGCTGGCCAGGGCTGCCGCGAGTTTTTGCGCATCCACCGCGGCGTTGACGCCGGCCTTGGGGTAGGCTTGGTTGAAAGTAAGGGAAGCAGCGGTCGGCGCCGGAAGCAGCCGGAACAGGCCCACCGCACCGGTGGACAGGTCGCTGCCGTCTGCCGAACTGGTAAATGGTTGTGCGATTGCCAGTGCGTCGCCGGCGCCGTTCATGGCGACGGCAAAGCCGAAATTGCCGACATCGTCGATGTCAAGGCTGGCGTTGGTGCCTTGCAGGTAATCGCGTCCGATCACTGCGGTCACGGCCGCCGACTGGAAATCGCCGGTATAGTCGATGACGCGCACTGCGCCCGGACCGGTGAGCGTATTGCCAAGCCCGCCGTTGATTGGCGAACCGACGGCAAGGCGGGTGCCGGCATCATTCATGGCAAGCGCAGCGCCGAACATCTCGCCTTCGGCCAGGGCGATATCGAGCTTGCTGCCCCCTTGGCCGATCGTGCCGGCATTCGCCCGCGCGCCGAACGGCGTGGTGTACAGGTACACCATACCCCTGTTGCCGTTTTCGCCGGGCGCTCCCACAGCCAGCTGGGTGCCGGCATCGTTCAACGCCACGGAGGTGCCAAACTGTACATCGTACGATGTGCCACCCGCCACCTCGTTATAAATGGTAAAGCTGCCCGCCGATTTCTTGTACAGTTCGACCTTCCTGTTGTACAGGGCGCCAACCGCCAGCTTGTCGCCGTCGCCATTCAATGCGACCGACACACCGAAGGCATTGGCACCGAAGTTGGAAGCGGTAATGGTCTGATTCAGTACCGGCGCCGTAAAGCCTGCGCCAAAGCCAAAGGCGTATACCTTGCCCGTCAGGTCGCTGCCCAAGGCGCCTACTGCCAGGACATTGCCGGTCCGGCTAAGTGCGACCGAGGTACCAAAGGTATCCATCCCGGCCAGCACGCCCGACATATCGTAGTTGTTGCCGCCGGTGTAGCCGTAACCGATGGTGCCGGCCAGCGCGCCGCCGTTGAACTGGTTGTCAGTGAAGGTAAAGAGGCGCACCGCGCCGTAGCTCACGTCCGCGGCACCGCCGATGCCCACGTCGAAAGGAGCCCCAACCGCCAAGCCCTTGCCGTCGGAAGTGAGCGCCACGCTGGAGCCGAAACTGTCGCCTGCATTCAAGCCAGCGACGTCCTGGTTCTTGCCGCCGGTGAAGCCCTTGCCGATCATCGCATCAAAGGTCCACTGGTTGGCGAAACTGCCGATGACGATATTTTTCGGATCGAGCAGCAGGCTGCCGCCCTTGCCGATATCAAGCCGCTCCAGTCCCACATGGCGCAGGTCCTCGTGCGAGGAGATCTCCACCGCACCGCCGCGCGCCCGGCCGGTGGCTTTAACAGCGCCCAGCATGGTGGTCTGCTTTTGCGACCAGATAACGGCGGTACCGCCCTGGCCCCTCCTGCCGCGCGCGGAGACGTCCAGTACCGTGCTGTCGTTGATGAAGGTGGCGTCGGCGTTGGCAATGCCCGCCGTTGCACCCCAGCGCGCCGTGAAGTGCCCTGCATCCGGCGCGTCATCGCGCTGGGCGCCGCCCTGGAATGCACCGCCCACGCGCACCAGGCCGCCCTGGGTAGCGCCGGAGGCATCCACCTTGGCGCCCATCAGGCGCACGTCGGCGCCGCTGATGTCCACGCGGCCGCCCTTTCCTGCAGCGCCATGCACATCATGGCGGCCGGAAGACAGCACGCTGCCGCCGGCTTGCAGCGACACCGTGCCGCCGTCGGACGCGCCGCTGGCATTGGTCGATGCCGCATTATTTTCCACCAGGCTGGCGCCGGAAGACAGCTTGATGCTGCCGCCCTGCCCCTTCCTGCCCGCAGCGGACAATGCCGACGCCGCCGACAGGTCGTGCGCGGATTTGACTTCCACGCTGCCGCCAAGCGCGCCGTCGGCGCTTACCGCGCCGTTGAGCGCAACGAAGCCGCCTTCAACCTGGACGTTGCCGCCCTTGCCCCTGCCGGAGGAGGCGTCAAGCCGGCCGGCCTGCACCTGGCCGTCGCCGACCAGGCGGATCGAGCCGCCATCAGCCAGCAGCCCGCGCGCCTGCACCACGCCACCGTTGTTGACGGTGGAACGTGCCAGCGCATCGGCGGCTTTGGCCGTCAGCAGCACCTGGCCGCCGTCGGCCTGCAACAGGCCCTTGTTCTCGGCCAGCGCATCGAGTGCGCCCTGCTCCACGCGTACTGTAATCAAGCCGTCGCCGCGGAAGTCCAGGCCGACCGCAGTGGCAGCCGCCAGGGCCACGCTGCCGCGCTTGGCCTTGATGCTGCCGCTGTTCGATACTACCGGCGCCAGCAGCGCGACGACGCCGCCATTGGCGTTGATGCTGCCTTCGTTACGCACGGCGGCGCTGCCGCTGCCGCTGAAGTGGTAGCTGCCGGACAGGAAGGACTGGTCCGAGATGCCAAGGCTGGTGGCCACCAGGCCGCCGACGTCGACCTGCGCCCCGGCGCCGAACAGCACGCCCTGCGGATTGACCAGGAACACCTTGCCGTTGGAGGACAGCTTGCCATAGATCGCACTGGCTTCGCCGCCGACCACACGGTTCAATGCCACGGCCGAGGCATTCGGCTGCTTGAAGCGCACCTGCGCGCCGGCCCCGATATGGAAATCCTGCCAGTTCATGATCGCCTGCTGCGTAGCCTGGCTGACGGTCATGCTGCTGCCCTGCACATTCACGCCGGCCTGGCCGGCCACCAGCTGCATGCCGCTCGGCAGCGCGTTGACTGGCGGCGCACCGGCAGACGCCGCTCCCGCCATGGCCAGGCCGCCCGCCAGCACGGCAGCGGCGCGGCGGCGGGCGCCGCCCTTGCCATGGCTGCGCGAGCCCTCGGCGACGGCGACCCAGCAGCGGTGTACCGTGCTCCAGACAAGGCGGTAAAAACGGTTGGCGGAGGCGTGTTTGTGCATTGTGTTTCCTTAGGCGTGCAGGTTGAAGTCGGCGCGCAGCGTCATGCGGGCGCCCTGGCGCGCGGCTGGCTGCAGGAACACCAACTGGCGGCCCGTCGCCTCATTTTCGATTTCGTAGCTGCCGGCCTTGATGGCTGGCAGGGCGGCGGCGGAAAACACCACCGAAAATTGCCTGGCTTCTGCGCCTTCCGGCGCGATCCTGGACGTTTCAACCGCTTCCACGGTGATTTGCAGCGCGCGGTGTTCCGGGTGGTTCAGCCAGAACTGCCGGCCCACCAGGGCCTCCGCCGCAGCGCGGCTCCAGGCAAAACCGCTTTCCGCGGCGCGTACGGCAGGCGCCCCCAGGCCCAGGCCGGCCACCAGCAGCGAACCGCCACCCGCCTTCAGCAGGGTGCGTCGCGAAGTCACTCGATCAGTCATTGTCGTTCTCCCATTCCATGGTCCGGTGCATGCCGGACATCCCGGTTTCTTTGAAGCCGAGGCGCCTATACAGCGCCTCGGCCGGATTATTCAGTGCTACATGTAAGCGCAGCGGCAGGCCGCCAGCGGCGGCTTGCCGCTGCAGGCCGCGCAGCAGCGCGCTGCCGATGCCCTGCCCGCAGCAAGCAGGCAGCAGCGCAATATCGACCAGCAGCAAAGCTTCGCTGGATTGCGCCAGCACCAGCCGCCCAGCCGGCGCGCCTTCGACTTCAATGATGTCGAAGCGAGCGCCGGGATACGCCTGCCGGTAAGACTGCTGCTGCGCCGCGAACTGCATGTCGAGCAACTGCCGCAACATCGGCTGCGCCAGGCCTGGCAGTTCGCGTGCGCGCACTTCGCCGAACAGGCGGCGCAGGAATTCACGGTCGTTGCCGGTCTCGCTGCGCAATGCCGCGTTCATCAGGGGCGCTGCGGAAACACGCCCTGCAGCGAGATGCAGAACATCAGTCCCAGGTAGGGCTGCCGATTGTTGTGCGGCTGGCTGCTGCCGGCCGTGCTCAGCAGGTCGGAACGCATCGGCTGCACGCCACTGGTAGTCTTGCTGTACACCTGGTTCGTCACCGCCGATCTGGCAAAGCCGCTCGAAGGCCCGGGGCTCAGCTGGTCGGCCGGTACGGTGGTCGCCTGCAGGGCATGGCTATGGGCCGGCACTTCAGTTTCCAGCAAAGTGACGTTGCTGCTGCCACCGCTTTCGCCAAGGTTGCGCAGCGACAGGCCTGGCCCCTCGCCTGGCTGCAGCGGTGTGCGGCCGTTCAAATCGGGCAAGGCGAAGGTGCTCTTGCCGTCGCCGCCGTAGGTCGTGCCCAACAGGGAGAACAGTGCCGTGTTCTGCGAGATGGACAGGATCTGGCCGTCGCACCTGGCCCAGCCCGTCGGTACGACAAAGCTCGGGAACATGCGGATTTCCGCTACAAATATTGAACTCATCGGAATCTCCTCAGGTCTGGCTCGGGACAATCCCGAACATCGAGATAATGAAATTAACGCCGAGGAATGGCGCCATATTGTCGTGCGGCTGCGAACTGCCCGTAGTGGCGATGGCATTGGCGGCCATGGCCTGCACGCCGTTGTCGGAGCGTCCGTAAATGGCCGAACCGGGATTTACCGTCGCGGCCGGGAAGCCGGTGAAATTGGTGAAGGCGCCGCTGCCGCGCGCCGTACTGGCGCCGATGGTGTGCGCATGGCTCGGGATCTGCTGCACCGTCAGCGTCACTGCTTCGGCACCTCCCGCCTCCCCAAGCTTCAGGGTGCGGCCAGCCTGGGTGCCTTGGTGCACCGGCACCCGGCCGCGCATGTCAGGCAGGGCAAAGGTGCTCTGGCCGTCGCCGCCATAGGTGGTGCCGATCAGCTGGAACAGCGTCTCGTATTCGGAAATCGGCATCAGCTGGCCGTCGCAGAAGGACCAGCCGACCGGCGCGAAAGTGCCGGCAAAAAGGCGAATTTCGCCGACATAAGGTGTAGACATGGTCTGCCTCCGCTTAATTGGATGAGGGGAAAATGCCCTGCAGCGCGATGATGAAATTCAGCGCCAGATAGGGTTGCGTATTCTGGTGCTGCTGCGATCCGCCGCTGCCCGCTACTGTCGCCGGCACCAGGCTGACATCGGAGCTGCCGTTGAAGATATCGGCGCTCAGGCGGCCTTTGCGCGCCAGCAGCGCGCCATTCGGGTCGCTGCTGCTGGCCATGGCCGTGCTGCCGTTCAAGCGGTGGTTGTGGGTTGGCAGCTCGGCCAGGGTCAAGGTGTGTTCAAACTCGCCGCCGGCCTGGCCGCGGACGATGCCGTCCCCCTCATGCACCGGCATGCGGCCGCGCAGGTCCGGCAGTGCAAAGGTGGTCCTGCCGTCGCCGCCGTAGGTGGTACCCAGCAGGGAGAACAAAGCCTGGTTTTGATTAATCTGCAACAACTGTCCATCGCATAATGCCCAGCCTTTGGGCGCAAACGTGAAGGCGGCGAGCTTGATTTCGCTCAGGTATGGATCTGCCATCAAAACTCCTGGGGTTAATTGTTAAATACGGCGTGATATTGCACACCGGAACTATTGCGGCTCGCCGGCACCATGAATATGGCCAGGGCATCGTCGCCCGCGCGCTCCAGCACCACGGTCTGTTGCGTCAGTTGGGGCTCGGCCGGGCCTTGGAAAGTCAGCGAAAAAGCCTGCGGATTGGCCGTTGGCGCGACTTCGGACAGCGTCAGGGAGAGGGAGAAACCAGCAATGGAGAACTCGGCCCCGAGGCGGGCCTGGAAGTAGTTTACAACTGTCGACACGGCAATCCTGCTTACTTTCTAATATTGAAAAAACTTCACATTGTACGATGAAATTTCCTTAACCTGTATTACAGTTTTGCAATAAATCCTTATGGTTCCGGTACAACAAGCGTTTCAAATAGTTAAACGCAAGTGATGGCAAAGTTTATACTTGCCGGGATGCAGCCCGTCTCCCCTACGGCGTGAATCGTCATGAACCGTGCCTTCCTGGTCACCTGTTGCAGCGTCATACTTGCAATTTATGCACGGCAGGCGTGCGCCGCTTCTGCGGTTGTCATCGGCGCGGAAGACGATTGGGCGCCCTACTCCTCGGCCCTGCAGCAGCATCCGCAAGGATTTGCCGTCGACGTGGTGCGCGAAGCCTTTGCCCTGGCCGGCGTCAAAGCTGAATTCCGGGCCTTGCCCTATTCGCGCTGCATGGCTGAAACGCGTACCGGCCAACTGACGGCATGCTTCGACGCAGTCCCGAACAGCCTGGTCAAGCCCCTGTACCTGTGGCCCCGGCTGCCCCTTTTTTCCACCCGCATGAATGTCTACGCGCGCGCCGGCTCCGCCAGCGAGGACTGCGCGCCAAAGACCTGGAAGGACACACGGTCGGCGTCCAGCGCGACTACGAATACGGCGAGGAATTCGACGTCAATACCCGCATCCGGCGCCACGTGGTGGACAAGAACGAGTATGGATTCCGCATGCTGATGGCCGGCCGCATTGAGTACATGGCGGCCGAACAACGCATTGCGCAGGCCCTGTTCCGCAGCAAGGCCGATGAATTCGCCGGCCGCTTCACCCTGGTGGGGACCGTCGCTACGCCCGACCTGTTCATCGCCTTCAGCAAGAGCGCGCCGGACAGCAGGGAAATGCTGGCACGCTTTAACGAGGGCTACGACAAGCTGCGCAATTCGCCCCGTTACAAGCAAATCGAGGAGCGCTGGTTCAAATGACCCGCTCGATCGCCGCGCGCCTGCTGCGCATTATCTTTGGCTGCTACTTCATCGTGACGGTAGTGGTGACCGTTATCCAGCTCACCGCGGAGTACAAACACACGCGCAGCCGCGTCGAGAGCGAGATCGAGGCGATGCAGCACACCTTCGGGCCCGGCATCGCCGACGCCATGTGGCGCTTCAACGACGACATCATGCGCGGCATCCTGGCCGGCATGAAGGAACTGCCGATCGTGGTCGGCATCAAGGTGGTCGACGACCAGGGCAAACTGGTACGCGCGGTCGGCACCGTGCTCGACGAAAGCGGCAAGCATATGCAGGCCCAGCCCGACGGCCGCCTGGCGTCGCCGCAGCGCGACGATGGCCTGTTCGGCCAGATCTTCAGCCGCGAATTCCCGATTTCGTACAAGCTGGAAAACGGCACGCCGCAGGAAATCGGCAAATGGACCGTCTACTCCAACCGGCGCATCATCCTGAGCCAGGTCGAATATGGTTTCTTCCTGATCCTGGTGAACTCCGTGATCAAGACCATGGCGCTGTGGTTCATCTTCGTGCTGGTAGTGCGGCACTGGCTGGGCAAGCCGCTGCAGCAACTGAGCGACTACGTGGGCCACATGAACATCGATAACCTTGGCAGCACGCCGCTGCAACTGAAACATGGCGGCAATACGGAGCTCGACCTGCTGGCCAACAAGATCAACGAAATGCGGGAGAACATCCTGGCCGGCCTGTCGGAAAGAGCCGTGCTGTACGAGGAGCTGGCCGTCCTCAACGAGTCGTTGGAACGGCGCGTGGCCGAACGCACCGAGGCCGCCCGGCATGCGCAGGATGAACTGGCGCGCAGCGAACGCCTGGCGGCGCTCGGATCGATGGTGGCCGGCATCGCCCATGAACTGAATACGCCGATAGGCAACAGCATGGTGGCCGCCAGCACCATGCACGACAAGATCCACGCGCTGGGCCAGCGTTTCGAAGGAGGCCTGCGCCGCTCAGACATGCAGCAGTTTCTCGAGGAAGCCGACGGCATCGGCGTGCTCCTGACGCGCAATATCGAACGCGCTGCCAACCTGGTATCGAGCTTCAAGCAGGTCGCGGTGGACCGCGCCAGCTCGCAGCGCCGCAAATTCGACCTGGGCGCCGTGATCCAGGAAAACATGAACACCCTGTCGCCGGTACTGCGCAAAACGCCCTACGAATTTGCGGTGGATGTGGCTTCGCTGGTGGCAATGGACAGCTACCCCGGCCCGCTGGGCCAGGTGCTGGCTGCCCTGGTCAACAATGCCATCATGCACGGCTTCCACCAGCGCGACCACGGCCGGCTGTCGATCACGGTGCCGGTTCCAAGCGGCGACCATGCCGACATCATCATCAGCGACGACGGCGCCGGCATCGCCACCAGCCACCTCAATCGCATCTTCGACCCCTTCTTTACCACCCGCATGAGCGAAGGCAGTTCAGGACTGGGGCTGAACATCGTGCACAACATCGTCACCACCATCCTGGGCGGCAAGATCCACGTCGACAGCATGCCGGGCGTGGGCACCACATTCCGCATCACCATCCCGCTGGATGCGCCGATGCACCACGAAGAACCGATTATTCCGCGGGCTTGAGCAGCACCGGCACTTCCTTGAAGGCGGGCGTGGCCGAACCGCGCGCCACCAGCGCCGGCGAGATCAGCGGCGTCAGTTCCGGAAAATAGCCGAACACATCGCCATCCGGCACGTCGTACTGCACCAACTGGTAGCCGGCGCATTTGCGCGCAATGCCGTCCGGTGCGGCCGCATGCACGTCGACCAGTTGCCCGCCGCGCAGGCCGAGGCGCGCCATGGTTCCCGCAGAAATGAACAGCACCTTGCGCGTGTGGTGCACGCCGCGATAGCGGTCCACCTCGCCCGTGGTGTCGCGGTAAACGGTGGTGTTGTACTGGCGGTGCGCACGCACGGTGGCCAGGCACAGGACATCGTCGCCGAAGGCAGCGCGGGCGCGGCCCATGATGGTGTCCTGCGGCAGCGCGATGGCGCTGAATTGCGCCTTGCCGCTGGCAGTCTTCCAGTCCCGGTTGCGCGCGCTGTTCGGCAGGTGGAAGCCGCGCGGCTGCGCGATGCGGTCGTTGTATTTCTCGAATCCCGCCACGGCAGTACTGGCGACCTGCTCGATCAGCGCGCGCGTAACGCTGTAGTCGCGTCCCATGGCTTGCCAGTCGATGCCGGGTATCGCCGCAGCACCGCCCAGCGTGTGGCGCGCCAGTTCGGTCACGATATGCGGCTCCGAGCGCAGCTTGGCGCTGGCCGGATCGCTGCGCCCCGCCGAAGCATGCACCATGCTGGCCGTATCTTCCACGCTGACGAACTGGCGGCCGCCCTCCTGCTCATCGCGCTCGGTACGGCTCAGGCAAGGCAGCAGCAGGCCGACCCGGCCTGGATGCAGGTGGGTGCGATTCAGTTTGGTTGCAATGTGCACCGTCAGCTGCAGGCCTTGCATCGCCTGCAGGACGCGCGGGGTATCCGGCCCGGCCACCGCAAAATTGCCGCCCAGCCCAAGGAAGGCATGCACCGAACCATCCATGATGCCGTTGATGGCCGCCACCGCATCGAGCCCGTTCTGCGCCGGCGGCGTGAAGCCGAACACGCGCTCCAGTCCTTCCAGCCACTCCTTCTTCGGCCGGTTGGTCACGCCCACCGTGCGGTCGCCCTGCACGTTCGAGTGGCCGCGCACCGGCATCAATCCCGCGCCCGGTTTGCCGACATTGCCGCGCAAGAGCATCAGGTTGACCAGCATCTGGATGGTCTCGATCGCGTACTCGTGCTGGGTCAGGCCCATGCACCAGGTAGCAATGGTGGCCCTGGAAGCGATATAGATCGCCGCCGCTTTTTCAATCTGCTCGCGCGACAGGCCGCTATCCTGCTCGACCTGCTGCCACGACTGCGTTTGCACGGCAGCAGCGAAATCCTCGAAGCCGGTGGTATGGCGCGCGATGAAGTCGCGGTCCAGCACCTTGCCGCCCGCCTCCTCCGCTTCCAGCACCGCCTTGCACATGCCGGTGATAGCGGCCAAGTCGCCGCCCACGCGCACCTGGAAATACTCGCTCGCGATGCGCGTACCGCGGCCGGTCAGGGTCTCGACCAGCGATTGCGGATCGGCGAAACCGCGCAAGCCCGGCTCCAGCATCGGGTTAAAGGCGGCAATGCGGCAGCCGCGCAGCGACGCCTCGCGCAGGTCGCCCAGCATGCGCGGATGGTTGGTGGCAGGGTTCTGGCCGAATACGAAGATGGCCTCCGCGTGTTCGAAATCCTCGCGCGTCACGGTCGACTTGCCCACGCCCAGCGTAGTTCCCAGCGCCATGCCGGACGACTCGTGGCAATAGTTCGACGAATCCGGCATATTGTTGGTGCCGAAGGCGCGCGCAAACAGCTGGTAGGGGAAAGCCGCCTCGTTGCTGCTGCGGCCGGAGGCATAGAACACCGCGCGGCCAGGAGCATCCAAAGCACGCAGCGCGCCGGCCGCCAGTTTGAAGGCCGCTTGCCACTCGATCTCGCGATAGGTATCGCTGGCACCGTCGTAGAGCATCGGCGCCGTCAGGCGGCCGAAGCCTTCCAGCTCCCACTCGGCGCGGGTACGCAGCGCCGCCAGCGGATTGGCCGCGAAGAACTCCGGCGTAGCGCGGCGCGCCGTCGACTCATGCGCAATCGCCCAAGCGCCCTGCTCGCAGAAATCGACAGCCTTATCCTTAGGCGAATCGGGATAAGCACAACCCGGGCAATCCACCCCGCCCGGCTGGTTCAGCTGTGGCAAAACCCTCAACGCCGGCAACGCGCTATTGCTGCGCAGTGCTTTAGCGGTGCCATTCAGCGAGCCAAGCCCGCCAGCAGGTTTGTCATAAAAGCGAATCGGATGCTGCACAGGAATCTCCGGCCATTCTGTCAAGCCGGCGATGTTAACATATGAAAGTCGGGGTCAGCTCCGGCAATCGGACATTTTGCGTAGCAAAATGTCCGATTGCCGGAGCTGACCCCGACTTTCAGGCTGCTACTGTTGAGTTGCCTCGTGACAACGGGTCAAGCGCTCAAAATAGCTGGGATAGCGCTATTTGATTTATACTTCGTTTGCGCCTTACACCCGCGCAACGTTTCCCTCCGGCCAAACCCTCGCCTGCATTCTCCCCTTTCAGGAGATGGTTGTGCGCCAAATTCCTAGACTCCAGACGTTCAAGTTCAAGATCACAGCCCTGCTGGTGCTGATGGTCATGTTCGCCGCGGCATTGATCGCGGGCGTTTCCCTGCTGGTGGCCGAGCAGGAAATGCGCAAGGTGATTGCCGCGCAAGAAATGTCCATGTTGTCCAGCGCGGCGGCTTACCTTGACCGCGACATCACTTCCAAACAGCAAGTCTTGCGCGTGCTGGCTGAAAGCATGCAGGCTGAGCCAATTGCGCCGACCAAAATCCAGGCCCAGCTCGAACTGCGCGGCGCACTGCGCGATGAATTTTTCAACCTCACTGCTTATGACGCCGACGGCAAACTGGTCGCCAATTTGCAGGACCGCCGCATGATCGGCAAGCTGAACAGCAAGAACCGCCAGTACTTCCGCGACACCATCTCCGCCCAGGAGGGCATTGTCTCGGAGCCGTTCCGCAGCGTGCTGTCCGGGCGCCCGGTGCTGGCAATTACCCAGCCGGTATTTCGCCGCGACGGCAATATCGACTATATCCTGGTTGGTACCATCGACTTGCAGCGCCCTGCCTTTGCCGGCCAGTTGAACGCCCTGCGCGGCAAGGCGGAAGGCTACCTGTTCATCCTGACCGCCGACGGCACCACCCTCTACCATCCCGACCAGAATCGCGTGCTGACCCAGGCCGCCGGCCCGGGCACCCTGGGCCAGTCCGTACTGGCCAATGGCGATGGCTGGCGCGACGATGCGGTCGACGAAGGCAAGCCTGTGCTGCTGGCGCATAAGCGCCTGCAACGAGCCGACTGGACCATCGCGGTGTCCTTCCCCATCCGCGACGCCTTCGCCTCCATGGCCAGCCTGCGCTGGCGCGCCCTGGCTGCCGCTTCGGTCGCGGCCCTGGTGGCCGGCCTGGCGATCTGGCTGTTGCTGCGCGCCTTGCTCGCGCCACTGTACCAACTGCATGGCCAGGTGCGCGCTTTCGGCCGTGGCAATATCGATATCGAGCAATTCAATTCCGAAAAGCCGGATGAATTCGGCCACCTGAGCCGCGCCTTCTACCAGGTCGCGCGCCAGCAGCAGATGGCCGAGCGCAACCTGCAGCGCCTGGCGACCACCGACCCGCTGACCGGCGCCCACAACCGCCGCATGTTCGACGAGTTCTTCCCGCAGGCCCTGAAGCGCGCCATCCGCGCCGGCCAGCAGATCGGCCTGGCCGTGCTGGACATCGATTACTTCAAAGGGATCAACGACAATTTCGGGCACCAGGCCGGCGACGCCGTGCTGGTGCAGTTTGCCGACCGCCTGCGCAATGCCGTGCGCAGCACGGATACCGTGGCGCGCATCGCCGGCGACGAATTCGTGATCGTGTTCGAACACCTGGACGCCGGCCACAACGTCAACCTGCTGGGTGAAAAGATCGTGGCGGCGATGCAGGCCCCGTTCGAAGTGAACGGGCGCCCGCTGAACGTCACGGCCAGTATCGGTATCGCCCTGACCACTGAACTGCCGGCCGATGTCGACAAGGTGATGCTGGCTGCCGACCAGGCACTTTACTGCGTCAAGGCCGCCGGCCGCAACGGCTTTGCCGTCAATACGGTCGGCGCCGAACGCATGCTGGCGGTACGCGAGTTTACGGCGCCCGTGAAAGCCGACAAGGGCGAAAGGAAGAACTGGCCTTCCAGCCGCTTCTGATCAATGGCGCGGCGGAATCGCCGCCGGCCGTACTTGCGATTGCGCCATGCCCGACATGCTGCGGCATTCGCTGGCGCAGCGGCGGCAAGCGATGGCGCAATCCTTGCAATGTTCATGCGTGTGCTGCTCGCACTCATCGGCGCAGGCATCGCAAATCTCGGCACAAGCCTCGCACAGGCTTGATGCCAGCTTGCTGCCGCGCTGCATCAGGCCGACGCAGACGCGGCACACCTGGGCGCAATCGATATCGCTGGCGATGCAATGCGCCAGGCTGGTCACATCCTGCTCCTGCAGGCAGCTGGCGGCGCAGTGGTCGCAGGCGGCAGCGCAATCATTGCAAGCGTCAATGCAGCTTTGGTACTGTTGCTGAGTCATGATGGCCTCCTGTCGGAAAGGGCCAGACTAGCACTCGCCCTGCCTGGAGCGCGCACAACTTGCTCCATGCGGAACTCGCCGACCAGCGCCACCAGCGTTGCCGCCTGTTGCTGCAGGCTTTCCGCCGCTGCGGCGGCCTGCTCGACCAGCGCGGCATTTTGCTGCGTTACCCCATCCATCTGGCTGATCGCCTGGTTGACCTGGCCGATGCCGTTGCTCTGTTCCCCGCTGGCCGCGCTGATCTCGTTGACGATATCGCTCACGCGGCGCACGCTGGCGACCACTTCGTCCATTGTGGTGCCGGCCTGCGCCACCAGCGCACTGCCCGCTTCCACTTCACCGACCGAGCTGCCGATCAGTTCCTTGATTTCTTTTGCCGCTGCCGCGCTGCGCTGCGCGAGGTTGCGCACTTCGCTTGCCACCACCGCGAAACCGCGCCCTTGCTCACCGGCGCGCGCCGCTTCCACCGCCGCATTCAGAGCCAGGATATTGGTCTGGAAAGCGATACCGTCGATCACGGAAATGATGTCCACCACCTTGCGCGAGGAGTTGTTGATCGAGGCCATGGTATCGACCACCTGCGACACCACCTGCCCGCCGCGCGCCGCCACCTCCGACGCCTGCGCCGCCAGCTGGTTGGCCTGGCGCGCATTGTCGGCATTCTGCCGCACGGTGCTGGTCAGCTGCTCCATCGTGGCGGCTGTCTCCTCCAGCGCGCTGGCCTGCTCCTCGGTACGTGAGGACAGGTCGGAATTGCCCTGCCGGATTTCCGTGCTGGCGGTTGCCACGTTCTCGGACGATTCGCGCACCCGCGCCAGCACCGAGTGGATTTTCGCCACGAAGCTATTGAAGCCGCTGCCGATCACCGCCAGTTCATCCTTGCCGTGCACTGCCAGCCGCGCACCCAGGTCGGCGTCGCCGCTGGCCAGGCCGGTCATCGCATTGGCCAGTTCACGTACCGGACGCATCAGGCGGAACAGCACCGTCACCAGGATAAAGCCCATCGCCACCGCGCACACCAGCGATACCAGCAGGGTGTATTTCATCAGCTGGCGCGCCGGCGCCGTTGCCACCGCGTGCGGGAAGCTCATTTTCACCGCCCACGGCGCGATATCGGGATGCAGCGCCAGCGGCTGCAGCAGGTGCACCATATCGGCCTTGTCCGTGTATTCGTAGGGTTTGCCAGAGCGGATGGCTTCCAGGCCCTCCTTCGGGATATCGGTGGCAGGCTTGCCGATCAAGGCTTCATTCGGACTGCTCGCATACAGCCCGCCGTTGGACACCAGCGACAGCCGGCCGCCTTCAATGGACTTCAATCCCTTGAGGATTTCGCCCAGCCGCGTCAGCATGAAGTCGGCGCTGGCGGTGCCGCGGAACTCGCCGCCGATCATGATCGGCGCCACCAGCGAGGCCATCAGCACGTCCTTGCCATTCACCGGATAGGAATAGGGTTCGGTGAAGAACACCTTGCCGGTACGCTTGGGAATGTCGTACCAGTCGTTGGCGCCGGGCTTGGGATCGAACACAATCGGTTCCACATTGGTGCCGCCGCCCTGCGCCTTGGTGTAATAAGGCATATAGCGCCCGCTGGCATCGAACTCGGGCTTCTTGTCGGCGTATTCGGCATCCTTGCTATCCAGCGCATTCGGCTCCCAGGTGACGGCGCCGCCAATCAAGTCTTCCGAACCAAGCACCACGGTCTTGGTGATTTCACCGGTCTGCTCGCGCGACAGGGGCAGGTTGGCGCCGCGTGTGGCGCGCTGGGTGGCGCCAAGCTGGATCACGGTGGCCAGGTTGCGCCCGATGCGTGATTGCAGTGCCGACGCCGCCGCTGCAGCCTGGGTCCGCGCCAGGTCCATCGCATCGCGTTCGGCAGTACGGCTGGCCTCGAAGCCGGTCACGGCGGCGGTAATGGCCAGGCTGAGCACCACCAGCGCCGTGGCCGTGAGATTGATCTTGGCATTCAGCGAGAGGTTCGACAACATGCGACGCTCCTCAGAAGGTCTTGGCGACGGTCAGGACAAAGGTGGCTTTTTCCGTGTTTGAGAAGGCCAGTTGGCCGCTGGCATCCGGTACGCCGTTGGTGTAATCGCGATACACATTGGTGGCGCCCCAGCCACGCGTAACGGCTGCAGCAACCGACCAGCCGCCCTGCAGTGCCTTGGTCACGCCGGCCTTGGCGTCGCGCCAGTCCCAGATCTCGTTGCCGGCGCCGCCCGCGCGCGCATCGCCGGCATGCAGGTTGAGCGTGTAGCCATTGCCCAGGTCCTGGTTCAGGCCGATGTCCAGGTAGCGCGTGCCGCGCCCGTGCGTGATGCCGAAGAAATGCGGGCTCACCGTGTAGTTGTATTTAAGGTAGGCCGATTTGTAGGTCAGGCCGAGCGACAACTCGGTGTAGTTGAACGTGGTATCGGTGGCGCTGACCCTGGCGCCGGGATACAGGTATTCGTAGAGGATCAGGCTGTAGCCGATATCGCCCTTGCTGGCCGAGTAGCCGGCGTACAGGTCCCATTCGACCGTGGCATCTTCAACGAACTTGTCGCTGACGTTCGAAGCCCAGGTGCCGGCAACCAGGCCGCTGGGATGGACGTAATCGACGCCTAGCTGCAGCGCCGGCTTGTCCCAGGTTTGCCGGATGCCGCGCGAGACATATTGGCTGGCCAGGGTAACGGTGGTGGTAAGGGACGGCGCTGCCGCCTCCTGCGCCATGACTGCGTGCGGCAACAAGGCCGCCAACCATAAGCTGCGTTTCATCACACCCTCGCTTTCTTATTGTTCGGGGAGATGCAAACAATACTATCAGCCTATCCGGGGCAGCTCCAAACGATTCTATGCTGCAACAGCTTTGCGTGCGTGCTTTTCGCGATACATGGCCTGGTCGGCCAGCTCGATCAGTTTGTCCATGTCCTGCCCGTCTTCCGGGCTGATGGCGTAGCCGACGCTGGCGCCCAAGCGCAGCGCGCGGCCTTCGAACTCGAACGGCGCACCGATGGCATTGGTGATGTTGTGGCACTTGTTGCCGACGCCGTCGCGGTCGCGCACGCCGCACAGGATGATGCCGAACTCGTCGCCGCCAAGGCGGGCCGCCAGGTCTTCCTGCCGCAGCTCGCGCGAGATGCGCTCGGCTACCTGGCAAATGGCGGCGTCGCCGGCACGGTGGCCCAGGTTATCGTTGATCGCCTTCAGTCCGTCCATGTCGATGTTCACCACCGCCACGCTGCTGCAGGCGCGGCTGGCCTGCGCCAGTTGCTGGCGCAAACGGTCATAGAACAAAGCCCGGTTGGCCAGGCTGGTCAGCGCGTCGTGCGTGGCGCGGTAATACAGGTCGCTCGATTCGAACTGCACCGCATGGTAGATGGCGGCGCCAATCAGTTCCGACAACAGGCCCAGGATCTGCGCCTGGTAGGCGTCAAAAGCGTTAACGTGCGGTGCGCCGACTTTCAGCACGCCGACCGTCTCGCCCTCATGGCGCAAGGGCACCACCAGCATCGAACGCAGGCCGACCTTGCGGCAAGCGGCACGGTCGACGCGGGGATCGGTTTCGGCATCGTCGCATTGCAGGATCTTGTCCTGCGCCACGCACAGGCCGGACAGGCTGCCATCGCGTTTCAGGCGCAGCCCGAGCGCGCCTTCGGCCACACCGGCGGCGGCGCGGTACACCATTTCATTGCCTTCGGCCAGTTCCACCACAGCGGCCGTGGCGCCGCACAGGGCGCCGGCGCGCTGGCAGACCAGCTGCATCACGCCGCCAAGGTCCAGGCCCTGGCGGGCAATATCAGTTTGAAGATTGATGATCTCCAGCAATATTGCCGGATTCAGGTTCAGTGCACTCATCATGCCGCGGCCACGAAATCTCACACATTTTCACAGCTTTCAGTGTGGCGCATCTGTGCCCGCTTGGCAATTTTTTTAGCTTCTTTTATGCTAGCTGTCTCAGCAATGGCATGGGCTTTGCGGCGCATGGCGCGCCGGCCCAGCCATAACACCAGGCCGGTAATCATGAAGGCCAACGGCGCCAGCCCGCTGAACGACACCAGCACCCGACCCACCAGCCCGAATGCCTCGCCTGAATGCAGCGGAAACTGCCAGTTGAGGAAGGTGTCGCCCGCCGCCGCATTTAGCGGATCACGCAGGCGCAGGACGTTGCCGCTGAAGGCATCCACGCTGACGCGGGTGTTGCCGTCGCCCTCGCGCACCTCGCCCGGCTGGCGCATGCGGATTTCGAACGGTGTTTTCGCCGAGCCGAACGACACGCGCGTCAGGCGCCCCTGGGGCACGCGCTGCTGCGCGGCTTCCAGCGCCGTGGCCACGCTGATCGGCTTGCGGCCTTCGGCCGGGCCGTTGGCCATCTTGGCGTTAGGCTCGAGTGTCGCCACAGCGCCCACCACCGGCCGCACCCAGTCCGGCAGGTTCATCGCCAGGCCGGAAAAGCCCAGCACCGCCAGCACCGGCGTCATGAAAAAGCCCGCCGAACGGTGGAAGCTATAATTGAACTGGCGCGAAGCCAGCGCGCCGCGCACGCTCAGCGACTTGCGCAAGCTGGCCAGCGTATGCTTCGGCCACCACAGCGCAAAGCCCATCAGCGACGTGACCGTCAGCAGCAGGCCGCTGATGCCGATCACGGTCTTGCCGACGTCGCCGGCCAGCAGGTAGCGGTGCAACTGGAACAAGGTCGGCATCAACAGCTCGCGCGACAAGCCGATTTCGCCGTAATTGCGCTCGCCCAGGATTTCCAGCGTATAGCGGTCCAGCATGACCTGGCGCGAAACCTCGTTGTCGAAGCTGCCCTTGTCCCTGTTCGGCTTGCGGTACCAGGCCACATAGACACCATCTGACTCGAACGGCAGCATCAGCATGCTCGGCTTGCCATAGCCGGGCTCGGCGGCCAGGCGCTCGTAGGCAGCCTGCGCCTGGGCCGGTGTTGGCGCGGCATCGGCCTTGTCGCCCGCGCTGCGCGAATGCAGCAGGCGCGGATTCAGCGCCCCATCCAGCTCATGGGTCCACGCAATGAGCACTCCTGTCAGGCCGGCCATGACGAAGATCGCCCCGAACACCAGGGACACATACAGGTGAATATCGCGCAGCCGCGCACGCAGCAAACCGGTCAGCATTTTTTGTGTCAGCAATAAAGTGTTTGAAATTATAAATGAGAATGATTATCATTGCTGCCTTCTTTTGTATCTTTCTGTTTAGGAGTCACTTTATGACCGCGCTGAATCCCCTCACCCGTGCCGTCGCACTGGCCTGCCTCGCCCTGTCCGGGAGTGCAGCAATGGCACAAAGCGCCGAGGAGCCGATAAAGGAAGTGGTCGTAACGGCAACCCGCAACAGCAAGAGCGTCGACAAGATCCCAGGCGCGGTGACCGTGATTTCGCAACGCGAACTCGAAGCCCAGTACCTGGTGGCCGACGACCCTTCCGCCGCACTGGCCGCCTACATTCCGGGCTACGCACCAAGCCGCCAGAAAATGAGTTCCACCGGCGAATCGCTGCGCGGCCGCAACGCCCTGATCCTGCTGGACGGCGTGCCGCAAACCAACCCGCTGCGCGGCGGCATGCGTGAAGGCTATGTGGCCGATACCGCCATCATCGAACGGGTGGAAGTGATCAACGGCGCTTCCGCCATGCAGGGCATGGGCGCCACCGGCGGCATCGTCAACTACATTACCAAGTCGCCGAAAGCGGAAGGCACGACCCAGTCGGTCAATGTGCGCATGTCCTCCCAACTGCGGCACGACAGCCTGGACTGGAAAACCGGCTACACCCTGCAGCACAAATCCGGCGACTTCGACCTGCTGGCATTCGGCAGCGTCCAGCAACGCGGCCTCGGTTACGACGGCAAGGGCCGCCCGCTCGGCATCGAAGCGGTGCAAGGCGACACCATGGATTCCGAGGGCACCGACCTGTTCTTCAAGATCGGCAAGAACTTCGGCGACCAGCGCCTGCAACTGACCGTCAACCGCTTCCGCATGGAAGGCGACGGCGATTACGCGCCGGTCGATGCCGTCTACGCGACCGGCACCCCGACCAGCTCCAGGCCAGGCCGGCCGGAAGGTGCACCGCCGCGCAATAAAGTCGAAACCACCAGCCTGGAATACCGCCATAATGCCCTGCTGGGCGGAAGTTTCAATGCGCAGTTGTTCAAGCAGGACTTCGCATCGCTGTACGGCGCCACCAATACCTCCACCTTCCAGGACGTAAGGATCCTGCCTGTGACCAAGCTGTACGACCAGTCCGAAGTGGTGGCCGACAAATACGGCGCCAAGCTGACCTATGTACGCCCCGACACCCTGCTCAAAGGCCTCGAATTCACCGCCGGCCTGGACTACCTGCGCGACCGCACCAAGCAATGGCTGGCAGCCACCGGGCGCACCTGGGTGCCGACCCTCGACTTCACGTCGCTGGCCCCGTTCACCCAGCTTGAATATGAAATCGGCCAGCTGACCGTGCGCGGCGGCATCCGCCACGAAGACGCCAAGCTGAATGTCGACACCTACACCACCCTGGCCGCCTACGGCAACCGCCTGGTGCAAGGCGGCGAGCGCTCCTTCACCAAGAACGTGAAGAACATTGGCGCAGTGTGGCGATTCAGCCAGAACTGGTCCGCCTTCGTCTCCAGCGCCGAGGGTTTCGGCCTGCCGGACGTAGGCCTGGTACTTCGCGCAGTCAACAAGCCGGGTCAATCGGTCGACAAGCTGTTTGACATGGAACCGGTCATCACGCGCAATAACGAGATCGGCGTGAACTGGCGCGGCGCCATGGGCAGCCTCGGCGCCTCGGTCTACGATTCGCGCTCCAAGCTTGGCACGGCGCTGCGTGTGAATTCCGCCGGCATCGGCCAGTTGGACCGGGTACCAACCACCGTGCGCGGCTGGGAAGTATCCGGCGAGCTGCGCGCGTCGAAGCAGTTGTCGGCCTTCGGATCCTATGCCCGCACGATGGGCAAGACCGCCACCACCGCCGGCGCCCCGATGGACGTGCAACTGGGTGCACGCTCGCAAGGCCCGGACAAGCTGGTCGCCGGCACCAATTGGCAATTCATGCCGAAAGCGAACCTGCGCCTGCAGGCAAGCACGCTATTCGACCGCGACATCAATATCGGCCGCAAAGTGAATACGACCCAGCTGGAAGAACACTTCAACGGCTACGCCCTGATCGACCTGGCGGCCAGCTACGATTCCCCATGGGGCAAGCTGGGTATCGGCATCGAGAACTTGGCGGACCGCCAGTACGTCGGCTACTACCCGCAGTCGGTCAACACCAATTACCCGGCTACTGCCGGGCAAAAGATTGACTATAAAGACCCGTCCGGACAGTATGCCGGCCGCGGCCGCACCCTGTCGGTCAGCCTGACCCGCAGCTTCTAGAAATCGGTGCCAAAAGTCGGTGCCAAAGTCGGTACCAGGTCTGTCATTTGGACAGCGGGACCTGACCTTTGATCTATCTCAATACGCGCGCAAATGCCACACACGTCATTTGCGCGCGCCTCAATTATCACTGCGTCTTGATCTGGCGCAAAGGTGCGTCACCGGTGTCCGATTGACAGACCTGGCACCGAATTTAGATTCCCCACTGAACTTTCAGGGTCAGGCCTTTGCTGGATCCTGGCAGGGCGCCGTTGGCGTCTGTCGTGGCGCCGATGGAAACGATGCGGTCGTGCCGGGTGGTGCGCTTGTAGAGCAGCGAGCGGTGGCGGTATCGCTCGCTCCATGGCTCCAGCAATTGCGGCGCCAGGTCCTGGCGCCCCGAGGCGGTGTTCTGCACGATCATGCGCAAGGCGTCGCGCTGCGTGGCATGCAGGGTGCCGACCCAGCGCCATCCTGTATCGCTGAAATCCTGTAGCCTGCGGTGCTTGACCCAGGAACGGTTCCAGCGGTGGTCCGATTCCAGGCTCCAGCCGGCCGGCAGCGGAAAGCGCAGGTTCGCTTCCAGTTCCAGGTTGCCGCCCTGCCCCACCTGGTCCGCTTCCACATCGAGCTGGCGGCCCAGCGTCAGTTCGCCTTTCAGCTTGACGAACCATGAAGATGGCGTGCTTTCAATGCCCATGTGTGCCGCTGGCGTCTGGTGCAGCTTTGCGCCGGTGCGTCCGCGCTGGCGGTCGAAGCCAAGTTCGGCCCAGTAGCGGGTCTGGTGGCCGGCATAGAACCAGATGCCGGGACGTACCCAGCGCTGGACGGTTTCGTGCGACAGGGTGCGGATTTCATGCAACCCCAGGTGCAGCTCCGTCTCGTAGGCTTCAAACAGCGCCAGGTCGCGCGCTCCCGTGCGGCGATTCAGTTCGACATCGCCCTTGATAATGCCGGCCTGCGGCACGAATCCGTTATCGTTGGCGAAGTTGCTGCCGATGACTTCGAGCTGCGCGACATTCGACCAATCGTCGGAACTGTAATTCAACCTGCCGTAACCATAGCCGCTGTTGCGCGCATCGCTGGCCAAGGCTTGCCCCTCGCCGTCGAACTGGGCGGTGGTGCGCGACGCCATGGCCGTCCACGCGAGCTGCAGATGGCCGTCGCCATTGGCCGAAGTACGCCATTGGCCGTCGGTGCCAAACACGCTGTTGCGCGCACCGGCGCCGTAATCGCGGTCGGACAGGAAGACGCCGGCTACGGCTTCCTCGCCATGGCTGCGGGCGCGCAGCAACGTCACTTTGCTGTCGCCGGCACTGGCGTGTTCCTGCGTTGCGTAGGGGCTGCCGCGCATCACTACGCCGCCGGCGCGGTCGTCCAGCGCCAATGCCGTGGCATCTGCGTCGGCGCCGCGCCATGTGGCGCGCATGCCCCAGCGCGGATCGGCCACCGTGCGCGAGTAGAACGCCGGCAGGCGCATTCCCAGCACGTCGGCACTTTCAAGAAAGAAGCCGCGTTTTTCCGGCAGGCTCAATGCAATGCGGTTGGTGCCGTTGCTGGTCGGGGCGTCGATCTCCACCTGCGAGAAGTCGGGATTCAGCGTGGCGTTGAAAACCCAGTCGGCGCGCGGACGGGCGCTGATGTCCATGCCAGGACTGGTCCGGCTGCTGCTCTTGCCGTAGTCGCGTTTGAATCGCTGCGTGAGCTCGGGGCGGAATTCCCAGAATGCCTTGTCCTGCACCGTCGGCAGCACCTGTGCCATGCCGTCGATTTCCTCCATCTCGGCGATGAAATGCAGCGACTCTTTCTTCAGCGGTGCACTAAGCAGCAGCATATTGTCTTCATGCGGCACGCTGCGCTCCAGCATCAGGCGCCACGGTTTGCCTTCGCCGTACGGGAAGCGCAGGCTCGATAGCGGCCAGCGCACTTCCATCGTATAGCCATCGGGCAGCAGGTGGACTGCGCTCTCCACCGGGTAGTCGGGACCAAGGTCTTCCTCGTCTTCGTCGGCGCGGTAGATGCCGTCGCTCATGACGCCGGCGACGTTGACGCGCACGAATTGCGCCGAGCGGCCATGGCCGGTCGGGTCAATCCAGATGCCGATGAAATCCTGGTCGCGGTCGACCTTGTCGCGCCGCGCCAGCGTGCCGTTCAGGGTCTTCGGGTCGCCGTTCCAGGCCCGGATGCCGAACACCAGCGCGTCCTTGTCTACCAGGACGCGCAACGTCGTGCGCAGGTGTCCCGGCGCCTCGCGCCCATCTTCCGGCTGGTATTGATAGAAGCGCGAGTTGACCGGCGCAAGCTGCCAGGCCGCGTCGTCGAGGCGGCCATCGAGCTGCAGGGAAAGCGCCTGCGGCGCCACGTGCACCGCGATACTGCGGCGTTTTGGCTCTTCGCTCTCGGCGGCAAACAATGGGATGGATACAGCAAACTGGGAAAAAACCAGGAAGCGTACAAAATTTCGGGGAAACATGATCTAGATTATAGATTTGTCAATTCGGCCCTGGCAAGCGAACATACGGGTGATAGCATGATCGCCACTTCAATGAGGGATTCATGGGATTGACCTGTCAACAGCTCACATGCCGCCGCGGCCGCAGCACCTTGTTTGCGGGCGTCAGCTTTTCGCTGCAAGCCGGCGAGGCGCTCTGGGTGCAGGGCCGCAATGGCAGCGGCAAGACCACCCTCCTGCGCTCCCTGTGCGGACTCGCCCTGCCCGACCGTGGCGCAGTGCATTGGGAGGGCCAGCCTATCCTCGCCACGCGCGCGCATTATCATTCCCAATTGCTCCACATCGGCCATGCGGACGGATTGAAGCCCGACCTGCTGGCATGGGAAAACCTGGCGCTGGGCGGCCTGCCCGGTGAACGATGCAGCCGCGTCGATGCATTGCGGGCGCTCGATGCCATTGGGTTGAAGGCGGAAGCCCAGCGCCCGGTGCGCCTGCTGTCGCAAGGCCAGCGCAAGCGCGTGGCCCTGGCCCGCCTGCTGCTCTCGCCTGCCCGCCCCTTGTGGATCCTCGACGAACCGCTGGCGGCCCTGGACCAGGACTCCGCCGCACAAGTCGGCGGGATCCTGCAGGCGCATTGCGCGCGCGGCGGCATGCTGGTACTGACCACCCACCAGGACCCGGCCCTGCCTGGCGCACGCCGGCTGCAGCTGGACGCAGCATGCTGAAAGCGGCCCGCCAGTTGATGCAGCGCGACCTGCTGCTCGCCCTGCGGCGGCGCAGCGATGCGCTGATGCCGCTGGGC
The DNA here is from genome assembly GCF_001428585.1 of Duganella sp. Root198D2. NCBI lineage: Bacteria > Pseudomonadati > Pseudomonadota > Betaproteobacteria > Burkholderiales > Oxalobacteraceae > Duganella > Duganella sp. Root198D2. The sequence goes on along the minus strand of NZ_LMIC01000034.1, from coordinate 207,049 downwards.
TTTTTCCTTGTCACGACAACGCTGTTCCCGCTGGCGATCGGCCCGGATTCCAAACTATTGCGCAGCGTGGCGCCCGGCATCGTATGGGTAGCCGCCTTGCTGGCCTCCCTGCTTGGCCTGCAACGCCTGTTCGCCGACGACCATGCAGACGGCTCGCTCGAACAATTGCTGCTGTCGCCGCTACCGCTGGAAATCCTGGTGCTGGCCAAGGTGCTGGCGCACTGGCTGACCTCCGGCCTGCCGCTGCTGGTACTGGCGCCGCTGGTGGCCTTGCAGTACGGGCTCGAAGCCGAGGCAATGGGCGTGCTGTGGTTTGGGCTGCTGCTTGGCACGCCGGTCCTGAGCCTCCTGGGCAGCATTGGCGCCGGCCTGGCGCTGGGCGCGCGTGGCGGCAGTGTCCTTGTTGCGCTGATATTGATGCCTCTGTATATTCCCTTATTAATTCTTGGTAGTTCCGCAGTTGTAGCCGCCGGTGACGGTACCGGCAGTGCGCCCCACCTGATGTTGTTGGGCGCCCTGCTGGCCGGGTCGCTGGCTGCTGCGCCATGGGCTACTGCCGCAGCGCTGCGGATCGCACACGAGTAGGACGGAGTTCAGCATATGAATCAACCGTATTATTCCACCGCAAACGGCGCTAAGCGCCGCCTCACGGTATTCACTTTCGCCTCCCCCCGCAATTTCCATTACCTGGCTGGCCGCCTGATCCCGTGGTTTACGGCGCTCGGCGTCCTGACAGGGTTGGCAGGCCTGCTTATCGGCCTGCTGGTCGCCCCGACCGATTTCCAGCAAGGCGACGCTTACCGCATCATCTTTGTCCACGTGCCCGCGGCGTGGATGTCGATGCTGATCTATATGGCGATGGCGGGATGGGCCGGGTTCGGACTGGCCTACCACACCGGTGTCTCGTCGATCATGGCCAGCGCATTGGCCCCGACCGGAGCGCTGTTCACTTTCCTCGCGCTATGGACTGGCGCCCTGTGGGGCAAACCGACCTGGGGTGCCTGGTGGGTATGGGATGCGCGCCTGACGTCGGAGCTGATCCTGCTGTTCCTCTATCTTGGTTATATGGGACTGCACGCATCGATCGCCGACCCGCGCCGCGCCGATCGCGCTGCTGCGGTACTGGCCCTGGTCGGTGCCGTGAACATCCCGATCATCTATTTTTCGGTTTATTGGTGGAACACCCTGCACCAGGGGCCGTCCGTCACGCTTGGCAACGCTCCAACCATGGCGCCTGCCATGCTGGCCGCAATGCTGTTGATGGTGGCGGCATTCTGGTGTTATGGGATTGCAGTCGCGCTGCGCCGCGCCCGCTGCATCGTGCTGGAACGGCACGGCAGCGCTGCCTGGCTGCGCCGGAGGACGAAATGAATTGGCATAGCTTGCAGGACTTCATTGCCATGGGCGGCTACGGCTCCTATGTATGGGGCTCGTTTGGCGTGGTATCTGGACTGATGATGCTGGAGGTATGGGCGCTGGCACGACGCGAGCGCGAGGCGCAGGCCGCCGTCGCCAGCACTAACGAAGAAGGTACAGCATGAAGCCGCGTCGCCAACGCCTCGCCCTGATCGGCGCCAGCCTGGCCGCATGCGGTATCGCAGCGACGCTGGTGCTGTCCGCCTTCCGCGATAACCTGGTGTTCTTTTTCACGCCCTCGCAAGTGGCGGCCGGTGCCGCCCCGCGCAGCGGCATTTTCCGCATCGGCGGCCTGGTGGAACAAGGCAGCGTGCGGCGCCTGGACGACGGCCTGACCGTCAGCTTCGTCATTACCGACAATGTGCAGAAGGTACCGGTGCATTACCAGGGCACGCTGCCCGACCTGTTCAAGGAAGGTAAAGGCGCCGTGGCACAAGGACGCCTGGGCCAGGGCGCGCTGTTCCTGGCGCAGGAAGTGCTGGCCAAGCATGATGAAAACTATATGCCGAAGGAAGCAGCGCACGCGCTGGAACAAGGCCGTGCACCGGCGTCCCTGAAAGGCTTGCCATGATCGCCGAAGCAGGCAATTTCGCGCTGGTGCTGGCATTGCTGCTGGCGGCTGTGCAGGGTTTCCTGCCGCTGGCGGGAGCGCAGTGTGGCGACGTGCGCTGGATGGCGCTGGCGCGGCCGGCCGCAGCGGGGCAGTTCATTTTCAGTTCGCTGGCTTTCGGCTGCCTGTTCTACGCCTTGTACGCCAACGACTTTTCGCTGCGCTATGTGGCCCAGCATTCGAACACGCTGCTGCCGTGGCAATACCGGTTGAGCGCGGCCTGGGGCGGGCATGAAGGTTCCCTGCTGCTGTGGACATGGCTGCTGTCGGCATGGACTGTTGCCGCAGCCTTCCTGTCGCAGCAGCTGCCGCGCGAGGTGCAGGCGCGCCTGGTCGGCGTGCTTGGCCTGGTGGCCGTAGGCTTCCTGCTGTTCCTGATCCTGACCTCCAATCCGTTCCTGCGCATGCTGCCGGCGGCGCCGGATGGCAACGACCTGAATCCCCTGCTGCAGGACGCCGGCATGATCGCGCACCCGCCCCTGCTGTATATGGGTTACGTCGGCTTCTCGGTGACCTTTGCCTTTGCCGTCGCCGCCTTGCTGGGCGGCCGGCTCGATACATCGTGGGCGCGCTGGTCCCGGCCCTGGGCATTGGCGGCGTGGAGTTTTCTCACCCTGGGCATCGCCATGGGCAGCTTCTGGGCCTATTATGAATTGGGCTGGGGCGGCTGGTGGTTCTGGGATGCGGTGGAAAACGCTTCCTTCATGCCCTGGCTGGTCGGCACGGCGCTGCTGCACTCGCTGATCGTGACGGAAAAGCGCGGTACCTTCCGCAGCTGGACCGCACTGCTGGCCATCCTGGCGTTTTCGCTGTCGCTGCTGGGAACCTTCCTGGTGCGCTCCGGCGTACTGACGTCAGTGCACGCCTTCGCCACCGATCCGCGCCGCGGCGCCTTTATCCTGGCCTACCTGGCCGTGGTGGTCGGCGGCTCGCTGCTGCTGTACGCATGGCGGGCGCCGCGGCTGCGCCAGCGCACCGTGTTTTCGCCGCTGTCGCGCGAATCGCTGCTGCTGCTGCAGAACGTGGTGATGCTGGCGGCGACGGGCACGGTGCTGCTTGGAACGTTGTACCCGCTGGTGCTGGACGCGCTCGGCGCCGGCAAGATCTCCGTTGGCCCGCCCTATTTTGAAAAAGTCTTGGTACCCATGATGCTGCCGGTGCTTCTGCTGGTCGCAGCAGGCCCGTTCGCGCGCTGGCGCAACGGGACGCTGGCGCAGTTGGCGCGCCGCCTGCGCTGGCCGGCCGCCATTGCGCTCGGCGTTGGCTTCGGCGCCGCGCTGATGGCGCGCGGTTCCGTGATGTCTTCGCTCGGCCTGCTGCTCGCCGCGTGGATTCTTCTCGGCACCGGCTGGCAATTGCTGCAGCAACGCGGCAACCTGGCGCGCCAGCCCCGTTCCTGGTGGGGCATGCTCGCGGCGCATGCCGGCCTGGCGGTGTTCGTGATCGGCGTCACCATGGTCAAGGGGCATGAACTGGTGCAGGACGTGGTACTGGCACCCGGCCAGCAAGCGTCGCTCGGTGAGTACAGCTTCACCTTGCACAAGCTGGAAGACACGCGCGGGCCGAACTATACCGCCCTGCGCGCCAGCGTGGCCGTTGCGCGCGAGGGACGGACGGTGGCGCTTCTTTATCCCGAGCAGCGCCGTTATACGGTGGCACAGGACACCATGACCGAAGCTGCCATCGAACGCAGCCTGATGCGCGACCTGTACGTATCGCTGGGCGATTCGGCTGGCGACGGGCGCTGGCTGCTGCGCATCCAGCTCAAGCCCTTCGTCGGCTGGATCTGGGGCGGATGCGTGCTGTTTGCCGTCGGCGGCCTGCTGGCGGCGTCCGATCGCCGCTATCGCGCCGCACGCCAGGCTCGCCATCCCGCCTCGTCGCCGGCGCCGGTGCCGCCCCTGGTGGCAATGCCCTTGCTGCAGGAGCCTCAATGAAACGTTTCATCCTTCCCGCCGGACTGTTCGCGGTACTTCTTGCCTTCCTCGGCATTGGCTTGCAGCGCAACCCGCGCGAGCTGCCGTCGCCCTTGATCGGCAAACCCGTACCGCAATTCTCGGCGCAATTGCTGGATAACCCTGCCGCCACCGTCTCGCCTGCCAAAATGCAGGGACGGGTATGGGTGCTGAATGTCTGGGCCTCCTGGTGCGAGGGCTGCCGCATCGAGCACAAGGACCTGATGGACCTGTCGCGCGCCGTCGACGCTCCGGTAATCGGCCTCAATTACAAGGACCAGCGCGACGACGCCCTGCGCTGGCTGCGAAACAACGGCAATCCATATCGCCAGATTGCGTTCGACCATGACGGCCGCATCGGCATCGATTTCGGCGTCTACGGCGTGCCGGAGACCTTTGTCATCGACCGTCGCGGCATTATCCGCATGAAGCATATCGGCCCGCTGTCCGCGCCCGATGCGCGCGAACGCGTGGCCCGCATGGTGAAGGAGCTGGCCAATGGCTGACACCACAAGCGCCGCTTCGCTGGACGCGCGCACCATGACGCTGGCCGGCGAGCTACGCTGCCTGGTATGCCAGAACCAGAGCCTGGCGGACTCGCACGCTCCGCTGGCGCTCGACCTGCGCGACCAGATCCACCAGCAACTGGCCCAGGGCCACAGCGAGCGGCAAGTGGTGGACTTCATGGTGCAGCGCTATGGCGACTTTGTCCTTTATGAACCGCCCCTGAACACCAGCACCGCCCTGCTCTGGTTCGGCCCCCTGCTGCTGCTCGCGGCAGGTGTCGTGGCGGTGCGCAGCTTCTGGAAGGGCAAGCAATGAGCATCTTCATCGCCATCATCGCCGTCATGTCCGCCATTGCGCTCGGCTGCGTCGTACCACCGCTACTGCACAGCACCGTGGTCGCCGATCCTGCGCCGGCATCGGGCGAGCCGATTGTGCGGCGGCCGCAAACACGCCTTGCCTTGCTGCTCACCGTGCTGCTGCCGGCTGCGGCGGTCGCCATTTATATGCAGGTTGGCCGGCCGGACGCGCTGGCCATGCCACCGGAGCTGCTGTCAGCTGCCGCTACGCCAACCGACCATGGCCCGTCGGAAGAAGACATCCCTGCCATGGTGGAGCGCCTGGCGGAGCGGCTTCGCACACAGCCCGACGATATCGACGGCTGGCACATGCTGGCGCGCTCCTACGGCGCGATGAACCGCTACGCAGATGCAGCCAAATCCTACGCTCACCTGGCCGCGCTGCTGCCGCAGGACGCCGGCGTATTGGCCGACTATGCAGATGCGCTGGCCACCGCGCAAGGCGGGGCATTGGCCGGCGAGCCGGAACGCCTGGTCGAACGCTCGCTCGCCATCGACCCGCAACAAGCGAAAGCGCTCGCCCTCTCCGGCAGCGCGGCCTTCGCCCGTGGCGACTTCGCGCGCGCGGAGAAACAATGGCAAGCCGTCTTGCCGCTGGTTCCCGAGGATTCGGAATTCGCCCGCTCGACGCAAGCCGGCATCGCCGAAGCGCGCGTGCGCCAGGGCCTGCACGCGGCAGCGCCTGCAGCGAGCACACCGGCCGGCAGCACGGCGTCGTCGCGCCTGTCCGGCACCATCCGGCTTGCGCCCGGCAGCGCGATACCCTCGGCCGGCCAGACGCTCTTTATTTACGCCCGCGCCGCCGTGGGATCGCCGATGCCGCTGGCGGCAATCAAGCGCCCGGCAAGCGGTTTTCCGCTGCAGTTCGCCCTTGACGACAGCAACGCGCTGGCATCCGGCAAGCACCTTGCCGACGCAGGGCCACTGATCGTGGGAGCACGGATATCGACCAGCGGCAGCGCCACGCCGCAAGCGGGGGCGCTGGAAGGCCAGGCCGGACCGGTTGCCGCCGGCGCACATGGAGTGGTAATCGAACTCGCCATCCCGCGCCCGGCAGCTAAATAGTTTTGCATAAAACAAAGCACTTGATCTGCGCTAATTTAACGATGCACCTTTCTACATAAAATGGTGAACAAATGGAAAACAAAGAACCCGCAGCCACCAAGGCGCAAGAATTGAAGGTCTTCCTGTTCATGACGGTGGTCCTTGCCCCGATCCTCGCGGTAGCAACAGTAGGCGGCTATGGATTCATCATCTGGATGTTCCAGATGCTCACCGGCCGCCTGCCAGGTGCATGATCATGGCCGCCGAAATCCACATCGCCGGCATCATTGTCCACGCTACTCCCGCCCAGGTTGCGGAAGTGCGTGCCCAGCTAGCCATCCTGCCCCGCTGCATCGTGCACGCCGCTGAAGCTGACGGTCGATTGATCGTCACGCTCGAAGCGGAAAGCGCACCCCGAACGCTCGATGCGATGGACGCCATCCGGGCCCTGCCCGGCGTCCTCAACGTCACCCTGGTTTACCAGCATGCCGAACCCGCCAACTCAATGGACGAGGAACTACAATGAAACAAACTCGCCGTGATTTCATCACACAGACTGCCGCAATGACGGCAGCCGCCACCGCCGGCATCCAGCTGCCTGCCGCCGCCTCCAATGTCGTCACCGACGCTACCAGGACCCAGCTCAAATGGAGCAAGGCGCCCTGCCGCTTCTGCGGCGTCGGCTGCGGGGTCAACGTCGGCGTCAAGGACGGACGTGTGGTGGCTACGCATGGCGACATCAACGCCGAAGTCAATCGCGGCGTCAACTGCGTCAAAGGCTACTTCCTGTCGAAGATCATGTACGGCGCCGACCGCCTGACGCAGCCGCTGATGCGCATGAAGAACGGCAAATACGCCAAGGACGGCGAATTCCAGCCTGTGACGTGGAATGCCGCCTTCGATGAAATGGCCAGGCAGTTCAAGAAGGTGCTGAACGAAAAAGGCCCGACCGCGGTCGGCATGTTCGGCTCCGGCCAATGGACCATCTGGGAAGGCTACGCCGCCTCCAAGCTGATGAAGGCCGGTTTCCGCACCAATAACCTCGATCCAAACGCGCGCCACTGCATGGCGTCCGCCGTGGCGGGATTCATGCGCACCTTCGGCATGGACGAGCCGATGGGCTGCTACGACGACATCGAAGTGGCTGACGCCTTCGTCCTGTGGGGCTCCAATATGGCGGAAATGCACCCGATACTTTGGACCCGCATTACCGACCGCCGCCTGTCCAACCCGCACGTGAAAGTCGCCGTGCTGTCGACTTATGAGCACCGCAGCTTCGAGCTGGCCGACCAGCCCATCATCTTCACGCCGCAGACCGACCTGGCGATCCTGAACTACATCGCCAACTACATCATCAAGAACAACCGCGTCAACAAGGACTTCGTCAACAAGCACACCCGCTTCGTGATGGGCAACAAGGACATCGGCTACGGCCTGCGCCCTGAGCATCCGCTGCAAAAGGCGGCCGCCAATGCCGGCGACGTCGGCGGCGGCAAACCGAGCTCGCTCGAGGAATTCGCAAAATTTGTCAGCGCCTATGACGTGGAATCGGTATCGAAACTGAGCGGCGTTTCGCGCGACCGCCTGGAACGCCTGGCCGAACTGTATGCCGATCCCAAGACCAAGGTGACTTCCTTCTTCACCATGGGCTTCAACCAGCATACGCGCGGCACCTGGTGCAGCAACCTGCTGTACAACATCCACCTGTTGACGGGCAAGATCTCCTCGCCGGGTAACAGCCCGTTCTCGCTGACCGGCCAGCCTTCCGCCTGCGGCACGGCACGCGAGGTGGGCACCTTCTCGCACCGCCTGCCGGCCGATATGCTGGTGGCTAATCCCAAGCACCGCGAGATTGCTGAAAAAATCTGGAAGCTGCCGCCGGGGACCATCCCTGACAAACCGGGCTTCCACGCGGTCCTGCAAAGCCGCATGCTCAAGGACGGCAAGCTGAATGCCTATTGGGTCATGTGCAACAACAATATGCAGGCCGGCCCGAACGTGATGGGCGAAATCCTGCCTGGCTGGCGCAACCCGGATGCTTTTGTCGTGGTTTCCGATCCCTACCCGACTGCCAGCACCACGGCGGCCGACGTGATCCTGCCAACGGCCATGTGGGTGGAAAAAGAAGGCGCCTACGGCAATGCGGAGCGCCGCACCCAGTTCTGGCACCAATTGGTGAGCGCCCCGGGCGAGGCACGTTCCGACCTGTGGCAGTTGATGGAATTCTCGAAGCGCTTCAAGATGGAAGAAGTGTGGCCGGCGCCGCTGCTGGCTGCCATGCCGGCATACAAGGGCAAGACGCTGTTCGACGTCCTGTACCGTAACGGCCAGGTCGACAAGTTCCCGGTCACGCAGATCGAAACGGGCTACCAGAACGACGAAGCGAAGGCCTTCGGTTTCTATCCGCAGAAAGGCCTGTTCGAGGAATACGCAAGCTTTGGCCGCGGCCACGGCCATGACCTGGCGCCGTTCGATTCCTACCACCAGGCGCGCGGCCTGCGCTGGCCTGTGGTCGACGGCAAGGAGACGCGCTGGCGCTACCGCGAAGGCCTGGACCCTTACGTCAAGAAAGGCGAGGATGTGCGTTTCTACGGCCATCCGGACGGCAAGGCGGTGATCTTCGCGCTGCCTTACGAGAAGCCGGCCGAGTCGCCGGACAAGGAATACCCGTTCTGGCTCTCCACCGGCCGCATGCTGGAGCACTGGCACACCGGCACCATGACGCGCCGCGTGCCGGAGCTGTACCGCGCCGTGCCGAATGCGGTCTGCTTCATGCACCCGGAGGATGCCAAGGAACTTGGCGCGCGGCGCGGCGACCTGATCGAGGTCAAGTCGCGGCGCGGCATGATCCAGACCCGCGTAGAAACGCGCGGCCGCAACCGGCCGCCGCGCGGACTGGTGTTCATCCCGTTCTTCGACGCCAGCCAGCTTGTGAACAAGGTAACGCTGGACGCTACCTGCCCAATCTCTTTGCAGACTGACTACAAGAAGTGTGCAGTCAGCATCCGCAAAGTCTAGGAGCCATGGCCATGAAAAAATTTGCATTCCTCCTCGCCCTCCTGCTGCCGCTGTCGGTCCTGGCCCAGGTGCCGGCGCCGCGTGCCCTCGACAATATGCGCGGCCCGACGCCGCTGGCTGAAACCACCAAGCCGGCGCCGATGGTGAATCCGGATAACAGCGACATCAAGCGCGTACGCAATTACTCGATGCAGCCGCCCGTCATCCCGCACAAGATCGAGGGCTACCAGACCGACAAGAGCGCCAACCGCTGCATGATGTGCCACGCCCGTACCCGCACCCAGGAAAGCCAGGCGCCGATGATCAGCGTGACGCACTTTCAGAACCGTGACGGCAACTTCCTCGCCGAGCTGTCGCCGCGCCGCTACTTCTGCCTGCAATGCCACGTTCCGCAAACGAACCTCGAGCCGCTGGTGCCGAACCAGTTCAAGGACGTCGACACGATGCTGAACCAGGCCGCGCCTGCCGCACCGGCCAAGCACAAATAAGGAGGCTCCATGTTCAGGCTGATCAAAAACTACTGGAACGTCCTGCGCCGCCCAAGCCTGCACCTTAGCCTGGGCTTCCTGGTGATCGGCTCCTTCGTGGCGGGGGTGGTGTTCTGGGGCGGCTTCAACACCGCCATGGAAGCCACCAACACGGAGAAATTCTGCACCGGCTGCCACGAGATGCGCGACAACGTCTATCCGGAGCTGCAGCGCACCATCCACTTCTCCAACCGCACCGGCGTGCGTGCCAAGTGCTCCGACTGCCACGTGCCTCACGAGTGGACCAGCAAGATCGCCCGCAAGATGCAGGCTTCGAAGGAGGTTTGGGGCAAGGTGTTCGGCACTATCGACACCCGCGAGAAGTTCGAAGGGCACCGCCTCCAACTGGCCGGCAATGAATGGCGGCGCATGAAGGCCAACAACTCGCTCGAATGCCGCAATTGCCACCAGTTCGATTCGATGGACTTCACGCGCCAGAGCAAGCGCGCGGTGGATGCCCACTCGACCCAGCTGGCCAGCGGCGAAAAGACCTGCATTGACTGCCACAAGGGCATCGCGCATACCCTGCCGGATATGTCAGGCGTCAAATAGCTTGCGATAAGCCGACGGCGAGCTATGGAAGGCGGCGCGGAAGTGCTGCCTTAACGATAGCGCGCTGCCGAACCCTGCCGCCTGCGCCACCGCTTCGATCGATGCATCGCTCGTTTCCAGCATGCGCTGGGCGTGGGCCAGGCGCTGGTTCAGCAGCCATTGCTTGAACGAGGTGCCGGTGGCCTGCCGGAAGTGGCGGGTAAAATTGCGGCGGCTCATGGCCGCGCGCTGCGCCAGTGCATCCAGGCTATGCTCTTGCGCCAGCCGGTGCTGCACCCAGTCCAGCACCTGAGCCAGCCGGCCGTCGCTGGCGGTGACCGGCAGCGGGCGGTTGATGAACTGCGCCTGCCCTCCTTCGCGGTGCGGCGCCACCAGCAGGCGGCGCGCCACCATGTTCGCATAGTCGGCACCCTGCAGTTTGCGCAGCAGGTAAAGCGAGCAATCCAGGCTCGCTGCCGCGCCGGCCGACGTCAATACGTCGCCCTCATCCACGTATAGAACTTCCTCATCAACCTTCACCTGCGGACAGCGTTCGGCCAGTTGGCCGGCAAACGCCCAATGCGTGGTGACCGTGCGGCCATCAAGCAGGCCGGCTTCCGCCACCGGGAAAGCGCCCAGGCACAAGCCGACGATGGTCGAACCGCGGGCGTGGGCCTTCCGCAGCGCCTGCAACAGCGACGGCGGCGATGGGCGGCAGTCGTCGTGCCAGGTAGGCATGATGACGATGTCCGCGCCGTCCAGCGCACGCAGGCTTTTTCTCGTTGCTATGTCGAAGCCGGCGGTCGTGCGCAAGGGGCCCTTTTCGGCGGCGCAGACCGTGACATCGTACAAATGCTCGGCGTGCGCTCCGCCGAAAACCAGGCAAGGCACGGAAAGATGGAACGGGGTTATGCCATCGAAGGCAATAATGGCCACTTTTTTACGCATGACCCGATTATATCGCAGGTTGTCTCTTGGGCCACTGTTGCAAACATGGCGCCGGGCGCAGAATCTCTTCCATCAACAACCCTGATGGAGGAAATACCATGCCACGCCGCGCCCTGATCGTGATCGATGTACAAAACGAATACTTCTCCGGCAAGCTGCCGATCGAATACCCGCCGGTCGAGCAATCGCTGCCCAATATTGTCCAGTCCATGAAAGTGGCCCGCGAAAGCGGCATACCGGTGGTGGTGGTGCAGCACGACACGCCTGCCGGTGCGCCTGTTTTCGCGGTGGGCTCGGATGGCTGGCAACTACACCCGCAAGTCGCGGCACTGGGCGCCGACCTTGTCATCAACAAGAAACTGGCCAGCAGCTTCGCCGGCACCGGCCTGGCGCAATGGCTCGCCGACAAGCAGGTCGACACGCTGACGATTGCCGGCTACATGACCCACAACTGCAATGCTTCGACCATCATCGAAGCGGCACATATGGGGCTGGCGGTGGAATACCTGGCCGACGCTAGCGGTTCGCTGCCTTATGAGAATGCGGCCGGCCGCGCGACGGCGGAAGAAATCCACCGCATCTTCAGCGTCGTGTTCCATTCCAATTTCGCAGCCGTGACGACCACGCGCGAATGGGCCGACGCTGTCGGCGCCAATCAGGCACTGGCCAAGGACAATATCTACCTGTCCAATGCACGCGCCAGGCAGCTCGCCTGAGTTCCTTACTCGAAGTACGGCTCGGCGCTTGTGATCTTGCCGACCAGGAAGGCGTCGGCCACTGCCTGCAATGGGGTGATGTCGACGTCGGAATGGCCGACAGCAACCAGGCGCAGGAAGTGCTCGTACATGGCCGGATATTCCCGCTCCGGCTCGTCGAGCACGACCTTCCCGTTCACCTCCATGATGCGGCCGCCCAGGTGCAGCGCCATGCTGTCGCCGGCAAGCGATTCCACGAAAATGCTCCAGGTTTGCTGGCCCGCTTGCAGGAAGTCGAACTCCGCGTCGATCGGGACGCCGCGCCCACTCACCATCTCCAGTTCGGCCTGGATTGGGGCGCTGCAGTTGGATGGCACGTGCAAGGCCGCCTTGCGCACCAGTGCATGCCCGCCCAGGAGCCCGGTCAGGATCGACAAGGCGTTGATGCCGGGATCGAACACCCCCATGCCACCGGCTTCAAAGATCCACTTCTGGCCGGGATGCCATTGCCGCACGTTCTCCTTCCAGCAGATCCGGATCGACTTGATGGGACGCGCCAGCATCCAGTTGCGTGCACTTTCCACACCGGGGGCGAAGCGCGAGTGCCAGCCTGCCAGCGCCGTCACGCCATGCCGGGCTGCCATGGCGGCGATGGACGCGGCTTCGCCCAGCGTTGCTGCCGGCGGCTTTTCCAGGAACACGTGCTTGCCGGCTGCAATCGCCTCACGGGCAAGCTGGTGGCGCACTTGCGGAGGGGTGCAGATCGCCACCGCCTCGATTTCCGGATGGGCCGCAAGCATGCTTCCCATGTCCTGGTAATGCACCACGCCTTCCGGCGCACTGGCGGGCGAGCAACCCGCTACCAGCTGCAGCCCCTTGATGCCGCGAATCGCAGGAATATGCTGGTCAACCGCGATTTTGCCCAGGCCAACCAATCCAATTTTCAATGCCATGCCAAACTCCATTCAGCGGCCAATATCGACACGATACACCGGCGTTACTTTTACCCCGTGCAGCTGCGCCACCTGCGCCTGGCCATTGAATGCCGGACGGTGTTCCTTTGGCAGGTAGATCGGCGCATCGGCGCGCAGCGGCAGCACGGTCAGCGTCAGCGCACTTTGCTCACGCGCCGCCAGGTTGTTCAGGCCGAATTGCCAGCGCTGGCCGTTGTAATACCAGTCGTCCACCATGCGCGTACCGTCGAACAGGCGTGCCAGGTCGCCGGTGAAATCGATCTCCAGCAGCGCCGCGTCCACCCCTTTCGGACGGGTCGAGCCGAGCGACAGCTCCCACGCGGCGGAATTGCCGAAGACTTCCGCGTCCGGCTGGACTGCTGCCTTGGCGTTGCCGCCAATTTTAATCGGCGGAACCGGTTGTGCGGCGCGCAGCTCGCGTGCCGATACTGCCAGCGCCTGGGCCGGCAGCGTTGCCTCGACCACCTGGAACAGGCCCTCCTTGCCGTGCACCTTGAGCTCCGTGCTGCCCTTGAGCGGCAGCGGCAAGGCCGGGAAAACGGCGGCGCGGAAGGCAGGGCTGCCCGCGGAACGCAATACCAGCCGGCCGCCGGCGAAGTGCGCCTGGCTCTCGCTGATGACCAGGCGGCGCTCGCCCTGCAGCTGCCCGATCGCCAGTTGGCGCGCCTGCTGTTGCGACAAGACCAGCACCGTCACTGGACGCTTACCGGCACAGTCCAGCGTGAGGGCAGCATCGAGCCCTGGCTGGACGCCCTCCACCAGCACCCCCGCCGCAGCATCGGCCACCCGTCCGCGCGCCGCCTTGACGCAACCGCGCGCCGCGCCCTCCAGCGCGAATTCAGGCGTAATACCATCCTGCGCCGCAAAGACGTACACGCTGCCCGCCTTGCCGCGTTCCAGGCGCGCCACCGGTTGCACGGTAGCGTAGCGCAGTCGGTAGCCATCCAGGTCGAAATTGATTGGCCAGAAGAAGTAGCTGCCGGCAGCCACGTCCACCGGCTGGCGCGGCAGTTTCACCGACTGTCCGGCCAGTTTTACGTCGAACTGTACTTGCTTCAGTTCCGGCAGCGCATACTGGCGGATATGGCCGTTATAGAACAGGAAGGCCTGCTCGCCCTTGCTGCGCACCGACCAGCGCGGCCTCGACAGGTCGGCCGGACCAGCCGGCACCACGGCCGGTTTGCGCACGGTCATTGGCGCCAGCCGCGCGCCGAAGTCGTTCATGAAATAATGGAACGGCCGCAGGTAAGCCAGCACTTCGCGCTGCTGCCCGTCGGGCCCCAGCGGCGCATTGAAGTCGTAGTTGATGGCCGGGGTATCGTTATAGCCGCCGGTACGGGTACTCTCTTCCATGGTCGTCAGGCCGACCGGATTGCGGCCGCCATGGAACATGTAGTAACCCATCAGGTTGACGCCGGAGCCCATTTGCACCGGCAGGGTGGAAGCGATATCGTCCGGCGACACCAGGGTCCGGCGGCGATACATGGCCGGCAGGCCGGCGCCGTATTCCGCGCCGAGGAAGGGCGTGCGCTCCATATCGGTTTCCGCCGTGCCCTGCTGCGTGGCACGGGTTTGCGCACCAAGGTCACCGCTGACGCGCGTGTCGAAGCGGAAGGCGTAGGTTTCTTTCGGCGGCAGCTCGGTGGTGCTGGTGGCCCAGGGTTCGTCCTGGTAGCCGCCGAACACCGGCACCACTTCGCCGGACGGGTACAGGGTCTGGTCCCAGCCGGTCACGGTGTAGAACGGCACATCGATGCCGGCCTTCAGCGCCATGCCTTTAAGGGTGGAGATGTGCTGCGCGCCCCGGCCCGGGCCGGCCAGGTTGTATTCGTTTTCAATCTGCGCGCCGATGACTGGACCGCCCTGTTTCCACAGCAAGCCGTCCACCTGCTTCCCGATTTCGCGGTAGAAGCGGTCCACGTATTTCAGGTATTGCGAGTCGTCCTGGCGGGTCGGCATGGCGTCCACCACCCAGTCGGGAATGCCGCCGTAACGCACTTCCGCGTGCGACCAGGGGCCGACGCGTATCCATACCTCCAGCCCGGCCTTGTTGGCCAACCGGATAAAGCGCCGCAGGTCGCGGTTGCCGCTCCAGTCGAACTTCCCTTGCTTCTCCTCGTGATGGTTCCAGATGATGTAGCTGGCCACCACGTTGATGCCGGCCGACTTCATCTTGGCCAGCTCGGACTCCCAGCTAGCCGCCGGGCTGCGCGAATAATGGAATTCGCCCATCACCGGCAGCCAGGGCTGGCCGTCACGCGTCAGGTACTGGTTGTTAATGCCTAGCACATGGCCGCCGGGTGCGGCGGCAGTGCCCATCTTGATATGGCCGGACAAAGGCGCCGGTGCGGGAGCGCTGGCGTCGACTGCCAGCACCTGCCCGGCCTGGGCAGCGTGAACGAAAGCCATCGCGGCCAGGCAAAGTGTGTTGCGGATCATCGGCATGCCTCAATCAGAACTTGTAGCTCAGGCCCAGGTTGTAGCGGCGGCCATATTCCATCACGTTCTGCATGTAGGGATTATTGGACTGGGTTTCCACCACTTTCTGGTTGGTGATGTTGTCCAGGCCCAGGCGCAGTTGCAACTGCGGGGTCAGCCACTTCGAGAAGTTGGCGGAGACATAGGTCTCGGCTGGATTCTCGATCATGTAGCCGGCGGTCCAGCGCGGCATGCGTACGAAGGCGCTATGGTAGTTGGCCGACAGGCGTGCTTCGTAACCGGCCTTTTCGTACCACAGGGTCAGGCCGCCGTTACGCTTCATCAGGCCCACCATCGGGTAATCGTTGGTGTATTCCTTGATGTCGCTGTCGTTGTACGAGAAGTTCGCAGCCACGCCCAGGCCGTCGAACGGCGCCGGCAGGCTGGTGAAGGCATGCTGTGCCACCAGCTCCAGCCCGCGCACATTGCCGCCCTTGCCGTTCACGGAACGGGTCAGGGTTGCAGCACGGCCGTTGACCGTGGTGTCGTCGGTGGTGATACCGATGTAGTCCGACACCTTCTTGTAGAACACGCCAGCCGACAGCAGCGAGCCTTTCTCGAAGTAATACTGCCACGACAGGTCGACCTGGTTCGACATCATCGGCAGCAGGCCCGGATTGCCGGCGCTGCCGGTAATCGGCTGCTGCGATCCTGGATTGGTGTCGACCGCCAGTTGGCGCGATGCGCGCATTTCATCCATCGGCGCACGCGACATGGCGCGCGCCACGCTGAAACGCAGCTGCTGCTTTTGCGCCTGGTCCAGGTTGAAGATCAGGTTCACGCTAGGCAGCACGCGGGTGTACGATGCGCCGCCTTCCGCCGCGGTTGGCGCGGCGCCGTTGATCGACTCCATGCCGGTGCCGGTCTGCCTGGTGTGCGCCACGCGCACGCCGGCATTGCCGCGGAAGGTCTTGCCGAACAATTCGCCCTCCAGGTCGGCCTGGGCATAGACGCTGCTGTTCTTTTCCTTGACTTTCCAGCCGGCCAGCAAGTCGTTTGCGGTCGGGGTGCGGCCAGCCGGGCTGAAGGCGTTGGCGCCCCACAGGCTGGTGGCGGCGCCCGTGAAGTCCTTCAGCACGATGAAAGGTGCAAAGCCGGATACGTTCACCGTTTCGTAGGCCGAGTCCGGGATGGCGCTATTGGAAGGCAGGTTCCAGGTGGTCTGGTGGTATTTTTTCTCGCGGTCGGCGAAGCGTGCGCCGAACTTGATGCGGCTTACCACGCCGGCATCGAGCGGGCGCCAGGCGCTCAGTTGCGCGGAGGTCAGGCGGTCTTCAACGTGGCCGTCGGTATCGACGTACAGGGTCGGGTTACCGAAGGCAGCCGGGTTGCCCGAATCGTGGCTGAAGCTGAAGTCCTGGCTTTCGTCGCCCGTGAAAGCCCATTTGATGGTGCCGGGATTCAGGGAAAACTGGCGCACGTCGCGCCATTGGCTGTCGCGGCCGGCCGAGGACGTAGCGATATCGGCATCCACTTTCCATTCCCCGACATTGAACTTGCCGTTCAAGCCCGCGGCCAGGTTGTCCATGTCCTGCGTCCACAGCGTGCTGTTGGTGGTCAGGCCCACGTTGTTCACGGTGGCGCCAACCACATAGCCGTTGCGGATATCGAGGTTCGAATAACTGGCGCTCTGCCAGCCATCCCAGTTACCCAGGTCGCCGGTCCAGTGCGACATGGCCGGTTCGCGGATCCTGTTCTTGGCGTAGTACACGTCGGCGGTCACCAGCGCATCCGGACTGGCCTTCCATTCCACCTTGCCCAGCACGCTGCCGCGCTCATTGGTGCCGCGTTTCAGTTCAGTCTCAAAGCCCCATGGCGTCTTGTCCACTTTGCCGTCGCCATTGATGTCGGCCGAGTGATCCTCATTGAAGCCCCAGTGGTTCTTGCGCTTCTCGACCGAAGGCTGCTTCTGGTAGCTGAAGGCCAGCGCCACGCCGACATTCTTGTCGGCGTACTGGTCGATGTAGATGCCGCCCAGGCGCGGGCGAACCGCCTTGGTATCGAGGTCGCGCGCTTCCGGGTAGTACAGTGCGTCCGCCTTCAGTGAAGCCTGGCGGCCGCTATATTTGAGCGGCGACACGGTTTGCAGGTCGATGCTGGAGGCGACGCCGCCTTCCACCAGGTCGGCATTCTGGGTCTTGTAGACGATGGCGCCGGACAGCGATTCGGACGGGAACTGCTCGAAGCGCACAGCGCGGTTCGGCTCGGACGAAGCCAGCTCGCGCCCATTCAAGGTGGCTCCGATGAACCGCTCGCCCATGCCGCGCGCCACGATCTGGCTGGCGTTGCCGCGATCCAGCCCGGCTGCCAGGCCTGGCAGGCGGGCCAGCGATTCGGCAATGGTGGTATCCGGCAGCTTGCCGATATCTTCGGAAGCGACCACTTCCACCATGCTGTTCGAATTTTCCTTGACGCTCAGGGCACTGCGCACCGAAGCGCGGATGCCGGAAACTGTAACCTTCTGGACCGAGGGCTCTTCGGCCTGCTGCGCGAAAGCGGCCGGAATTGCCGGCAGCAGGAACAGCGACTTCACCAGCAAACTGATTTTCTTCTGCTTCATGATTCTTTTATTTTCTCCGTAGTTTTTATATGTGATTCGTTGTATTACCAGAGTGCTCCATAGATAACGGCCAGCAGCACGCACACCACGGCCGATCCGATGGCGAAGCCGCGGTCGACGCGGAACAACTGGCGGTCGACCACCATGGCTTTTGCTTCGCCGTCGCGCCGTCCCATAAGGCTGATCAGCACCATGCCCGCCACCACGGCCCAGAACACCAGGAACATGCGGTCAATGAACGGGATCTCGTAGACACCGCTGCCGTTATCGGCCGCGAAGCCGATCGGCGCCAGGAAGTGCAAGTCCATCATCGCCGGCAGGAACTTGAGGATGATGGAGAACACCAGCCCGCCTACGGTCGCGAACATGGCGGCTGCATTGGTCGCCTTCTTCCAGAAGAACCCAAGCAGGAACATGGCCAGGATGCCTGGCGAAACAAAGCCGGTGTATTCCTGGATGTACTGGAAACCGCCCTTCTTGTCGATGCCCAGCATCGGTGCGATCAGCACCGCAATTGCCATCGACGCCACCACGGTAAGGCGGCCGACCCACACCATGCGCTCTTCGCTCGCTGCGGGTGCAAATTTCTTACGATAGATATCCAGGGTAAAAATGGTGGCGATACTGTTTGCCTTGCCAGCCAGCGAAGCCACCACGGCCGCAGTCAATGCCGCGAATGCCACGCCGCGCAAGCCGTCCGGCAGCAATGCCAGCAGGGTCGGATAGGCGCGGTCCGGATTCAGCTCGCCGCCCTGGCGCAAGGCGCCGCCCAGCGCACCCGCCTGGTCCAGCGCAAAAGCCGCAATACCGGGCAGCACCACGATCACGGGCATCAGCAATTTCAGGAATGCTGCGAACAGCAGGCCTTTGCGCGCGGTCGGCAGGTCCGCGCCCAGCGCGCGCTGCGTGATGTACTGGTTGCAGCCCCAGTAATTCAGGTTGGCGATCCAGATGCCGCCCAGCAGGATGCTCAGGCCGGGCAAGTCCATATAGCTCGGATGGTCGCGCGTCAGCACCATGTCGAAATGGCCGCGGGCACGGGCGAACAGCTCGGTGGTACCGTGCAGCGCGCCCTTGCCGCCGCCCAGGCCGGCCACCAGGTCCAGCGCGATCCAGGTCGTCACCAGGCCGCCGATCACCAGGCACACCACCTGGATCACGTCGGTATAGCCGATCACCTTCATGCCGCCCAGCGTAATGACCGTCGCGAACACCGCCAGGAACAGCATGCAGGCGCCCACGCTCAAGCCGGAAATGCTGCTGATCGCAATCGCACCGAGATAGAGGATGGAGGTCAGGTTGACCACGATGTACAGGCCAAGCCAGAACAGCGCCATGGTCATCGCCACGCCCTTGCCATAACGCTGCTCGAGGAACTGCGGCATGGTGTAGATGCGGTTTTTCAGGTAGACCGGCATGAAGTAGATGGCCACGATGACCAGCGTTGCCGCCGCCATCAGCTCATACACCGCGATCGCCATGCCGATCTTGAAGCCGGAGCCGCTCATGCCGATGAACTGCTCGGCGGAGATATTGGAAGCAATCAGCGAAGCGCCGATGGCCCACCAGGTCAGCGATCCTTCCGCCAGGAAGTAGTCGCGCGAGGCCGAGCCGGAACTGCTGTTCTTGCGGCGATAGACCCAGATGCCATATGCCGCGACCACGGCGAAGTAGATGAGGAAGACGATCGAGTCGAGCGGGGTGATTTTCATAGGGTGTGCGTCTCTGTTTGCAAATGCAATGAAACATTTGCTTATCATTAATAGGTGTAGATTAACGAATTGGCTATTCCGTAGATATGAGGAATAACCATTAAGCTATGATTTTATGGAATAGCTCTTTCACCCCCCCATGCCGCCACACAATTGCGAATGAGAATCATTCTTGTTGATTTTGGCCGACAAACTCCATAGAATTCGCCTCTCCCGTGTTTAATCGACAAGTTGAGGGGTTATGGAGTCTATCGATGGTCCTGTTGACTGGAGCGCGATGTTCGCTGCGCACCGCCCGGCGCTGCAACGCGCCGCCTACAAGGTGCTTGGCAATGTCGAACGGGCCCAGGACGTAGTACAGGACACCTACCTGAAACTGTCCGAAGCTGGCCATGCCTTCGAGGCCCGCCAGCCGCTGGCCTACCTGTTCCAGGTGGTGCGCAACCTGGCGATCGATGCACAGCGCCGCGCAGCACTGGAAGCGAAGGTATTCGTCGATGAAGAAGACGGCCTGCAAGTTCCCGCTTCCATCGGCACCCCGGAATCGCTGACTGTCAGCCGGCAGGACCTGCGCATTGTGGCCGACACCCTGGCCGCCCTGCCCGCCCGCACGCGCCAGGCCTTCGAACTGCACAGGCTAGGCGGCCACACACAGCGCGAGATTGCCGACCAGTTTGGCGTTTCCGTCACCCTGGTCAACTTCATGATCCGTGACGCGATGACCGCCTGCGCCAACGCCCTCCATCAACCCGGCTGATAAAGCCAGGCGCAACCCATCTGTCATATACAATGCCAGCCTATACTCATCGGCATTGTTTGTTTCCATGGCAAATTCCCGCGACAACGATCCGGTCTGGCAGGCTGCGCTGGACTGGGTGCTCCGTGCACACGCGCAGCCACTCGACGCCGCGACCGCGCCCGCCCTGGCTGCCTGGCTGGAGCAGGACCCCGTCCACCGCAAAGCATATGAAGAAGCGTCGCGCGTCTGGTTGCTGACCGGCCTCATGCCGCCGGCCGCTGACCGGGGCAAATAAAAAAACCTGAAAATCCCCTAAACATTCCCAAGCCTGCTTCGTCATCGTAAATGAGAATCATTCAGTCAAGCTGAATGGTGCCATTTCTACCGACGAGAGGAAGCAGCTTGATGGAACTACTG
This sequence comes from Duganella sp. Root198D2, assembly GCF_001428585.1. Taxonomy (NCBI): domain Bacteria; kingdom Pseudomonadati; phylum Pseudomonadota; class Betaproteobacteria; order Burkholderiales; family Oxalobacteraceae; genus Duganella; species Duganella sp. Root198D2. The sequence goes on along the minus strand of NZ_LMIC01000034.1, from coordinate 186,562 downwards.
ATACTCGCCCATGCCCCGAACCGCGTTCTGGAGCAGGGATTCCTGGCCGCCGTAGCTGAACTCCAGCTGAAGGCCACCATCCTGACCGACTGCGTCAGGGAGCATATCGTCCGTGCCAAAGACTCGCCGCTGTATGGCGAAGCCGAACTGGCCGAGTGCGACGTCTTCAATCCCCTGGCGGTGGCGCGCTTTGTCGCCGTCCATGGCAAGCGGTTCTCCGGGGTCGTTGCCGCAGACTCCGTGCTGCATGCTTCGGCCGCAATCTGCGCGGCCTACCTGGGCCTTCCCGGCCCGGCCTGGCGCAGCGCCCTGCGCCACGACCAGCGGCTGGACGCGGTGCACTCGCCGCGCCAGCAGCGCCGTATCATCGATTGCACCGAACCGGCCAATGCGCTGGGCGCCGACTGGTTCCCCGCTACCGTACAGGCGCTCGAAGGCGGCGCCGGGACAGGCGGCGCGCTGGTCCGCAATGCCGCCGAACTGCAGCAGCAACTGGTGCAGCTGCGCCACGGCTACGCGCTAGTGGAAAAATACCGCGAAGACGAAGAAGTCTATGCGCTGGATGCACTCGCAACGGCCGAGGGTTTCACCGTCCTGGGAGGCAGCCGCATCGAATTCGACCGCGACGGCGTGCGCACCAAGCGCGTGCGATCGTTCATGCAGCGCCCTCCCCGTTGCGACGAACTGCTGCTGCAGCTACTGGCGAACAATCTGGGCAGCGGCCGCCATCACATCGAATATGGCGTGTCCAGCGCCGGCGTGCGCATCCGCGAAATCCACAACGGCCTGCATGACGACGAATCCGAACTCGCGCTGGACGACCAGCTTGACGGCAAGCTGTTCGTCGAGGTGGTGAGGGCCAGCATCGGCGCGCCGGTCAAGACCTTGCACCTGCTGCATATCGATGCCCGACAGGCGGCAGCACTGGAAGCCGCAGCATGAGTGTGCGCACCTTGCCCGCTTCGCGCGTGATCGCCGACCAGGCGGCCACGCATGCGCTGCTGAATTGCCTGCTCAAGGAATTCGCCCTGCCGATGTCGCTGCTGGTGGAAGACTGGCGCGAACAGCCGCTTGGCCTGCCCTTCCAGCTATATCGCCGCCTGCAGTCGGCGCAGGTGGTGCCGCTGATGATCCGCATGCCGGATGGCGCGCAGTATATTGTGCTGGCCGACCGCAAGGATACGCTGGGCAGCCAGGCCTGCGTATCCGGTGTGTTCGGCAAGCGTCCCGGGTCGCGCTGGCAGCAGTTGACGCCGGCCATGCTGGCCGAGTCCATGCTGGAAAGCTGCAGCGCGATCACGCAGCAGGCCAACCCGGAGCTGATGGCGCAGATCGTCGCCAGCCGCGACCTGAAACGCGCCGTCACCGCACACTTTGAAGGCCAGGAGATTGCGCCGCTGTCCGACTACATCGCCAGCGAACAATGCCTGTGGTACGGCCATCCTGCACAAGTCGCGCCCAAGGCCAGGCTATGGCCGGCGTCGCTGCGGCAGGAGGAAGTGTCGCCGGAGTTCCGTGCCGCGGTGCGCCTGCAGCTGGTCGAAGTGCCGCTCGATGGACTGTGGATCGCCGCCAACGGCATGTCGCAACAGCAGGCGCTGGCTGCCTTTGCCGACCAGGCCGACGCGCGTCCAGGGCACGCCATCATCAGCATGCACCCGATCCAGGCCGAGCTGTTCCGCGCCGACCAGCGCGTGCAGCGGCTGCTGGCAATGGGCACTATCCGCGACCTGGGGCGCAGCGGTTTCCTGTCGCATCCAACCGCCTCGGTGCGCACCATGTATGTGCCCGGGCACGGCTACTTCATCAAGGGTTCGCTGAACGTGCGCATCACCAATTGCGTGCGCAAGAACGCCTGGTACGAACTGGAAAGCGCCCTGCTGATTGACCGCCTGCTGAAACGCCTGGCCTCGGAGCATGCCGCCACTACCGGCGGCCTGGACACGGTGCCCGAACCTGCCGCGCTAAGCTGGTCTCCGCCCGGCCTGCCCGGCGAAGACAATATCTGGTTCCGCGAACAGACCGGCGCCATCCTGCGCCGCAACTTCTGCCTGGAAGAAGGCGAACTGAATTGCCTGCTGGCCGGCACCGTGTTCGGGCGCGACCTGGCGCTGCGCTCGAACGTGCTGGTTTTCATGGAACAGCAACTGGGCCAGGCCCCAAGTGGCGAGCAGCTCCTGCGCTGGTTCGCAAGCTATGCCGCGCTGCTGCTGCGGCCCGTGATGAACATGTTCTTCCATCATAACGTGATCTTCGAGCCGCACCTGCAGAACACGGTGCTGGTGCATCGCTGCGGACAGCCGGTGAAGCTGCTGCTGCGGGACTACGAAGGGGTCAAGCTCACAGCCGAACAAGGCATGCAGGCCGTGCCTGAAGGGATGCACCCGCGTGTGCGCCAGTCGCTGGAGTACCCGCGCGCGCAAGGCTGGAAGCGCATCGCCTACTGCCTGTTCGTCAATAATCTGTCGGAAGCGGTCCTGGCGCTGAGCTACGCCCAGCCTGCGCTGGCTCCGGCCATGTGGCAGCTGGTGCGCGAAGAGCTCGAAAGCATCCGCGCCGCGCTGCAAGCGCCTGCCCCGGAGCTCGATGAGCTGCTCGCTGGCGCCGCCATCCCGTGCAAGACGAATTTCCGCATCAGGCTTGCCGCAGCCGCCGACAAGTTCGCCGGCTATGTGCCTTTGCAGGCGCCGTGGGAGGTGCAGCAATGACCGCTTTGCCTCAATCAGTGGTGGCGAAGGCGCGCGCCATGGCCGCGGCCGCGGCCGATCCGGTCAGTGCATTCATTTACGACCTGCCCGCCCTGCGCCGCCATGTGCAGTGGATGAAGTCCTGCCTGCCGGCTGGCGTGGAACTGTATTACGCCATCAAGGCAAACAGCGAGGGGCCGATCCTGCAAGCCCTGGAGCCGTTTGTGGACGGTTTCGAAATTTCATCCGGCGGCGAGATTGCACGCGTGCGCCAATGCAGCGGCACGCATAACTTCATCTTCTCCGGCCCCGGCAAGCTGGACTCGGACCTCGAGCAAGCGATGCTGAACGGCGTGGAAATGATCCACGTCGAGAGCCTGGATGAAATCCGCCGCCTCAACGCGGTGGCCGCCCGCATGGGCCGCCGCCAGCCGGTCCTGGTGCGCATCAACCCTTCGCTGCCGCCGCAACTGGCCACCAAGCTGTCCATGGCCGGCGCGCCGACACCGTTCGGCATCGATGAAAGCGAGTTGCCGGCAGCCGTGGCGCTGGTGGAGCAATGCGCCCACCTGGAACTGAACGGCTTCCACGTGCACGCCATGTCGCACCAGCTGGATGTGGCGCGCCATATCCAGCTGCTTGACTGGTACCTCGACAAGTGGCCCCAATGGAAGGCATTGGCCAGCAATGGCGACACGGTGCGCTGCCTGAATGCCGGCGGCGGCATGGGTGTGAACTACCTGCAGCCGGCGCAGTTCGACTGGCCGCACCTGTGCCACCGCCTGGCCCAGCGCCTGGCAGCCGATCCTCAGGCGCCGCGCCTGCGCTTCGAACCGGGCCGCTTCGTCAGCGCCTTCTGCGGCTATTACCTGATGCAGGTGCTGGACCTGAAACATAGCCACGGCAAAGGCTTTGCCGTTTGCCGTGGCGGCACGCACCAGTTCCGGCTGCCCGCGGCGCAAGCGCATGACCACCCGGTCCTGCGCCTGCCCGCGGCAGCGGCAGCGGCTGCAGCAACAGCAACGCCGGCAGCCGGCGATGCATGGACCATCGTGGGCCAGCTTTGCACGCCGAAAGACGTCCTGGCGCGCGACGCCCGCCTGCCAGGCCTGGCCATTGGCGACCTGCTGGTGCTGCCGCTGGCGGGCGCCTACGGCTTCAATATTTCGCACGCCGATTTTCTTTGCCATCCGCGCCCGGCCCAGGTTTTCCTGGACCAGGCCGAAATCGAAACAACACCACAATGGAGTGAAACAGATGCTGCACACGCTTGTTCCTGAACGCGCAGGAAACCGGTCTTTGCTCGATAGCCAGGCCGCACGCGAATCGAACGCCCGCTCCTACCCGCGCCGCCTGCCCCTGGCCATCCAGCGCGCCGAAGGCATCCACGTGACTGACATGGACGGCAAGACCTATTACGACTGCCTGGCAGGTGCCGGCACCCTGGCCCTGGGCCACAACCATCCGGCCGTGGTGGACGCCATCAAGGCCACCCTCGAGCAGAAACTGCCGCTGCATACGCTGGACATCACCACGCCGCTGAAGGAAGCCTTCGTCGACGAACTGTTCTCCAGCCTGCCGCAGGAATTCGCTCAGGAAGCACGCGTGCACTTTTGCGCACCGACCGGCGCCGATGCCATCGAAGCTGCGCTCAAGCTGGCCAAGATTGCCACCGGCCGCAGCGGCGTACTGTCCTTCCACGGCGGCTACCATGGCTCGACGCATGCCACCATGAGCCTGAGCGGCACGCTGCACCAGAAAGGCGATATCCCGGGCCTGATGCCCGAGGTGCAGTTCCTGCCGTATCCTTACTCTTACCGCTGCCCCTTCGGCGTCGGCGGCGAGCAGGGACAGAAGCTCAGCGCACGCTACATCCGCAACCTGCTGGGCGATCCGGAAAGCGGCGTACGCCCGCCGGCGGCGATGATCCTGGAGGTGGTGCAAGGCGAAGGCGGCGCTATTCCCGCACCGCTCGAATGGCTGCGCGAAATGCGCCGCATCACCGAAGAACACGGCATCCTGCTGATCATCGACGAGGTGCAGACCGGCTTCGGGCGCACCGGCAAGCTGTTCGCCTTCGAACATGCCGGCATCGTGCCCGACATCCTGGTGCTGTCCAAGGCCATCGGCGGCAGCCTGCCTTTGTCGGTACTGGTCTACCGCAAGCAGTTCGACTGCTGGAAACCCGGCGCCCACATCGGAACCTTCCGCGGCAACCAGCTTGCCATGGCCACCGGCCTGGCCAGCCTGCAGCACATCCGCCGCGAAAACCTGGTGGAGCACGCAGCCCAGCGCGGCCTCCAGCTGACGGCCAGGCTGCAGGAGTTGCAGCGCGGCGTGCCGCAGATCGGCGAGGTACGCGGACGCGGCCTGATGATCGGCGTCGAGATCGTTGACGGCCAAGGCCGCACCGATGCACTGGGGCAGCCGTTGGCCGACCCGGCACTGGCCAGCGCAATCCAGCGCAAGTGCTTCCAGCAAGGCCTGATCCTGGAACTGGGCGGCCGCCATGGCGCCGTGGTGCGTTTCCTGCCGCCGCTGATCATCACCGAAGCGCAGGTCGACATCGTCGCCGGCATCTTTGCAGAGGCTGTACGCGAGGCTGCCTTCGCACCGGTAACAATCAACGCCGCGGCATGAGCATCTGGTCGTCGGAAACTGCCACGCGCCGGCTGGTGGCCGCCACCGCGCTCCTGGGCACTGTAGCGGTCAGCCTGAACAATACTGCGCTGAACCCGGCCATCCCGCAGTTCATCACGGTGTTCGGCATCGACGCCGTAGCGGCAAGCTGGGTCATCACCGCGTTCATGATCTGCATGGGCATGACCATGCCGGCGACGGCATGGCTGGGCAACCGTTTCGGCAAGAAGCGCGTCTACCTCACCGGCCTGGCGCTGTTCCTGGCCGGCTCCAGTCTCGGCGCCATCGCGCCTTCAATGGCATGGGTGGTCGCGGCGCGCTGCATCCAGGGCGTAGCCGGCGGCCTGATGATCCCCTTGTCGCTGGCGCTCGTGTTCGAGGTCTACCCGAAGGAAGAACGCGGCCGCATCAGCGGCTGGTGGGGCATGGCTGTCATGCTGGCTCCGGCCGTGGGCCCGCTGCTAGGCGGGCTGCTGGTGCAATTCAGCAGCTGGCATATGCTGTTTGCCTTCAACATCCCGGTCGGCCTGGCAGGCTGGATCATAGGCTGGCATTGGCTGCCTTCGCCGGCAGCGCGTACGCCGCAGAAGTTCGACTGGCAGGGCTTCCTGCTGGCGACGCTGGGCGTGGGCATCCTGCTGGCCGCCCTGAGCCGGGTGAAAGGCATCGCAGGCATCAGCGATCCCTTCAACATCGCCCTGGTCGCGGCGGCCCTGCTTTGCCTGGCGTGCTTCGTCAGGATAGAACTGCGCCAGCCTGCCCCTTTGCTGAACCTGCGCATCTTTGCTGAACCAAGCTACAGCCTGAGCGTGGTGGTGGTCGCGGTGCAATCGGTCGGCATGTTCGGCAGCGTAGTGCTGCTGCCGCTGCTGGTGCAGACGGTGCTGGGCCACGGCCCCGGCTGGAGCGGTCTCGCCTTGTTTGCCACCGCAGTGACGGCCGGCCTGTGTTCCACGCTTGGCGGGCGCCTGCTGGACAAGCACGGCCCGCGCGTTGGCGTGGCGGCTGGCCTGGTGTGCAGTGCGCTGGCGACCATGGGGCTCGGCCTGGCGGGAGCGCAAGCCTCGCTCTGGCTGGTCGTAGCCTTGATGGCTGCACGCGGCGTCGGCCTGGGTTTGTCCTACATGCCCGTTTCCACCGCCGGCCTGAACGCGATCCCGGAACACCTGGTCACCGAAGGCGCGGCCATGAACAACATCCTGCGGCGCATCATCGCCTCGCTGGCCGTGGTGGCGGTATCGCTGTACTTCGAACTGCGGCGCGCCCATTTGGGCGACGGCACCGCGCTTAAGGAAATCTTTATCGCAATCGGCCTGCTGCTGCTGGCGACCGCACCGCTAGCCCTGCTCTTCCCCAAGCCGGGCAGCGCGGCGCGTACGGTGCCTGCGGCGGCAGGCTCCATTTAATCAATCGAACCAACGAACAAGGAAGCTTATGAATATCCTGGAAGCCCGCCAGATCGGCGCAATGGCTGACGCCAACGGCATTGGCCCGGAATGGATCTCAGCCCTGCAATCACCGCGCTATCGCCAGGTCGAGCAGCGCGTGGTACGCCAGCTGCTGCAAGCCCTGATCTATGAAGGCGTGCTGGAATGCGCCTATGCGCGCGCCGAGTTCCTGCTGGAAGGCCGCAATGCCGACGGCAAGGCAGTGCAATATCGCTGCCCAGGCGAGATGAAAACCAGCTTCGGCCTGGTCAAGCTGGATGGCGGTCCCGTCATCCGTGCCGCACGCAACGAAGGAGAGCGCACGGCAACCCTGGCCGACGTTTGCAGCGAGATCCTTGGCCAGTTGCCGCCATCGGAGCGCATGACGGCCTTCATGGACGAGCTGGAGCAAACCTTGCTGAAGGACTTGCAGGCACAGGACCAGGCGCATCCCGCCCGCCCACCCGCGGCCCTGCGCGACTACGACGAACTGGAAGGCGACATCATGGACGCCCACCTTTACCACCCCAGCTACAAATCGCGCATCGGCTTTTCGCTGGACGAAAACCGCCGCTACGGCCCTGAGTTCAAGCAGCTGATCCAGTTGCAGTGGCTGGCAGTGCACCGCCGCCTGGGCCGCGTCAACCATTCGGCGCACACTGGCTACGAGACCCTGCTCAAGCAGGAACTGGGCGCCGGCGACTACGAGCGCTTCGCCGGCATGCTGGCGCAACAGGGAAAATCCATCGAGGACTACCTGCTGCTGCCGGTCCATCCATGGCAGTGGCAACAGCGCGTAGCCATGCTGTTCCACCCCGAACTGGCAGAGGGCGACATCGTCGTCCTGGGCCAAGGCCAGGACAGCTATCGTGCGCAGCAATCGATCCGCACCCTGGCCAACTACAGCGCCCCGGGCAAGGCCTACGTCAAACTTTCTCTCAGCATCACCAACACCTCGACCAGCCGCATCCTGGCCGCGCACACGCTGATGAACGGTCCGATCATCGCCGACTGGCTGCACCGCCTGATTGCAGCTGACACCTATGCCAGGGAGCTGGACTTCGTGATCCTCGGTGAAATACTCGGCGTCAGCTTCAATTACGACCAGCTGCCGGAACACCGCAAGGGCAAGGCCTACGGCACCATGGGCGCAATCTGGCGCGAAAGCCTGCACGGCTACCTGCGCGAGGGCGAAGCCGCAGTGCCGTTCAACGGCCTGTGCCACGTGGACGAAAGCGGCCGCCCGCTGGTCGATCCATGGATCCAGCGCCACGGCGTGCGTGAATGGACCGGGCAGCTGCTGCAAGCCTCGGTCACGCCCATCATCCACATGCTGTTCGCCCACGGCATCGGCATGGAATCGCATGCCCAGAACATCATGCTGATCCATCGCGCCGGCATGCCGGCACGCATCGCACTGAAAGACTTCCACGACGGCGTGCGCTATTCGCCGCGGCACCTGGCCCAGCCGGCACTGGCGCCCGAGCTGGTGCCGGTGCCGGCAAGCCATGCCCGCATCAACCGCAACTCCTTCATCCTGACAGACGACCTGGACGCAGTACGCGACTTCACCTGCGATGCGTTCTTCTTCATCTGCATGGCCGAAACCGCGATCTTCCTGGCGCGCCACTATGGCCTGCCGGAGCAGGAGTTCTGGAGCATGACCGCAAGCCTGGTGCACGACTACCAGCAGCGCCACCCGCAGCATGCGCAGCGCTTCAAGGCATTCGACGTTTTCGCGCCGACCTTCCAGGTGGAAGAACTGACCAAGCGCCGCCTGCTGGGCGACAGCGAGCCGCGCTTCCGCCAAGTACCAAACCCGCTGCACCAGTTCCGGAACACCGCATGAAGCCGAACCGGCTCAAACGCAAGCTTCGGGGCGGCGAACAGGTGTTCGGCCTGTTCTGCTCCATCCCGGCGCCGGCATCGGTGGAGCTGGCCGCGGCGGCCGGCTTCGACTTCGTGATCATCGACACCGAACATGTGCTGCTGAACCCGGAGACGCTGGAGCACATGCTGCGCACCGCGGAGGCCGTCGGCATTACGCCGCTGGTGCGCGTCGCCCGCGGCGACGGCAGCGATGCCAAGGAGATCCTGCGCGCGCTGGACGGCGGCGCCCAGGGCATCGTCGCGCCTTGCGTGGAGAGTGCGCAGGCGATGCGCCGCATCGTCGCCGCCAGCAAATACCACCCGCAAGGCATGCGTAGCCTGAACGGAGGCCGTCCCGGCGCGTTCGGCAAGCATAGCCTGGCCGAGTACGTGGTGCGCGCCAATGAGGAAATCATGGTGGTACCGATGATTGAAAGCCTGGCCGGCGTCGGGAACATCGAGGCCATCCTGGACGTTCCTGGCGTCGACCTCGTGCTCGAAGGCGCAGCGGACCTGTCGCAGTCCTGCGGACTGCCATGGCAGGTCTCGGCGCCGCCGGTACAGGAAGCGCTGCGCCAGGTGCAGCACGCCTGCGCCAGGGCCGGCATCCCCTACTGCGCCATTCCGCGCGCCGATGGCGAATACGCCGCCTGGCGCCAGCGCGGCGTAACGGCATTCGTGCTGGGCGACGAGCGCGGCATCGCATTCCGCGCCTTGCAGGCAAAACTCAATTCAATGACCCATAGCGAAACTCAAAGCGAAGGATGAACACGTGAAGAACGAAGATCTTTTCCAGGCGCAGGCCGCGCAGATTGTGCTGCAAGACTTGGTCGACTGCCTGCTGGCAGAACAATTTTTCGATGTGAGCGAACCGTCCCTGCTGTCGCAGGAACAGGCGCGCACGCGCTATGGCCGCCATTTGCCATTACCGGACATGCCGCCCGGCAGCCTGCTTTGGCAATGGACCATCACCGAACAACCGCCGCACAGCGTACTGGTGCCGGTGGAGCGCGGCATCGTGCAGCCCTTGCAATGCCTGCCCGGCGCGCAAGCGCAGGAGCTGAGCCCAGGCGCAGGCGGCGAGGGCTTCCAGGTGGCCCGCCTGGGACCGGTACGATTCATGGAGCTGCTGCTGGCCCACGCCCCGGACGACTTCATTCCGCAAAATGCCGAAGGCGCCGCCCTGTTCCTCGAATGGGTACGCGAATCGGTGCAGCAGACCGCATGGTCGCTGGCACACAAGGTGGATACCTCCAATCTGCTCCAGAGGAGCCCCGCAGCGGCCTTCCAGGTGCTGGAGCAGTGCGCCTCCCTGCGCGACCGCCCCTTCCATCCGGTGGCCAAGCCCAAAAAGGGTTTTACGAAGGAGGACTACCACGCCTATATGGCGGAATTCGGCAAAGAAGTACCGCTGAACTGGGTAGCTGTCGAGCGCGCCGCCATCGCTTGCGGCACCGGCATTGAAGACGCCTTTGCCACCAGGCCCGAACACTTCCTGCTCAGCGCAAGCCAGCAAGAGGCGCTGCAGGAGGAACTGCGCCGGCGCGGTATCGCCGCCAGCCATGTAGCGCTGCCGGTCCATCCCTGGCAATTGCGCCATATGCTGCCGCAGATGCTGGGGCCTGAACTGCGCGACGGCGTCTGCATCCCGCTCGAATTCCGCAACGGCGGCTTCCTGCCCACTTCATCGGTACGCTCGCTGGCGCCGGTATCGGCAAGCCATCACTACCTGAAGCTGCCGCTGGGGATATATTCCCTCGGCGCTTCGCGCTACCTGCCGGCGATCAAGATGATCAACGGCCAGCGCAGTGAAAGCCTGCTGCGCCAGGCCATGTCCCTGGACAGCGAACTGGCGCAGCGTGTCTTCATCTGCGACGAAACCAAGTGGTGGTCTTACCTGCCGCAGCACGCCACCCTGTTCGACGAAGGCCCGCGCCACCTGTCCGCCATGGTGCGCAGCTATCCGCCTGCCCTGATGGACGATCCAGAATGCCGCCTGGTGCCGATGGCCGCCCTCGGTGTACCGCTGCCGCCCGAGGCCACGCACTTCTTCGATGAATGGCTGCGCTACCGCGGCCTCGCACCGCAAGCCGGTCCTGTGTTGGCACTGTTCCGCGAGCTGTGCGACAGCTTCTTCGACATCAACCTGCGCATGTTCCGCCTCGGCATGCTGGCCGAAGTGCATGGACAGAACGCCGTGCTGGTATGGCGCTCAGGCCGCATGCAAGGCCTGCTGCTGCGCGACCATGATTCGCTGCGCATCCACGTGCCGTGGCTTGAGCGCCAGGGGCTGGCCGATCCGGTGTACAGCCTCAAGCCGGGCCACGCCAATACCCTGTACCACGACACGCCGGAAGACTTGCTGTTCTACCTGCAAACGCTGGCGATCCAGGTCAACCTGCGCGCCATCATCGAGGTCGCAGCGCTGCGTTACAAGGTGCCGGCCGCGCAACTCTGGACCGTCCTCGGCGAAGCGCTGCAGCAGGCCATCGGGCGCATCGACTTCCCGGCCGAAGCGCGCGCCGTGCTGCGCCAGCGCCTGTTCGAGGCGCAGGCCTGGCCCCTGAAGCTGCTGGTGCGCCCGATGATGGAACGCGCGGCCGGCCCGGGCAGCATGCCGTTCGGGAAGGGCATGACCAGCAATCCCTTCCGTTCCTTGCAGGCAGTCTAGGCGATGCACGACATCCAGCCCAGGATACAGGGCGTGTGGCCAGGGCTGCGCGAACTCTATGAAGGGATCGAGGCATCCACCATCGGCCATCTGTACGAGGCCGGCTATGTGCACGGCCTGCAACCGCTGGCGCGCCCCATCCGGCTGCTCGGCAATGCCGTCACGGTGAAGCTGCCCGCCGTCGACGGCAGTGCCATCCGCCCTGCCCTGATCGCGAGCCAGCCCGGCGACGTTCTGGTGATCGAGATGGCAGCTGGCGACCAGCACCGCGCCTGCTGGGGCGAACTGCGCACCCTGGCCGCCATGAAGAAGCAACTGGCCGGCGTGGTGATCGCGGGCTGCGTGACCGACGTGCGGGCTTTGTCGGCGCTGGGATTCCCGGTATTTTCCCGCGCTGTCAGCGCACTGACCACGCGCGCGCTCGACAGCGGGGGCGCGGTCAATGTCCCCGTCACCATCGCCGGCGTCCAGGTGCGTCCCGGCGACCTGGTGGTGGGCGACGACGATGGCCTGTTCATCCTCGACCCGGCGTCGGCCCTGGAAATCGGCAAGCAAGCGCATGCCAAGCAGCGGGACGAAGCGGCCAGGCGTCAGCAATTGCGTTGACTTCGACTGACTTGCAGATGATAATGAGAACTATTTTCAATTAGCCAGCCACACGTGCACTCGCTGCATGCCAAGCCAGCCCTTGTCATCTGAGGAGCTTTCCGTGCAGTCGAATCAGCTTTTGCCGTTTAAATACCGCCCGCTGGTGGCAGCCATCCTGCTTGGCGTATCAGCACAGTCGCACGCCCAGCAAGAAGTGGGACTTGTCCTGGAACCTGTCGTCATCCTCGCTTCGCGGTCGAATATCGAAGCGGACAAGGCACCACAGACCGTGGTTGTCATCGACAGGAAGGAAATCGAACGGCAACTGGCCATTTCCGGCAACTCCTCCGATGTATTGAGCAGCATCCTCCCTTCCTATACGCCCAGCCGCGGCAAGATGAACGGCTCCGGTGAAACGCTGCGCGGCCGCACGCCCCTGATCCTGATCGACGGCGTGCCGCAATCGAACCCGGTACGCCCGACCGGCCGCGAGGCCCACACCATCGACTATTCCATGGTGGAGCGCATTGAAATCGTGCAGGGCCCGAACGCCATCAACGGCCTTGGCGCGACCGGCGGCACCATCAACATCATCACGCGCCGACCGGAAAAAGGATCGATGAACCAGACTGTCGACGTCCAGGTCACGGCGCCGACTACCCACGTCGAAGGCGACACCTTGAGCTACAAGTCCAGCTACCGCATCGACGGCCGCCTGGACAAGCTGGACTACCTGTTCGCGGTTTCCTATGAAGACCAGGGCCTGTACCTGGATGGCAAAGGACGCAGCATCGGCGTCGACGTGACGCAGGGCGACCTGATGGATTCGCGCAGCTACGACGTGCTGGTCAAGATCGGCTACCGTCCGGACGACCAGCAAAAGCTGCAATTCTCCGTCAACCGCTACCGCGTCAAGTCCAAGGCCAACTACCTTGGGGTGGCAGGAGACCGCAAGCTCGGCATCCCATCCACTTCAGTCGAGGGCACGCCACCCGGCGCACCGGCCTGGAACGACGTGTGGACCAGCAGCGCCAGCTACAACCATTACGACCTGGCCGGGATGGAACTGTCCGCCATGGTCTTCAACCAGGAATTCGTGGGTTTGTTCGGCGCCGACAAATCGGCCACCTTCCAGGACGTGAAGATCGCGCCGTCCGGCACCCTGTACGACCAGTCGCGCGCCGTTGCTTCCAAGTTCGGCAGCAAAGTCGGGCTGACCAAGGCCGGCCTGCTGGATGGCCGCCTGAAGCTGACGGCGGGCATCGATACGCTGTCCGACAAAGGCAAACAGGATATGTACCTGACCGGCCGCACCTTTGTGCCCGAGTCGAAGTACACCAACTTCTCGCTGTTCACCCAGGGCGAATTCAGGATCTTCGACACTCTGACGCTGCACGCCGGCGTGCGCCGCGAGAACGCCGACCTGAAAGTGGACAGCTATCGCACGCTGGCCGCGTACAAAAATACCTTCGTCGAAGGCGGCAAGATCAAGTTCAACGAAACGCTGGCCAATGCCGGCCTGGTTCTCACGCCAGTCAAGGATGTCACCGTGTACGCCAGCTATTCCGAAGGCTTCGGCCTGCCGGACATCGGCCGCACCCTGCGCTCGATCAATACGCCGGGACAGAAGATCGGCAATATGCGCAACCTGGAACCGATCCTCACGGAAGGCATTGAGCTCGGCACCCGCGTGCGCAAGGGCGACTGGGAGCTGGACGCCGCTTACTACCGCTCCGACTCCGATTTCGGCGCGCGCGTGATCTCGGTCAATGGCGTGTTCAACATGGCGCGTGAAAAGACCCGCCTGGAAGGCTATGACGCCAGCGCCACCTACCGTTTCAGCAAGGCGCACCGCGCCAGCATCGCCTATGCCTACACCAAGGGGCGCTACGACAGCAACAGCGACGGCAGCCTGGATGCGAAACTCGACGGTCTGAATGTCGCCCCGAACCGCCTGATCGCAAGCTGGAGCGCGAACTGGAGCGACAAGCTGTCTTCCTACGTACAGCTGCAGCACGCCTTCAACCAGGGCTTCGACGATCCGGCCAAGGAATTCAGCGGCTACACGCTGACCGACGCCTCCCTCAGCTACAAGATAAGCAAAGGTACGCTGCGCGTCGGCATCGCCAACCTGTTCGACAAGGACTACATCACCTACTACTCGCAAAGCGCCCTGGTGGAACCGGCCCGCTACTTCGCAGGCCGTGGACGCAGCGTAACGCTAGGCTATTCGCTGGGCTTCTAAGCGCAAGCGCCTTCCTACGCAATCGTTCGCGGCATTGCCGTCTTCTGGCTTGCCCAGTAGCCGTAATCGACGTGGATGTTTTCCATGAGCTCAAGCAGGCTGCTTGCCTGGTTGGTCAACAGCAAAGTCCATTGCGAAAAGAAGTTCCCCTGCTTTTCCGCCATCTTGGACATGGTGTTGGCGTGGCGGATCAGGGCATAGTCCTCGGCCAGGATGGCGCAGCCCTGGCGCCAGTCGAGGTTTTGCTGGTGCAGGCGCTGCATGATGGCCGCCTGCAACTGCAGCCATTCGCTCCAGACCTGCGGGTCGCCAAACCGGCTCGCGAGTCCGGCCGACAACATACTGTTTTGCAGCAGGCGCGCGGCCTGCCGCTGCACCAGCGAATTGGCCTTCATGGAGACAGCCAGCGGCGCCAACGCCTTCGATTCGCGCAAGGCTGGCAGGCCTGGCTTGTCGATGGTTTTCAATCCGACGGAAACGGGAAGTTTGCTCATATCGTCCTCCAATGGCGCTTAGGCGCAGAGCCGGTCGAGCATGGCGTGGATCGCCTTGATCTGCACCGCTTCGCGCGAGTAATAGTCGGGGGCTTGCGGATCCAGGCTGGTGTAGCCCCACCAGTCCCAGCATCCATCCGGGTTCTGGACGGTGTCGTTATCCGTTCCCTCGGCCTGGGGATAGAGCACGATGATGTCGTTGCTCTCGGCGATATGGTTGTAGCCGGTGGTGGTGAAGTAGCGGTTGCCGTAAGGCGGCTGGTTGGCGATGTCGGCGCGGCCATTGACGTAGTCGGTGTAGTTGTAGCCCTGCTTGCAGCCGTGCAGCGCGATGTGCACGCGCGGCTCCTTCACTCGTCCCGCCGCGACGTTCGAAGGGATGTAGATGTAGCCGAACTGGCTCATGCTGGCCCGGTCCTTCGCATCGGCAAAGAACTCGCTCTGGTCGAAGCGCAGCAGCTGCCCGGCCAGGCTTTCCGCCGCCGGCTGCAGGTCGTTGTAGATGTGGCGCAGGATATCGTGCGATTGCATGAAGCCGCCGTTGTTGATGTACGGCGGCTGGTTGGTGCGCAGCTCCGAGTCTTCAGGATTGTCGGTGATGATGCTATGCCCTGCAGGCACACCGTCGACATAGCGGATGTTCGCCGGATTTACGCCCAACAGCTCATAGAACTTGCGCGTGCGCGCCACCACGTCCGAATCCACGACGTCGTCCGCGCTGCCGGTAAAGATGTAGAGGCGGTCATCGGCCAGGTTGGCGACCGCGTCGATCTGCCCTGCCCTGGCGGTTTCCTGGGCCATGCCGGCCAGCTTGTGCGCGTCCGGCGCCACCTGCGGGATCAATGGATTCATGCAGATATACAGCGAGTTCTCGATGCAAGCATCTTCCGCCGTCATCATCTCGTCCGGCCGGAAAATTTCCGCACAGCGGAACGGCCCGCCCGCAATGATGCCGGCGCCGGCAAAACTTGCCGAATGGGCCAGGTGCAGCTGCACAGTCATGAAGGCCCCCGACGACAGGCCGGAGATCGAGTTGTTGCGCTTTGACGCCTTGAACGAACCGAGTGGGACGACCTTGCTGCTGGAGCTTGCGATCATGCTGAGCCTCCTGGTAAGCAACTAGTTGACGGAACGGGGGGGAAACGCCGCGATGGCGCCTAGCGACTATATCGTCGCCAGCATCGTCAGCAATTGAGCTTGCGCAAACTAGATTAGCAGCCAGCGAGCCCGAAAAGCTCCCCCATTGTCACAACTGGGCCGCCCGGCACATGAACTTTTTTCAGGGTCTGCTGTCTAGCCTCAAATCCCTTCGCTCAAGCGTGGGCCAAAGTTGAAGCTCGCTGACGGGAGGGACACATGGAAGTGGAAACACGCATCGCAAGGACTGAGGCAATGATGGAAACCAACCGACAAGAAATTGATCGCTTATACACAGCCATATCTGAACTGCGGAAATTGATCCTCGAACGAGCAGACCGGCTCCAGGCTGAGCTCGACGACGGATTCAAGGAGATACGCCGCGAGGCCAGCATTAACCAGCGTTGGATGATCGGCCTTACACTCGTCAACACAACAATGGTTCTTGGCCTCGGTGGCAAATTGTTTGGCCTGTACTGACGGCTTGGCCTTATTGCGAACTGGACGGCTTGCGATATCCCGCTTCCATCCACGCAGTCGCGCTGGCGACGCTCAACTTGAAATTCGGTGCCACGCGCACTTGCGCCTGTTCTTCGCCGAAGGGATCAAAGGCGGTCAGGGTCGCGTAGGGATCGTCCTCGTCCGGGGTGATGTCGAGGTTGACGGTGATGTAGGCCGCCCCTTCCGTGTGAACGCGCACGCTGCGGTGCAGTTGCGCATGCAATTGCTGCTCATGGCGGCGGATGACTTCGCTGGCCGTCTTGACCAGCGTATTGAAAGCATTCACGTCCAGCGGCTTGGGATTTTTCTTGTCGCGGCCCATGGTCCAGGGACCGACCAGGGCAGGTTCCGCTTCGCCATCCTTGATCATCGCCACCGCCCAGCCATCGTCATCCTCGTTCTTGATGACGCGTGCAGTCCAGCCGTTGTCCTGCCAGACGCGGTCTTCCTGCACCAGCACTTCCTCTTCCATCAAATCATCGATCATCGCGGCTCCAATGTTAGCTTGCTGAAAATACTGTAATTATATACAGTTATTTGTTTCCGGCAAGTACCACTGGATCAGTAACGCCCGGCGGCCAGGTCGGCCATGTACTGGTCGTACTTGCCGCTTTCCTTCAACTTGCGCAGGCCGCGGTTGAAACGTTCGATGTAGCCAGCGTTCGCGGCGTCGGCACGCCGCATGATCAGCCGGTATTGGGTGGTGTTGTAGCGCCCTGTGGCGACTGCGATGCCGGCGGCTTCTTCCGGTTTGAACCTGGTGCGCAGGATGTAGCGGCCCACATCGAGACTGGCCGGAACCACGTCGACCCGCCCTGCCACGAGCTTGCGCAGGTTGAGCTCTTCGTTCGGTGCGCGATCGAGATGCACGCCCGGAACCTCTTCGAAGCGGTATTCGTAGCCGGCCACGCCGCCGATACGCAGGCCGGCCAGGTCGGCATCCTTGGTCCAGGTGAAGTTGTAGCCTTTGCGGTGGAAAAACACCGATTGGGCTTCGAGCACGGTATCGCTGGACAGGAATTCCCGTGCACGTTCAGTCGAAGGCGGCCCCACACTCCAGACCAGCGAGCCATTGACCAACCCCCGCTGCGCCTCGGCGTAAGCGCGTGGCCAGGGACGGAACACATAATTAACGGTGATGCCTTCCAGCGCAAAGGCTTCCGTCACGATGCGCGATACGGCGCCGTAATGCGGCAACGTCTTGGACAGGTAAGGCAGCCACTCGCCATTACTGAGCGTAATGGTCTCCGCCCGCGCCCACGGTACGGCCAGGATGCAAAACAGGAGTGCCTTCCAGTTCATCGCTCCAGCATAGCGCAGAAAAGGGAAGGCCCCCGGGGATTCTCGTCCCTAGTCTTTGCCCAGCGCCCATTGCCCTGCCCCGCCAAGCGCAGTCGCGCTCACTACCAGCAACAGGAACAGGGCGTGCAGGTTGCCCAGGACAGGCGCGCCGTGAATCCAGCCAAGCACGATTGGCAAGCCGACAACCAAAGTCAGCACCGCGCTGGCGTATGGCATCAGGAGGCCGATCATGATCAGCGCGCCGCACAGCATCTCGGTCAGGTGCAGGGCCCAATAGCCGGCGCCGTTAAGCGTCGATGGGAAGCCGGAATGGCGGAGGGCCTGGAAGCCCATGAGGATCGCCATGCCGCCAATGGCAAGGCGCAGGAAAAAACGGGACGCATCGAGACGGGTTTTGGAAACTGCCATGAAAATCTCTTATATGGTTGGACAAATTGCGCAGGCGAACGGATCAGCGCCCAGATCCGCGCCGCGCGATTGTCGCACCATGCCGGCAGGCCATCAAGGGTTAGCGCAACCCTGCCCCCGTCCATGGCTGCACCGGATTGAAGCGGGCGCGCAGGAACTCGAAGAAACGGCGGACCCGGACCGGGATGCCGTCCCGATGCGGCACGATCGCCAGGATGTCGGCATCCGGGCAGTGCCATCCTGGCATCACCCGCACCAGTTCCCCGCTGCGCAGGCTATCGCGCACACTCCATTCGGAACGGATGATCAGCCCTTTGCCCGCCACCGCCCACTGCTTGGTCACTTCGCCGTCGTTGCTGCTGAACGTACCCGCCACACGGACGCGCTCCATCTGGCCGTCCTGGTGGAACTGCCACAGGGTCGCATCTTCATCGTTCTCGCGCAGGATGATGCAGCGGTGCTGCTGCAGGTCGGCCGGGTGCTGCAGCGGCGGCGCCGATGCGAGATAAGCCGGCGCGGCGCACAGGTAGCGTGCGTTCGGCGCCACCTTATAGATGGCGGAACTGGTCACCGGCATGGCGCCGATATGCACCACCAGGTCGAAGCGGTCATGCGCATGGGCCGACAAACGGTCCGCCAGCGTCAGCGTGATATCCACCTCGGGGTGCAGGTCGTGGAACTCGGCCACCAGGCTGGAAAGGTATTGGCGCCCGAAGCCCGGCGGGCCGAACACGCGCAAGGGGCCGGCCAGCGAGTCATGCTGCTGGTGCAGTTCGCGCTGCAGGGCGTCCAGGTCGCCCAGGATGCGCTTGCCGCGCTCATACACCAGGGTGCCCTCTTCCGTCAGCTGCAGCCGGCGCGTGCTGCGGTGCAAAAGCTTGGTGCCCAGCCGGCCCTCGAACTGGCGCAGGCGTTGTGATAATGCCGACGCGGTCTGGCCCAATTGGCGCGCGGCCGCCCCCATGCCGCGCGCATCGACGATTTCGATAAAAATTCGCAGTGACTGGATCTCACTGAAGTTCTTCATGCTTTCCATGGGGTGCCCGGCGCCAAGTGGTGTGGAATAATGACTAATAGTTGGTGCGCGAGTTTGCCGTAAATCAATATGCGGATCGTTTACGGATTCTGGCTATCGTTCGAAAAGTTATAAAATGTTGCCAAATTGCACCTTCGCCAGCCCATGCGTACTGCCGAGCCAGCCCTGAATGTTGTTAAACTGTCATGTCCTCATATGCATGAGGCATTGCCGCGCCCGCGCCTGTTCGATGTGCTTGGCGCCATGCGCCAGCGCCACAAGCTGGTGTGGCTGACAGCGCCGGGCGGCGCCGGCAAGACGACCCTGGCGGCCAGCTACCTGCGGCACCTTGGCCAGCCTCCCCTGTGGTACCAGATCGACAATGGCGACGCCGACCCGGCCTCGCTATTTTTTTACCTGGCGCAGATGCTGGGCGAGCGCGGCGCCGGCCTGCCCAGCCTGCGGCCGGAGCTGTGCGGCGACATTCCACGCTTTGCGCGCATCTTTTTCCGCGCGTTCTTCGGCCAGCTGGCGCCAGGCAGCGTGCTGGTATTCGACAATGTGCAGGAGTTCGACTGGGAGCACTTGGGACAACTGTTCGAAATCGCCTGCAGCGAGATCCCGGACGGCATCACCCTGCTGGCCTTGAGCCGCCACGCGCCGCCGCCGCGCCTGGCGCGTTTTGAACTGGACGCAAGCCTGGCCACCCTGGCATGGGAAACCCTGCGCTTCGATGAAGACGAAGCGCGCGCCCTGGCCAGCGCCGATGGCCAGCCGCTGGATCCGGCCTGGCTGGCGCGGGCCGATGGCTGGGCGGCCGGCATCGTCATCATGCGCGACCATGCGGCGCGCGACGGGGACGGCGCCATGCCTGCGCTGGAGGGGCACGACGCCATCTTCCGCTACCTTGCCGGCGAAATCTTCGAACGCGCACCGGCGGCGGTGCAGCGCCACCTGATGATGCTGTCCTGCCTGCCCGCGGTGTCGGCCGAGGATGCCGAACATTTGAGCCAGGACCCCGCCATCCGCCACACGCTGGACCACCTGTACCGCAACCGCCTGTTCATCGACCGGCGCGGCGGGCCGCAGCCGATCTACCACTTCCACGCCCTGTTCCGCGACTTCCTGCAGCACGTGGCGCGGCAGCAGCTGCCGCCGCCGGAACGCCTGGCGCTGCTGGCACGCGCGGCCCACATCCTCAACCGCCAGGGCCGCACCGAAGAGGCGCTGCAGTTGTACCGCGACAGCGGCGCCTACGATGCGATCGTGGCCCTGCTGCTGGAGCATGCCTACGAGATGATGGGCACCGGCCGTGCGCAATCGTGGCTGCACTGGCATAGCTGGGTACCGCCAGCGGTGACCGAGAACAATCCTAGGCTGTGGTTCTGGCAAGGCGTGATGCTCAACCCGGTGGAGCCGCTGCGCGCGCGTCCGCTGCTGATACGGGCCGAGGCCGAATTTGCCGCCCAGGGAGACGTGCAATGGCAGCTGATGGCGGCGGCCACCCTGGTCGACAATTCGTATTTCCAGTACGGCTGGCGCGATTCCGATTCGATGACGCACTGGATCGAGGTCATGCTGGCCGGGCTGGCGCAGGTCGATGCCGGGGCGATCGATCTGGAGATCTCCGTGCGCATCCAGTCGCGCCTGATCCTGGCGCTGATCTCGAGCGGGCGCGCGCCCGACCAGCGCGTGTTCGGCGCGATTGTCGAGACCTGTGTCAACGGCCTGCGGCAGATCGAAAACTACGGCCGGGTGCTCGACGTAATCGGCATCGTCCTGCTGGCGTCGCACTGGATCGAGCTGGCGCCCGGCATGGAAGCGGTGCTGCTGGCAGCGCTGCGCCAGAACATGCACAACGACGCGCTGAATCCCTATGCCCGGCTGCACGCGGTGCAGTGGGCGGCCTTCCGCATGCTGAACCTGGACGGCGAATTGCAGGAGGCGCGCGACCTGTTCGATTTCAACCGCCGCCTGGTCGACGAATACGGGCTGGATCGCTGGCGCCTGAACATCACCTACTTCAACACCCTGGTCCATCTCACGCTGCGCGAACTGGAGCCGGCCGGCGAATGGCTGCAGCAGACCAGGCAGCACCTGATGCCGCTCACGCCCTACAAGTCCTCACGCCTGGCGATGCTGGAAGGCGAATACCTGCGCCAGAGCGGCGACACCGCCTGCGGCCTGCGCATGCTGCTGGACGGTTTTGAACGCGGCATCGACAACCACGCCACCAGTGCGCTGGAAAGGGCCCGCTTCGAACGGCTGATCGCCGGCCATTACGCGCTGCTGGGCGATTTCAACGCCGCCGACCAGTGGTCGCAGCGCGCCATCGAGGATGCTTATGGCCTGGATCTGGCGGTGTCGCAGCTGGGACGCGGCTTCCTGCAGGCCTACGCCTGCGCACAGCGCGGCGACCTGGAGGGCGCTGCAGCACTGATGGGCCCTGCCATGCAGGCGCACCGCATGGGCCGTCACCATGGCTTTTACGTGCGCCTGCCGCAGCTGGCCAGCGAAATCGCCGCGCTGGCCCTTAGCCTGGACATGGAAGTCGAACACGTGCGGCAGATCATCCGCCGCCAATGCCTGCCGCCGCCGGCGCACGCGGTAAGGCACTGGCCGTGGCCGGTGGCGGTGCGCACACTGGGCAGCTTCAGCGTTGCGCTGCACGGCACACCACTGCCGGCCGGCGGCAAGACGCAGCAGCGTCCCCTGCTGCTGCTCAAATCACTGCTTGGCAGCGGCACCGCCGGACGCCCGCTGTCGGCCCTGATGCAGCTGTGGGCCGATGTGGCTGCGCCCAAGACAGCGCTGAACGCGGCCATCCACCGCCTGCGCAAGCTGCTGGAGAACGACGCCGCCTTGCTGGTCTCCGGCGCCAAGGCCAGCCTGGACCGGCGCCAGCTGTGGTCCGACGTCGACGCCCTGTTCGCCCTGTGCGACCGCATCGACAGCCTGCCGCCGCAAGCACCGCTGGCGGAACTGCGTTCCTGTGCCGATGAACTGCTGGACCTGTACCGCGGCCCGTTCTGCGAAGGCGACGACACGGTCTGCCTGCTCCCCATGCGCGAGCGTTGCCGCAGCCGCTTCCTGCACGCGGCCGATGCCCTCGGCCAGCGCCTGGAAGCGGTGCAGCAATGGCCGCTGGCGCACGAAGTCTATGCCCGCGCCAACGAAGCCGAACCGCTGGCGGAAGTAGCCTATCGCGGCATGATGCGCTGCGCCCAGGCGCGCCGCGATCCGGCCGCCGCCTTTGCCATTTACCGCCGCTGCCGCGAAGTCCTGTCGATCGTCCTCAACCAGCAACCCTCGCCTGAAACATCGGCGCTGGCCCAGTCGCTTGGCCTGCCGCCCGACGCCGCCTGACTTCCTTCCCGCCTTGGCATTGTGTAGCGCTACTAAGAAATCAATGTAGCGTGCGCCAATTGCTGCAAGGAAATACAAATGTTTGAATGCTGTCCGGCTTCTGGTGAAGTCATTTACAAGGACAAGACATGAAACAGAGACTCAACCGCCGGCAATTCCGCCTGGCGGCGCTAACCCTTGCCGTATTGAGCATTTCCCCGGCGTTTGCAGCTACCCGTGTTGACCTGTCCAAGGGCGTGCAGCGCGACGCCGTGGCCGGTGCCGATGTGCGCCCGACCAGCTCCGCCTTCATGACTGCGGACGGCAAGCGCAAGGTGCGTTACCAACAGTTCTTCCACAATGTGCCGGTGTGGGGCGAGTCCCCGGTGGTGGCAGAGCAGTCGCGCGACCGCCAGGGCGCCTTCGGCGACGCCGGCGCCCAGTTCGTCAGCGGCACCCTGCTGGAAGGCCTCGATGCCGACCTGCCGCAAGGTAAGCCAAAGCTGTCCAGCGCCGACGCGCGCCGGCTGTTGCTGGCCCAGGTACGCAGCCAGGGCGGCGATGTTTCCAAGGCCGAGCATGACGACATCCAGCTGTATGTGCAGATGGACAGGAACGGCCGCGCCCAGTTCATCTACATCGCGTCCGTGTTCCTGCATGGCGACCTGCCATCGCGCCCGACCTTCATTTTCGATGCCAACAGCGGCGCCATCCTGCAGCAGTGGGACGACCTGCAGCACCGTGAAGCCACCGGCATCGGCGGCAACGAGAAGACCGGCGCCTACCACTACGGCAAGGAATACAAGCCGCTGCAGATCATGGACGACTGCAGCTACGACAGCGCCAATGTCATGACCATCGACATGAAGAACGGCACGGCCGCCGTGACCACGCCGTTCAAGCTGGCCAGCTGCCCGACGACCGGCATGCCGAACAACGACGAGCGTCCGATCAACGGCGCCTTCTCGCCGGAGAACGATGGCCAGGGCTACGGCAATGTGCTGTTCAATATGTACCGCGACTGGTACGGCGTGCGCCCGATCGAACAGAAGCTGTCGGTGCGTGTCCACTACGGCAACAGCTACTCGAACGCATTCTGGGACGGCCGCCAGATGACCTTCGGCGACGGCGGCAGCGGCATGTACCCGCTGGTATCGCTGGGCGTCCTGGCGCACGAGGTAAGCCACGGCTTCACCGGCCAGCATTCAAAGCTGATTTACAGCGGCATGTCGGGCGGCATGAACGAAGCCTTCTCCGACATGGCGGCACAGGCAGCGGAAGAATACTTCCTCGGCAAGCCGACCTTCCTGATCGGCGGCGAGATCGTCAAGGCCCAGGGCAAGGCGCTGCGCTACATGCTCAATCCTGAGCAGGACGGCAAGTCGATCGGCCACGCCAGCAAATTCACCTCCTCGCTGAACGTGCACTACTCCAGCGGCGTGTACAACAAGGCCTTCGCCACCCTCGCCAGCACGCCTGGCTGGACCGCGCGCAAGGCATTCGAGATCTTCCTGCTGGCGAACTCCATGTACTGGAAAGCCGGCAGCACCTTCAACGAAGGCGCATGCGGCGTCGTGCAGGCGGCCAAGGACAAGGGCTATCCGCACGCCGAAGTGACCAATGCATTCACGGTGGTCGGCGTCAGCTGCGAAGGCGGCACCACGGGCGGCGGCGGCACCGGCAGCATCAAGCCGCTGAGCAGCGGCGTCGCCCTGACCGGCCAGGCTATTGCCGCCAACGGCAACCTGCAATACACCGTCACCGTTCCTGCCGGCGCCAGCTTCCTGGCCGTGCGTACCGGTAACGGCAGCGGCGAAGCCAACGTCTACCTGAAGGCCGGCAGCACCATGCCGACCACTGCCAGCTTCGACGCCAGCTCCACCACCTCGGGCAATGCCGAACTCGTACTGGTCAAGGCTCCCAAAGCCGGCACCTATTCGATCCTGGTCACCGCCGGCGCCGCTGTCAACGGCCTGTCCGTGATCGCCGTGACCCGCTAAGCGCTGCACAAAATACCAAGGAAGACACAGATGAAATTCGAACTGAAATTGATGGCCGGCGCGGTTGCGGCGGCCCTGCTGGCGGGACAGGCTTTTGCCGATCCGGTCGACAACCCCGAACTGACGCAGGCGCGCCGCCCGGTCACTGCCAGCGCCATGGTGCAGGGCACCGACCAGGTACTGACCTATGAAGTGGTGGACGACCGCGCCATGCTGGGCGACATCGTGCTGGGCAAGCACAAGGACATCCAGGCGCGCGGCATTCCACCGCTGTTCGTCGAGAACTGGACCAGGAAGTCCGCCAACCAGAGCGCACTGGTGGCGATGGACAACGTCTATAAGACTGCGACCCGCTGGCCGAACAACACGCTGTACTACACGCTGGATCCGCTGCTGACCCAGAAGAAGCTGGACGCCATCGCGGCCGGCATGAAGCTGATCACTGATTCCACCGCGATCCGCTTCGTCAAGCGCACCAACGAACCTAACTATGTGAAGTACACCTCCTCCGGCGGCTGCTGGTCGTACGCCGGCATGGTGGGCGGCGAGCAGACCATTTCGATCGGCGACGGCTGCGAGAAGTCCGGCGTGGCGGCGCACGAATCGATGCACGCCCTGGGCTGGATGCACGAACATATGCGCCCGGACCGCGACACCTACGTCAAAGTCAACACCGACAATATCTCGTCCTCGATGCAGAGCCAGTTCACCAAGATGCGCCAGGACCAGGTGGTACTGAACGGTCCATACGACCTGGACTCGGTCATGCACTACCCGTCGTGGGCCTTCTCCGCCAACGGCAAGCCGACCATCGAACCGGTCGATCCTGCGGTCGATCCGAAGCGCATGGGCCAGCGCACGCAACTGAGCCCGCTGGACATCGCCGCCCTGCGCGCCACCTACCCTGGCGAAGTAGGCACCGTGGAACTGAAGATCGCCCTGAGCGCAAAGGAACTGACCTTCGACCAGGACAAGAGCGGCAAGCTGACCATGGACGTTTCGGCGCCTGCCGGCGACCTGGCCAGCCTGAAGTTCAGTGCCCAGTCGGACAATACCGCCCTGATCGCCAACAGCGGCTTGGTGGTCGGCGCTGCGGTTGGCAACCAGCGCCCGGTGACCGTCACCCCGGTCGCAGGCGCTTCCGGCGTGGCCAATATCGTGCTGCATGCGACCAATAGCGCAGGCAAGGACGTGACGGCGGCCGTCAAGGTCACGGTACTGAAAGGCGCAGGCGGCGGCACCACCCCGGGCGGCGGTGGCACAACGCCAGGTGGCGGCACTTCGGGCAAACCGTTCGAGCTGACCGTGAAATACCGCGGCGGCGACGTGGTATCCCTGGGCGGCAAGAACTACACCTTCAAGGTGTTCTTCAACGGCGTGGCTGTCACCAACTACTTCATCAACGGCAAGTCCTGCGTGCCGGGCACCTGCACCGAACAGAAGCCATTCATCTGGGGCGGCGTCAAGTCCTACTGGGTGGAATCCGGTAACACGGGCGGCGGCACCACACCGGGCGCCAAGTGCGATGTGGTACTCGACACCACGCGCGACTACCTGATTGCCACTGCAGGCCAGCAGAAATCCCTGGTACCGGCGGCCGACATGGCCGGCGCGCCAGGCTTGGTCTGGCCCGATGGCGGCGCGCAAGTGTGGAACCTGCAGCGCAATGCCGATGGCTTCTACGCGATCGTCAGCAAGGCGTCGCGCCTGGCGCTCGATACCCAGGGCGGCAACGCCGGTGCGCAAGTCGTACTGGCTGCCGCAACCGCCGCGCAAAGCCAGCAGTTCTGCGCCAAGGCTTCGGCTACCGGCTACCAGCTGGCCACCCGTGCCGGCAGCCTGGCGCTGAACGCCGCTGATGCCGACGGTGCAGCCGTCAGCCAGGCAGCCAGCGGCAGCAACTGGATGCTGTCGGCCAAGCCGGGCATCAAGCCGGTCAAGTAATCGTCCCCTTTAACCGGCACGGCGGCCCCCTCCCGCCGTGCCGGCTTTTTTGCGTTAACATCGTGTGCAAAAGGATGTTCCAAAATGCGCTACCTATGCTCCCTCCTGTCTTGCCTGCTGACCGCTAACCTGACCGCCTGCGCCGCCGAGAGCGGACCGCAGCACCTCTGGCAATCTGCAACATCCCTGGTCCTGCAATGTCCGCCGGGCCAGGACTGTGCCGGCACGGTCGATTACCGCGCCCTGTACATCGACGAGAATGGCCGCCAGGTCTACCTTTCCTTCGACGGCGACCTGCCGCTGTCGGCGCCGAATGCCGCGGCCATGGCCAAGGCATTCCATTATGGCGACCTGTATTGGCCGGAAGGCCAGGGCATGGCCGCTGCACACCTGCAGGCGGACGGCGGGGGGGATGGCAGGCTGCGCTTCCTGCCCGCGCAGCCAGGACGACTGCGGGCGGAAGCCGTGCTGACCCGCTACAGGGTTGTGGTGGAACGCAGCGGCGGCGAGGAATGCCGGCTGGACGACGTGGCCGGCATCTGCCACAGCGAGACGGTGGTCAAAAAGCCACTGCGGATTTTGCTGGACTTCCCGTTGCCGGCAGCGGCTGGACAGGCGCCGGCGCGCCAGCCTGGTATATAAACCGCCATTCGGCCAGCGTCGGCTTGCCTTCGAAATCCGCATCGGCGGTATCGAAGCCGGTACGCTTGTGCGGCGCACGCGCCGAATTGCTGGCCACCCCGACCAGGGCGCCGTCCGGTCCGCGCAGCAGGGCCCACTCCCCGCCCGTTTCCGGGTCCGGCCGCAGGCGCCGCAAATGGCGTACCGCGACGGGAAAGCGCGGGTCCTGCAGCAGGTCTTCCAGCTTGCGCGGATACTGCCCGTTGCCGCCTGGCGCCTGCACATAGCTCTCGATGGCGCGCCGGTATTCGCCGCCCACCTGCAGCAAAAGCCGTTCGCGCAGGCGTTCGCCTTGCGTGATATCGACTTCCACCGCACGTCCCAGCAGCAGGATCATTACGGCCAGCACACCCAGCATCCATAGATAGGCCATGCCCTGCTGCCGCTTACCACTGCGCATACGGCCTCCCGTCGCTGCCGGTACCAGCCGCCCCGCTGCGCACATCAGCCACATTGCCGCGCGGCGCTTCAACATTGACCGGCCCGGCCGCCGGCGGCAGTTCAGACGCCATCTGCGCCGGCGCCACCACCAGCCAGCTGTCGCGCCGGTCCGTGACCGGATCGACAGGAATCTCGCGCAGGTAGCGCAGGCTCACCAGCTCGTCCAGCGAATCCGGATAGGCCCCGCGGTCGCTGTGGTACTGGTCGATCAGGCGGCGGAAGGTGGCCAGGTCGTCCTTCAGCACGGATTCCCTGGCACGCTCGATATGGCCCATATAGCGCGGCGCAATGATGCTCAGCAGCGTGGCCATGATGGCCATGGCAACCAGCAGCTCAAGCAGGCTGAATCCCCGCCCCCGGTTACCATTCACGGTACGGCACTCCGTTCAAGCCGCGGCCCTCGTTCAGGGATGTCACGTCGTAGACATCCTCCCCCGCCTGCGGTGCATCCGTTGGCGATGCGTAAGCGCGCTGCGCCCAGGTGCTTTCCGGCGCCGCGCCAGGATCGGGGAAAAATGGATCGCGCGGGATCCGCCGCAGGAACAGCAGACGCTTGCCGTCCGGCGCGGTGCGGTCCTGCACGCCGGCCGCCAGCACCTGCAGGTTGGGCGGATAGCCGCTGCCGCCCAGCTTCTTTTCAATCCTGCCTTCCTCCGTAGCGCGCTTGTAGGCATCCAGCGCGGCACGGATTTCGCGCAGGTTGTCGCGCAGCTCCGCTTCCTTCGTGCGCAGTGCCAGCCGCTGCGTCAGCGGCATCGCGGCGCCGGCAATAAGCCCCAGCAGCGACAGCGTCACCAGCAGTTCGATCAGGGTAAAGCCCCTGGTGTACCGGATCATTGCTGCGCGCCAGGGACCGGTTGCGCGACGGCCGTTTCCGGCGTGGCGAGCGGTGCGGCGCCCTGCTGAGGTAAAGCGACGCGTGCATCGCGCTTCGGCAACCGCAGCAAGTCGCCCCCAACGTCTTCCTCGGTACCGCTGGCAAACTCGCTGACCTCCGCTGCCGGCAGTTCCCGTCCGCGCAGCACGCGCGGGGTAATCAGCAGTACGATCTCGGTCTTGCTATGCTGGCTGCGCTGCGAAGAGAACAGCCGGCCCAGCACCGGCAGCTGGCCCAGGCCCGGCACGCGCTGTGCAGACTCGATTTCGTCGCGCTTGATCAAGCCCGCCAGGATCTGCGTTTCGCCATCCTTCAGGCGCAGCGCGGTATTGGTAGTGCGCGTGCCTATCTGGTAGGTCAGCAGGCCGGTCTTGCTCGCCACTTCCTTCACGATGTTGCTGACTTCCAGGCTAAGCTTGATACCCACTTCGCTGTCGTCGTACACCTGCGGCTCCACATCCAGCTTCAGGCCGACGTCAAGATAATTGACCGATTCGGCAATCGAGCCCGAGGCGGGGTTGGTGGTGGTGGTAATCACGGGCACGCGATCGCCGATATGGATCTTGGCCTTCTCCTTGTTCTTGACGCGGATACGCGGATTGGCCAGCGTGTTGGTATCGCCGTCCGTACTCTTCATGCGCAGCACCAGGGCGGGATCGGCGACCCGCAGCGGCATGTCGCGCAGGCCCACGCCTTTCAGCCCGTTCAGCGACAGCTGGGTACCGTCGGACGACAGCGGTAAAGCCAGGCCGACGGTGTCCGGGAATTGCAAACCCAGGTCATTCATCTTTTCGCGCGCCACCTCCATCACCTCGACTTCGAGCATCACTTCCGCATCGGCGATATCGTTGGCGGCGATCAGCTTCTCAGCCACGGCGATGGCGGCCGGCGTATCGCGGATCGTCACCGAGTTCATTTTTTCATCGATATGGATGTCGCGCGTACGCGCGATGGTCTTGATCAAGCCGCTGGCCACCTTGGCATCGATGTTATTGAGATAGAAGGTCTTGACGTTCAGCGCCTCCAGCCGCTTCATCTTGTTCGGAGTGGCCGGGTAAATCAGGATCGAATTGTCGTTCAGGACGCGGCGCGCCAGGCCGTTGCCGGACAGCAGGACGCCCAGCGCATCGATCAGCGGCGTGTCGTGGGCCAGGATGGTGGCGCGGGCATCGAGCTTGACGTCGCTGTCGAACACGAAATTGATGCCGGTGCTCTGTCCCAGCATGTCGAAGATCGACAGCAGCGGCGCGCTGCGGAACTCCAGGTTTACCAGCTTGTTCATGGCCGACGACATGGCGACCGGCGCCAGGTCCTGCCGGTTGCGCGCGGCATCAAGTTCCGCCAGCTGCTTGCGCGCGCGCGCATCGCGCGGCGCTTCCAGCAGCACCTGCCTGGTCAGGAAACGGGCGTGTTCCGCATCGCCTTTCTGGAACGCAGCCGCCGCATCGTCCAGTTGCGCTGCATGCAGCCTGCTGCGCTCCAGCGTCTTCAGCCCCAGCACGGCGCGTGGATGATCACGCTGGATGCGCAGCACTGCTTCATAGCTGGCCTGGGCCTCGTCGAATTTCTGGTTGGCGGCCTGGGTCGCGGCATTGCGCAGCAGGCGGTCGGTAGCGATCTCGCGCTGGCGCAGCCAGTACTTCCGATATTCCGCATTGGCGGCGTCGGACTGCGCCAGTTGCTCCAGGTTGGCGAGCGCTTCTTCGCTGCGGCCATCAGCCAGCATCTGGCGCGCGTGGACGAAGGTACGTTCCGACGAAGTGCTGCAGGCGGCCAGCAAGGCGCAGCATGCCAGGAGTGTCAGGCGGATTGGAATGGCATTCATGGGTTCACCTTCAGGGACAAGGTCTTTTTCTGGTTCGAGGAAATGTGGGTAAAAGCCAGCGCCCCCGCTTCGATGCCGTTGAAGCGCCAGCCGCCGGGCAGGTCCTGACCGGGGCGCGCGATCATGGGTGTGCCGCCGCTATCGAGGTAGACATCCAGCATTCCATCGCGTTCCAGCTTGCCGAGATAGGCGAACGGGAATGGCAGCTCGGGCACCGGTTCCACCACGCGCGCCTGGCGTGCCCCGCCGGCATTGCCACGTGCTCCCTGCCGCGGCACTGGCAGCACCGCCTCTGCCGCGGCGGGACCGCTCTCCAGGCGGAACGGGTCGCCCGCCACCGGCGTTCCGGCCAGTGGCCGCAGGTGCCCGCGCCAGGAAGCGCGCGCTTCATCCTGCACCAGCACTGTGCCTGCCTCGGGCCTTGCCGGTGCCGCCGGCTGCGTGGCGGCCTGGGCGCCCGTCGGGCTTTCATCTTCATCCGGCACCTGCCATATGCTCCATACCGACAGCAACAGCACGGCGGCCAGCGCCAGCAACATCTTTTTCGTCCTTGCGTCCACGTGCTATGACCTGCCCTTCCCCGGCGCAGGCGGCGGCGCCTGGTAATAAAAACTGATGCGCAGGTGAGCCGTCACCTGCTGCCCCTTGGCGTCGCGCTCGAAGCGCGTCTCATCCAGCGTAGCGTTGCTGGCCTCATTCATCGCCATGTTGAGGAAGGCGCGCAGGCTGGCGTAGTCGCCGCCGATGGACAAGGCCACCTGGTAGCGCTGCAACGCCAGCGACGGCACCGGCTGCAGCTGGTATTGCGCAGCGCCGATCCTGAGCTGGACCGATCCGGCGGCCGCGTCCAGCTGCGCCAGCTGGTCCGGCAACACGTCGAACTTCGGGAAGTGCTGGTAGAAATCCTGCAGCGAAGGCCGTGCGGAGGAAGGCGGGGCGGCGGAGCGTTGTTTCGCGCTCGCTTCCTGGAGTTCTGTTGCCAGCAGCGATGCCTGGCGCCATGCCGGCAATACGCGCCCGGCCAGCAGCAAAGCCGCAGCCAGCAGCAGCCAGGCGCCGACGCGCCCGGCAGGCCCGAGCTGCTTCCAGCCGAATTGCAGCCAGGACTTCATGGCGCTGCCTTTGGCCGCGGCGCCTGCTCCCAGCTTGCGGCAAGCTGGAACTGGCTGATGCGGGACTGCTCGTCCCAGCGCTGCTGCACCAGGTGCACGTCGCGCAGTTCGCCGCTGGCCGCAAGACGGCGCAGGTACTCGTACAGGTCCTCCGCCCGATCCGCCTCGCCCGACAGCTGCAACTGGCTGTGCGCACCCGCAGGCTGGGGCAGGATCTGCGTCAGGCGTACGCCCGGCAGGCTGATGGCTTCCAGCGCCAGGAACAACTGCTCCCACGGACGGCGGAACTGCAATGCCAGGCGATCGGCCGCGGCGAACGACTCCGCCAGGCCTTTCGGCACCGGCGCCGGCGGCGCGCGCAAGCGCCACAGCTGCCCTTCAACCTGCGCACGTTCGGCATCGGCCCTGGTGTACGCATAGCTCGCGCCCAAGGCGCCTGCCAGGCCGGCCAGCAGCACGGCCACGCCAAGCGCCCTGCTGCCGTCGCGGCGCACAAAATCCAGATGTACTGCGGGCATCTCAAACTCCCAGGCACATGGACAGCACCTGGTCGCGGCGCGGATCGAAATGGGAACCCGGAGGCAAACGCAGCCAGGTTCCTTGCAACAGGCCCAAGTCCGGCCGGTCATGCTGCGGCGCGATGATGAACAGCGGCGTATTGAAAGCTCCGAGGGCGGCGCGCGCCTGGGTGATGAATCCCGGCAGGTGCAGCGCCCAGTTGGCCGGCAGCATGCGGTTATGCACGCTGTGCCACTGCCCCTGTGCCAGCTGCAGCATAGCCAGGCGGCGCGGCTCCACCATGGCCAGCAAGGCATCCTGCGGCAGCTGGCGGCTGATCCGGCCCAATACCGCGGCGAGCGACGGCCGCACGGCCGTCAGCCGCAGGCCGCAGCGCGCGGCCAAAGCCTCGATAGCTGCAAACCAGCGTTCATCGAGCGCCACCGCAACGCGCGGCCGGCGCGGGTAAAAAGGCGTCAGCGTCACGCGCCAGCCGGTGCTGGCATCGCCGTACTGCTGCTGGAACAGGGCGCGTGCGAAATCAATGGCCAGCGCTTCGTTGCCCAGCGCATCCTGCCACGGCACGATTGCATAGCGCACCCACGTGTTCGACACGACCACTTCCAGCCGGCCGCCGGCTTTTCCCAGCCACTCCCCCACTTCGGCGAACTGCGGCGCACCGTCCTGCAATGCCAGGGCGCACGACATCGACTCGCCGGGCTTGCCGCGCCAGCCGTGCAAGCGCACGCAGTCGATACGCTCGGCCCCGACGGCGAGCCGCACGCGTTCAGCGGACAAAAGTGACACGATTGATTTCCTCCAGTGTGGTTTGGCCGCGTGCCACCGCTTTCAGCGCCACTTCGCGCAGCTGCCTGGTGCCATTGGCGCGCGCCGCGGCCTTGATGTCGGCCATGGGCGCCTGCTTGACGATCAGTTCGCGCAGGCTGTCGTTCAGCTCCAGCACTTCGGCGATGGCGATACGGCCGGCATAGCCGGTGTTGCGGCAGTGCGGGCAGCCGCTGCCGCGCATGAACTTGAAATACTTGAGCGCCGCCGGCTGCACCCGCGAATGGATGATCAGCTCCGGTGACGGACGGTAAGCCTGTGAACACCGCGGGCAGTTACGCCGCACCAGGCGCTGGCCGACGATACCGTTCAAGGCCGACACCAGGCTGTATGGATCGACCTCCATATGCAGGAAGCGGCTGATCACGTCGAACACAGAGTTGGCGTGCACGGTCGACAGCACCAGGTGGCCGGTCAGCGAAGCCTGCACGGCAATCTGCGCTGTCTCCGGATCGCGGATCTCTCCCACCATCACCTTGTCTGGATCGTGGCGCAGGATCGAGCGCAGGCCGCGCGCAAAGGTCAGGCCTTTCTTGTCGTTGACCGGAATCTGCAGCACACCTGGCAATTCGTACTCCACCGGGTCCTCGATGGTGATGATCTTGTCGTCGCCGGTATTGACTTCGGTCAGGGCCGCATACAGTGTGGTGGTCTTGCCGGAACCGGTCGGCCCGGTCACCAGCAGCATGCCGTATGGTTCTGCCGCCAGGGAGCTGATGCGCGCGCGCGTGACAGCATCCAGTCCCAAGCTCTCCAGCGTCAAGCCATCCATCTGGCCTGCGACGGCCTGCTTGTCCAGCACCCGCAGCACCGCGTCTTCGCCATGGATGGACGGAATTACCGAGACGCGAAAGTCGACTTCGCGCCCCAGGATAACGGCTCTGAAACGCCCGTCCTGCGGCACGCGCCTTTCTGCGATATCCAGCTCGCTCATCACTTTCAGGCGCGACACCGCCTGCAGCGCCAGCTCGCTGCCGGCCACCCGGTTGGCGCCGTGCAGCACGCCGTCGATCCGGTACTTGATGCGCAGGCCTTCCGGTTCGCACTCGATGTGTATGTCGCTGGCGCCGCTTTTCAAGGCGTCATACAGCATGGAGTTCACCAGCTTGACCGGGGCGCTGTTCTCCGCATCGATGCGCTCCAGCGTGATGACCTCGACCACCTCGCCGCGCTTCTTGCTTTCGCCCTGCGAGTGCACGCCATCGATGGCGCGCTGGCCCTCCTCCAGTTGCGCGAAGCGCTGCTTCAGCGCCTCGTAGTCGCACAGCGCCAGCTGGTAGCTGCCGTCAAGCTTCTGTTCCAGCCAATGCATCAAGCCTGGTTGCAGCGGATCGGCAACGATAGCGAACAGCATGCCCTTGTGCAGGATCGGCAGGCAAAGCCGCGTCAGCGCTTCCGTGAACGGCAGGCGCGAAAAATCGGGATTCAATTCCGGCAGTTTCTGGTGCGCCAGCAGCGGGATGCCCAGCGTTTCGGACAAGGCAACCAGGACCATATCCGGCGAGCTGCGTACCAGCGTGGCCAGTGCCGCCTGCAGGCCCAGTCCATCCTGCTGCGCCTTGTCGCGCGCGCACTGCATCTGCGCAGGCGTGAGCAGGTTGAGCCGCCGTTTGCGCGCCGGCACCTGGGGGGCCATCCGCTCATTGCGTCCGACCAGCCTTCTGTCTTTCATTGCATGCCTCCCGCCAGGTCAAAGATCGGCAAATACATCAGCACCACGATCAGGCCGATAAAGCCACCCATGAACAGCATCAGCAAAGGCTCGATCAGCTTGGTGGCCATATCGACAAAGCGCGCCAGTTCGTCGTCATGGAAGGCGGCGGCGCGTTCCAGCATTTCGCCCAGCTTGCCGCTGCGCTCCCCCACCCGGATCAGGCGCAGGGCGACCGGCGTGGTAAGCCCGGCAACAGCCATGGTGTCGCCCAGCGGCTGCCCCTGTTTGAGCTGCCCCACCGCCTGCAGTAAAGCAGCGCGCAAGCTCGGATGCAGCAGGTCCGCCACGCGTTCGCACGAGGTAACCAGCGGAATGCCGCTGCATAGCAGCATCCCTGCCGCGCGGTAGAAGCGCGCCAATTGGAAAAGTTTCAGCTTGGTGCCAAGGCCCGGACTGCGCCATGCCCACTGCCCCAGGTGCGCGCGGGTAGCGGGCATGCGCAGCAGCATGACCAGGCCGACGATCGCGCCGGCCAGTGCCGCCAGCACCAGGCTGCCGTGCCGTTCGATGATGCCGCCGAAATCCAGCAGCAGGCGCGAAGCAAACGGCAGGTCGCTATGCAAGCCGTCGTAAATGCGCGAGAACTTGGGAACCAGGTAGCCAAGCAGGAAGGCGCACACGCCGCCCCCCGCCACCAGCAGCATGGCCGGATATGTGGCGGCGCTGACCAGCCGCTTGCGCAGCGCATCCACCTGCTCCTGGTAGCTGATGTACCGCCCTAACGCGCGATCCAGGTCGCCCGTGGTTTCGCTGGCGCGCACGCTGGCCACCAGCAGGTCCGGGAAGGTCGCGCCGCGTGCGGCCATCGCTTGTGACAGCGAATGGCCCTGGTACAGCGCATCGCGCAGGGCATCCAGCTCGGCCTTCATGTGCGGCCGCAGTTCCTTCTCGGCCAGCGCCTCGATCGCCTCGGTCAGCGCCAGTCCCGCCTCGAGCAAGGCCGCCAGTTCCTGTGCAAACAGCATCAGGTCGAAACGCGGGCCGCGCTGCCACGACGCGGCTTTGGCAGGCGCACCGCTCACGCCCAGCACTTTCAGACCGCGTGCGGCGGCCTGCGCGCGCGCCTCCTCCACCGAGGCGGCCGCCAGCGCCAGGCTCGCCATGCGGCCGGCCGGGTCCTGTGTGATCAAGCGATACAGCTGGGACATTCCGCGTTGCCTGGATCAGTGAACCAGGTCCGCATCGTCGCCGCTGCCGCCAGGACGTCCATCGCGCCCCATCGACATGATGTCGAACTCGCGCCCTTCGGCGCCCGGCTGGCGGTATTGGTAAGGATTGCCCCAGGGGTCGTTCGGCACGCCCTTGCGCATATAGGGGCCGCGCCAGTTCGGCTCATCCGACGGAGCAGTGTTCAGCGTCGCCAGTCCCTGCTCGCCACGCGGGTAGTGGCCGTTGTCAAGGCGATACGCCTCCACAGCCTTGGCTATGGCATCCATTTGGGCGCGCGCAGTGGTGACTTCGGATTTGCCCAGGTTCTTGAACAGGTTGGGACCGATAACGCCGACCAGCAGGCCAATGATGACCAGTGCAATCAGCAGTTCAAGCAAGGTGAAGCCGTGGAAACGGCGCTTTGACCGGCGCGCCGGCCGGTGGTGCAAGGTTACGTTCATTCTGTCAGCAGCAAATGGGTGGCAACAACCCGCCGCAAGCAGCGACGGGTGCCCATTGGAGCATTTCAGGAATTCGGCAACAAGCGAGGCACGCTAAACGCTTAGTTCAGCAGCCCTAAAGAATCCCGCAAAGACTGTACTACTTCTTCGGGTTGATGATTTGCTTCAGCAGCACGAAGACTTCATGGTGGATCGCCTGGTCGTTCGCCTTGAATTCGCGATCGGCCTTGATGTAGGCGGGCTTCTTCAACTCGGCCTGCTCGGCGGGCGTCGCCTTGGGCACGGTGGGATAGAGCTGCGCGCCGCTGTTGTAGATGTTGTCGAGCACCTTCTTGCCGTAGCTGGACTGGTAGAAGCGCGTCATCTCGCTCACGGTCTCCGGGCTGAGGAGGCGGGCCACAGGCGTTGCCAGCCCCGTGTAGATGGTTTCCGACGGCGTTGCGATCACCTTATCCATCACCTTCTTGCGCTCAGCTTCGGATGCATAGTGGCTCATGCCGGCGGTCATACGCATCATCTTTTCGGCTTGCATCTCCTGCAGAAGGTCGTGCGTTGCCGCGACCTGTTTGGCATCCGGGTTCGGGTTGCCTGCCTGGGCATTAGTCAAAAGCGAGGCGGCAAGCAAGACTGCGGAGATCAACTTCATATCGATTCCTTGTTGTTGAGTAAGAAAACAAAAAGCCCCGAGTTTCCTCGGGGCTTTTCGCTTGAATCTGGCGGAGACGGTGGGATTCGAACCCACGATACAGGTTTTGCCCGTATGCCTCCTTAGCAGGGAGGTGCCTTCGGCCACTCGGCCACGTCTCCTCGTTGATATGTTACTGCGTCAACGCGACCGCAATATTAAAGACCGAGACCGCTTTGGTCAAGGTAAATACTGCAGTTTTTTTGGAAATATTTACTCTTTTTCCAACTCGAACGCTTTGTGCAGCGCACGCACGGCCAACTCCATGTACTTCTCGTCGATCAGGACGGAAATCTTGATCTCGGAGGTGGAGATCATCATGATGTTGATGCCCTCTTCCGCCAGGGTCTTGAACATCTGGGAAGCCACGCCAACGTGCGAACGCATGCCCACGCCGACCACGGAGATCTTGGACACTTTAGCGTCGCCCACCAGGGTGTGGTGGCCGATTTCGCCTTTTTCGTTGTGCAGCACATCCATCGCCTTCTGGTAGTCGTTGCGCGACACGGTGAAGGTGAAGTCGGTCTTGCCGTCGACAGCCTGGTTCTGGATGATCATGTCGACTTCGACATTGGCTTCGGCCACCGGGCCCAGGATGTGGTAAGCGATACCTGGACGGTCTGGCACGCCCAGCACGGTGATTTTGGCTTCGTCGCGGTTGAAGGCGATGCCGGAGATGACTGCTTGTTCCATGTTTTGGTCTTCCTCAAACGAAATCAGGGTGCCCGAGCTGGCTTCTTCCGCCAGATCCATCAGCGGATCGGTCAGCGAGGACAGCACGCGGGTCGGTACGCGGTAGTTGCCGGCGAATTCCACCGAGCGGGTTTGCAGGACTTTGGAACCCAGCGAAGCCAGTTCCAGCATCTCTTCAAACGTGATCGCTTTCAGGCGGCGCGCTTCGGAAACCACGCGCGGGTCGGTGGTGTAGACGCCATCGACGTCGGTATAAATCAGGCATTCGGCCGCCTTCAGCGCGGCGGCAATCGCCACGGCCGAAGTATCGGAACCGCCGCGGCCCAGGGTGGCGATGTTGTCGTTCTCGTCAACGCCCTGGAAACCGGTAATGATCACAATGCGGCCCTTCTCCAGGTCTTCGCGCACGCGGTCGTCGTCGATCGACTGGATGCGGGCTTTGGTGAAGGCGGAGTCGGTTTTAATCGCTACTTGCCAGCCGGTGTAGGAAATGGCGTCCTTGCCGATCGCTTGCAGCGCCATCGACAGCAGGGCCACGGACACTTGCTCGCCGGTGGAGGCAAGCATGTCCAGTTCACGTGGGTCGGGCGGGTTCTGGATTTCCTTGGCCAGGGCAATCAGGCGGTTGGTTTCGCCGGACATTGCCGACGGTACTACGACCACCTGGTGTCCCGCGTCGTGCCATTTGGCGACGCGACGCGCGACGTTCTTGATGCGTTCCGTCGAGCCCATCGACGTGCCGCCGTACTTGTGAACGATTAAAGCCATGCTGATTTTTCCGCATTGATGTGATAAAGGGAGCCCTTTACTCTACATGCTGCGTTGCAAAATCTCAAGTCAAAAAGCTCATACACTCATACCTAATTGGCATAAGTTCATATGTCTAGACAGATGTCGGCAAAAATTATTTGGTTTCCCAGCGAAATACCAAACGATGCTCTGGACTGGAGCTCAGTTTGCGGCAATCCATGCCGATACCGGCGGCATACAGGATATCGCCGGGGATCGATACCATCGGCAGGTGCTCGCGCTCCCAGGCCGGGATGCCAAGGGTTTGGTAATGCTGTTTGAGGGTGCGGGTGGGGCGATTGCGGGCAGGCTTGAGCTTTTCGCCGCCTTTGCGCAGCTCGATCGTGAGCATCTGCTGGCGCAGCCAGTCCGGGTCGAGGCCGACCGGGGCCAGCTCGAAATGCAGCGTACCGCCAAATTCAGGGAAGTCGATACTGCCCTCCCCGTTCCAGCGGAAGGCTTCGCGCTGCTCGGCGTCAGCCTCGGCGCGGCGCGGAACCAGGTAAAGGCGGTCGCGGTGACGGCGCACTTCGCAGTCGGGATGGACAACCTTGAGGTTGGCGTCGTCGCGCGCGGTCAGGGCCTGCTCCTGCATCTCGGCCAGCCAGTTGGTAGACGGCAGGCGGATGCCGCGCTCGGCGAACCAGTGGCGCAGCAGGTTGGAGATGCGGTCGGCGCTGAGCATGCGTACGCGCGCCATATCCAGGCTGTCTTCACCGGCCAGGCAAGCGTGCAGGTCGTCGGCCGCCTGCTCGGTCAGCAGGCGCTGGGCTGCCTGGGCGTGGCGCGCACTGCGGGCAAAGCGCTCCTGGTAGCCCGGATAGGCTTGCGCCAGCTTGGGCATGATCTCGTGGCGCAGCGCATTGCGGGCGTAGCGCAGGTCTGCGTTCGACTCGTCTTCGATGTGGCTGATGGCGTGCTCGCGCACGTAGTCTTCCAGCTGCGCGCGGCTGACCTGCAATAGCGGGCGGGCCAGCAGCACTGCGCTGGTGCCGAGCAGGCCGGCGGCGCGGTTGGAGGCGTCCATGCCGGACAGGCCGGCAACACCGGAACCGCGCAGCAGCTGCAGCAGGATGGTTTCAGCCTGGTCGTCCAGGTGGTGGGCGGTGAGCAGCAGGTGCACGCCATGCTCGGTGCATAACGCGCCTAATGCTGCATAGCGGGCTTTGCGGGCTGAGGCTTCGCTGCGGTCGTCGAGGGTGACGCGGCGGCTGGCGAAGGTGATGTCCAGGCGTTCACATTCGGCACGCGCGTGGGCTTCCCAGGCGTCGGCGTTGGGGCTCAAGCCGTGGTGGATGTGGAAAGCGTAGACTTTTCGGTCGCTCGCGGCGGCAAGGTGCAACAGGGCGCTGCTGTCCAGGCCTCCGCTGTAAGCGATGGCGATGGGGCCTGGCGGGAGGTCGGCGAGGGATTGCTGGAGGATTTGCTGGGTGCGCATACTGAAACCGGTAAACCGGTGCCTGACCCTGCGGGTCAGACACCGCTTTGCCGGTTTTATTCGGAAGCAGTGGTCTCTTTGAACTTACCGTAGCTCATCAACTTCTCATGGCGAGCAGTCAGCAGGTCCTTGGTCTTGACGCCCTGGAACTGGCGCAGCGAATCCGCCAGCGCGCGTTTCAGCATCTTGGCCATTTCCTTCGGATCGCGGTGTGCGCCACCCAGCGGCTCGGTGATGATCTTGTCGACCAGGCCAATCGCCTTCAGGCGGTGCGCGGTCAGGCCCAGCGCTTCAGCGGCATCGGACGCG
Organism: Duganella sp. Root198D2; assembly: GCF_001428585.1. Lineage (NCBI taxonomy): Bacteria > Pseudomonadati > Pseudomonadota > Betaproteobacteria > Burkholderiales > Oxalobacteraceae > Duganella > Duganella sp. Root198D2. The sequence goes on along the minus strand of NZ_LMIC01000034.1, from coordinate 146,771 downwards.
CGCTCGGAAGTCTTCCACAGGATCGAAGCGCAACCCTCAGGCGAAATCACCGAATAAGTCGCGTACTGCAGCATCAGCACGGTATCGCCGACTGCAATCGCCAGCGCGCCGCCGGAGCCGCCTTCGCCGATGATGGTCGCGATCAGCGGCACTTTCAGTTCCGCCATCACATACAGGTTATGGCCGATCGCTTCCGACTGGCCGCGCTCTTCCGCGTCGATGCCAGGGAATGCGCCAGGAGTATCAACGAAGGTGAAGATAGGCAGGTTGAACTTTTCCGCCAGCTTCATCAGGCGCATGGCCTTGCGGTAGCCTTCCGGCTTCGGCATGCCGAAGTTGCGCATGGCGCGCTCTTTGGTATCGCGGCCCTTCTGGTGACCGATGACCATGCAAGGCTGGCCATTAAAACGGGCAAAACCGCCAATGATGGACTGGTCATCCGCATAAGTGCGGTCGCCGTGCAGTTCGTGGAAGTCGGTGAAGATTTCGTTCACGTAGTCCATGGTGTATGGACGTTGCGGGTGGCGGGCGATCTGGGAAACCTGCCAAGGAGTCAGCTTGGCGTAAATATCTTTGGTCAGCTGTTGGCTCTTCTTGGCCAGGCGGTCGATTTCTTCGGAAATGTCGACGGCCGAATCGTCTTGTACGAAACGCAGCTCTTCAATCTTGGAATCCAGTTCCGCGATCGGTTGCTCAAAATTGAGGAAAGTCGTTTTAATCATTGTACCTCCAAGGTTTTTTGCTTCCCCGACAACATTGCCAATAACGGTTGCCGGTGAGAATTTGCGCTATTTTACCGGAACCGGATCAAGGCTACGCCATAAATACCATGTGGCGACCGTACGGAAGGGTTCCCAATTCGCCGAAACCTCGCGCGCATCGCTGCGCGACACGGGCTCCCCGGAAAAATAGTTCTGGCTGATCCCACTGATCAGCCGGCTGTCATCAAGCGGCAGCACGTTGGGTCGGAGCAAATTAAATATCAAAAACATCTCCGCTGTCCAGCGTGTAATACCGCGAATCTGAACCAGTTCGGAAATGACGGCTTCGTCATCCATCTGCGCCCATTGGGCGGCGTGGACCTTCTTATTCTTGAAATGGTCGGCCAGATCCAGGATGTATTCGGCCTTGCGCTTGGACAGGCCGCAGCCCGCCAGCGCTGCGGCGCCGACTTTTTGCACGGCTGCCGGGGTGAATTTGGGACAGGTCTCCAGCAGCTTGGCCCACGCCGCATTGGCGACCTGGGTCGTGACCTGCTGGTTGACGATGGCGCGCGCCAGGGTAATAAACGGATCGTCATGGCCGACCAGGTGCAGGTCACCGAATTGGGGAATCAGGCGGTTCATGATGCGATCGCGCTTCATGAGCTCTGCCTTGGCTTCCTCCCAATACGGCGGCACCGGGGCCTGATCCCCGTTTTCCCTGGATAGAACCATTACGCGCGGCGCCAGTTCGTGGTGCCGTCAGGCTTGTCTTCGAGGACGATGCCGGCTGCCAGCAGGTCGGCACGCACCTTGTCGGCAGTGGCGAAGTCGCGCGACTTCTTGGCAGCGGCGCGGCTGGCGATGGCGGCTTCGATTGCCGCTTCGTCCATGCCCTCGCCTTGCGCGCCTTTCGGAGCGGCCTTGCGGTATTCCTCAGGGCTGCGCTCCAGCAGGCCCAGTACGGCGGCCAGGCCTTTCAGTTGGCGCACGGCGGCTGGCGACTTGGTCTTGTTCACTTCCGAAGCCAGGTCGAACAACACCGACACCGCGATAGGGGTGTTGAAGTCATCGTCCATCGCTTCGGCGAAGCGCTTGGCATTGTCTTCGTTCCAGTCCAGCGGCTGGCCGTCGCCTTCCACGCCATCCAGCGCGGTGTACAAGCGGGTCAGCGCACCGCGCGCGTCATCCAGGTGCACGTCCGAATAGTTCAGCGGGCTGCGGTAGTGGGCGCGCAGGATGAAGAAGCGCACAACTTCCGCGTCAAACATCTTCAGCACTTCGCGGATGGTGAAGAAATTGCCCAGCGATTTGGACATCTTCTCGCCGTCCACGCGCACGAAGCCGTTATGGACCCAGTAGTTGGCCAGCGTCTTGCCGGAAGCACCTTCCGACTGCGCGATTTCGTTCTCGTGGTGCGGGAACTGCAGGTCAGCGCCGCCACCATGGATGTCGAAAGTCTCGCCCAGCAGGGAGCACGACATCGCCGAGCACTCGATGTGCCAACCCGGACGGCCCTTGCCCCACTTGGAATCCCACTTCACTTCTTCCGGTTCGGATTCCTTGGCAGCCTTCCACAGCACGAAGTCCAGCGGATCGCGCTTGCCGGTGTTAACGTCCACGCGCTCACCGGCGCGCAGGTCATCCAGCGACTTGCCCGACAGCTTGCCATAGCCTTCAAACTGGCGCACGGCATAGTTAACGTCGCCGTCAGCAGCCTTGTAAGCCAGGTCTTTGGCTTCCAGCTTCTCGATAATGCCCAGCATCTGCGGCACGTATTGGGTTGCCTTCGGCACATCGGTCGGATCCAGGATGCCCAGCGCCTCGCAATCCTCGTCCATGAACTTGATGAAGCGCCCGGTCAGCTGGCCAATGGTTTCGCCATTCTCGACCGCGCGCTTGATGATCTTGTCATCGATGTCCGTGATATTGCGCGCATAGCGCACGTCGTAGCCCGACGCCTTCAGCCAGCGATAGATGACATCAAACGCCATCAGCATGCGGCCATGGCCCACGTGGCAGTAGTCGTAAACGGTCATGCCACAGACATACATCCGGACCTTGCCCGCATCAATGGGTTTGAACGACTGCTTTTCGCGTACCAGCGTGTTGAAGATCTTTAAATTGCTCATCGGACTCGAAGTAAACGGGTCACTGGCGCGAACGCCTGGGGCGTCGCACCGGTGCTCGGTGTGTACCAGGGGGATGTTTGGTCCCTTTGTTATAGTTCTACTTTGTTAGAATGGAACGTCTGGCGAAGTATAGCATTGAAAAATTCGCGCACGCGAGTCGCAGTTCTTATAAAGGAAACAAGAATGCAGAAGAAATGGATTGCCCTGCTGGCCGGCCTGCTGATTGGCAGCGCCGCGGCAGCTGCCGACAACCCGCAAGTGTCGATCAAGACCAACCTTGGCGAAATCATCGTCGAACTGGACCAGGAAAAGGCCCCGATCTCGAGCGCCAACTTCCTCGCCTATGTAAAGAGCGGCTTCTACAAAGACACCATTTTCCACCGTGTGATCAACGGCTTCATGGTACAGGGCGGCGGCTATACGGCCGACCTGAAGTCCAAACAACCGCTGCGCCCCGACATCAAGAGCGAAGAAAAGAACGGCCTGTCCAACCTCGCCTACACCATCTCGATGGCGCGCCACGATTCGCCGAATTCCGCCAATTCGCAATGGTTCATCAACGTGGTCGACAATATCGGCCTGGACTACCCGAACATGAAAGGCCACGGCTATGCCGTCTTCGGTAAAGTCATCCAGGGCAAAGAGACCGTCGACAAGATCAAAGTGCTGCTGGTGGATGACAAGCCAGGTTTCCAGAACATCCCGGTTCGCCCGGTCGTGATCAAATCGGCCATCGTCCTGAAAAACCGCATCGTCCCGCCGGCCCCACCGGCCCCACCGCCAGTTGTCGAACCTGCACCAGCCCAAGAACCTGCCCCGGTCCAGGAGCCCACTCCTGTTCCGCAGCAGGAGCCTGTAAAATAACGCTTTTTTAGAAACACCAAAGGACAATAAGATGACCACCATCACCATCACCACCAACAAAGGCACCATCGTTGCCGAGCTGGACGCTGAAAAGGCACCGAAGACCGTCGAGAACTTCCTGACCTACATGAAGGCCGGCCACTACAACAACACCATCTTCCACCGCGTGATCGACGGTTTCATGATCCAGGGCGGCGGTTTCGAGCCAGGCATGAAGCAGAAGCCAGCTGACCAGACCGTGGAAAACGAAGCCAAGAACGGCCTGAAAAACGAGCCATACACCCTGGCCATGGCACGTACCTCGGCACCGCACTCCGCATCCGCACAGTTCTTCATTAACGTGAAGAACAACTCCTTCCTGGACTACCCAGGCCAGGACGGCTGGGGCTATGCCGTGTTCGGCAAAGTTACCCAGGGCACCGAAGTGGTTGACGCCATCAAAGGCGTGAAGACCACCCGTTCCGGCATGTTCTCCGACGTGCCAGCGGAAGACATCATCATTGAAAAGATCGAAGCGGCTTAATTTGATTCTCTTCGTATCAGACCTGCATTTGCAGCCGGCGCGTCCGGTGCTGACGGAAGCGTTCCTGCGCTTCCTCGACGAACACGCGCTGGGTGCAAAGCAGCTCTACCTGCTGGGCGATATCTTTGAATATTGGGCGGGTGACGATGACCTGCCGGACCCGTTCCACCAGCAGATCGTGACCGCCCTGCGCCGCGTCAGCGACGCGGGCGTACAGCTATTCTGGATCGCGGGCAACCGCGACTTCCTGGTCGGCGAAGCCTTCGCCGCCGCAGCGGGCCTGACCCTGCTGCCCGAAACCTGGGTGATCGACGTCTACGGCCAGCGCATCGTGCTGGTGCACGGCGACGCCCAATGTACCCAAGACATGAAATACATGGCGTTCCGCGCGCAAGTGCGCCAGCCCGCGTGGCAGCAGCAATTCCTGTCCATGCCGCTCGCCCAGCGCAAGCAGATCATTGCCGGCCTGCGCGAGCAGAGCAAGCAAGGTCACGCCGAGAAGTCCTACGAAATCATGGATGTAACGCCCGAAGCGATCGCCGACGTGTTCGCCCAAACCGGCACCACGATCATGATCCACGGCCACACCCACCGCCCCGCCCTGCACGAAGTCGCCGGCACCCACCGCTACGTGCTGCCGGACTGGGAACCAGAATCCACGCCCCCACGCGGCGGCTGGATCAGCATCGCCGACAACGGCGCCATCACCCGCCACACGCTCGACGGCACCGCAATCTAAACTCGCGGCCAAAAGTCGGTGCCAGGTCTGTCATTCGGACAGCTAGCGCAAACATTTGATCTTTCTCAATACGCGAAAGATGGCAGATTTGCGTATTGAGAAAGATCAAAGGGCGTTGGCGCGTGTCCAAATGACAGACCTGGCACCGAATCTTGGCACCGAATCTAGACGCCCACGCGCTCAGACCAGTGAGACGTGGCATCCCACATGGTGGAGTCCTTCCACCTGCAATCCACAATCGTCATCGATAGGCCATTCGACGGAGGACATCACCTTCCCCCAGTTATACACATTCCCTCCACCGTCACGATAGACCCAATGCACCAATTTGTTCTGGCTGCTCATGATCCCCAGGAGGCCTTGCCCGCCCGGATCGGCATCGCTGGTGAGGGTTGCCGTTGGTATACCGCATATTTCCTGCACATACAGGGTCAACGCTTCCGGCGTCAACGCGCATTGGAAATCATTGCTCTCTCCAATTAAGCGCTTGCTACGCACGGCCAAGTCAGCCATCTGGATATATCCTTCAACGCCAAGATGCATCAGAGGCGATTTGAGTTCCTTGTTCAACACTTCGAGTCCCGGGATCAAGTCAGCCCGGAACGCGCGCACGTATTTCAGGAACGTCAGCACCTCGACCAGCAACCCCAGCTGGATGGTGCGCGGTGTTTTCGTGTCAATCTGGTTCTGCAAGCGGACGTCCGTGGTGTACAGGTGGCTCAGGGCAGAGGTGAAACCGCATATTCCCCAAGTCCCGTTATACCTGCTGATGCTTTCGCGCGGCATGATGCCTCCTGTCCATGAGATTGCGATGTCCGGAACCTGATTCCGGCGCACCGAGTTCATTCGACACTTCACGACAGTCTAGCGGGCATATCCAGGCGGGCAAGTAACACGGAGTATCGCATCACGTAACAAGGACCGGCAAAGTGCAACGATCCATGGCGCCAGAATCGATTGCGGCAACGACGCCCCACCCCTCTTGCATTTGAAGTTCTATGCCAGTCTTTTCCACCATGGCTTCTTCACGGCTGTGAAAGCCATGAGTGGGACCGAGTCCGGGTCCAATGACTCCGAGTCGAGGTTACCTTCCAACTGGTAGCCGAACAAGTTTTCAAGCGCAGCCTCTCCCATTTCCAACGGATGGAACGAAAGCGGGTAATTGCTGGAATTATCCCCAGGATCACCCACTGGCCGCTCACCCGACCAGAACGGCGCTTCGACGAGGCGCGACACCAGCGCAGCACTGGCCTCGCGGTCCAGCTTCAGCCGTGAGCGCAGCCGGTCGATCGGATCACCATCGGCATACATCAACAATCACGTTTTTGCGCCCATCCTTGGCCCTCCACTATCTCACTGAATTCATTGCCAACCCTGGCTTCATCACTTCGTGACGCGACGACATTCATCCCCTGATGGCTTACCTTTTTCGAAACCGCACAACTTCGGCTTTGCCTATGCGGGATACACGACGCAACTCCAGGCCACCTTGCCCTCTATAATGGTCGGCTCCTCAATCAAGAGCACACCGTACTTTTCGCTCTGAACGATGATGGCGCCAGTGGCGGTGATCCATCCATAGTCGGGTACTGCATTCGTCTTGGTCCCGTCATCAGCCCATACCAAAGGGCCGGCAATCGCTACCTTTTTGTCGCCTAACAATGCCTTGGCAATTGCTTTACGTTGCTGCTGCAATCCCCCATCGATCATGAGTACATAGCCGCGCGGCGTAATCTCATCCTGATGACTGCAAGCCTCTACAAAAATGGTGGCAGTAGTAAGGAGCAGCGTTTTCCACCACCTCATCAAATTTCCATCCTTTCATTGAACTGAACCTTCATCATCGGACACGACACCCAAAGGGTCTCCGGCGTCAGTGGTATGCGGGTAGCCGACGCTTACGACCGCATCCAGCCCGACCAAAAATCTGTAGCCATCAGGCCCATCCCGGCTCAGCTCACGATAATGCTTGTCTCCAACTAACTGTGGTCCATACGGCGCCAGCTTATGCCCCATCGAATTAAGATGATCAATGACAGATCGCATCGATGCAGCAAGCGCAGGTTCAAGGTGTTCGAGAATGGCAGTCCTTAATTGCTTGGAAAGCTCTCTAGCCTCCGGCGTTCCAACGCCGGCTTTCGCAAATGCTTCCGCCGAAAATCTTTGTTCAATCATTGCTAACTCCAAGGTCAATCACGCGATGTTAGCACCGCCCAATCCCCTGTTACCTACAATCAATTGATTAATTTGCAACGCCACTCGCTTGACATCATTGCGACAACTGTCGCATACTGTCGCACATCGTCACAAACTTCGTAAGTCCATGCTGATTCCATCTACTCCCGAACTCTGCGTCCTGAAAGCTCTCTGGCGCCAGGCGCCTCTAAGCGCACGCGAAATCCACGAGTCGGTGGAGGATGAACTGGCATGGTCGTTCTCGTCCACGCGCAAGACAGTCGAGCGCATGATGGAGAAACAAATGATTGTGCAGCACGTCCGCCATGGCGTGCAGGTCTATGAGGCCTTGCTGGATAAAGTTGAAACCCTGGCCGCTTACGCCCGCGATTTCGGCACGCGCATCATGGAGCTGGACACCCCGCTGCCGGTGAACATGTTCGCCGGCAGTAAGCTGGTGGATGCCAGCGAACTGGCACAGCTCGAGCAAATGCTGTCCGACTGGCCCGATGAGGACGACGTAAAGTGAGCGACTTCGACTTGCTGTTGATGCGCTTCCTGTTGGCGAGCCTTGGCTGCTTTGCCGCGGGCTTCAGCGTGTGGGCTCTAAGCGCCCTGCTCCGGCGCTTTTTGCCCGCTCTGGCAGCGCAACGATCCCTATGGCTGCTTGGCCAGTTGGCCGTGCTGGCGACTTTTACATTGATGCTGCTGCCGCACAGCGAACGTGTGCGCCTGATTCCTCCACTTGAAGCGGCCACTGAAACGGTCACCCACTATATTGCGGCGCCAAAGGCCCCGGCCCTGCCTATTACAACTGCCGAAGAGGCGCGCGATGCAGGTGATTCTGCCGGTTCGCGTGTCTGGATGCTGCATGGCGCGCAATTGTGGCTGTGCGTGTACCTGCTCGGGCTGGCCTGGTCGACAGCCACCGTTTGGCGCGCGCAGCGCATGCTGAATCGCCTGGCGCAAACCGGCGATGTTGCGAGCGCTGGCGATGCCGACATCATTGAAGTGGATGCGCCGATTTCTCCGATGCTGCATGGCCTTTTCCGCCCTCGCCTGCTGCTGCCGCGCCATTTGGTCGGTTTCGATAAGCTGCAGCGCGAAATGATTGTCGAACATGAGATGACCCACCTGCGCCGCCATGACCTGCATTGGATGGCCGCCGGCATGCTGCTGCAAACGCTGTTGTGGTTCAATCCCTTCATGCGCCTGCTGCGCGCCAACCTGACCTGGGCGCAGGAACTTGGCTGCGATCGCGACGTGCTGCGTGGGCGCCCGGCATCGCAGCGCAAAGCCTATGCAGCCGCGCTGTTGGCTCAGCTCAAGCTGCAGCATCTTACACCGCAAGGCGCGCTGGCATTTGGCAGCATCGATGCGAACACGCTGACGGAGCGCGTGTCGCTGATCCGAACGCCTGCCAATTCGCGCCGCGCAATGTGGGCGCGTGCTGCGACAGCTGCGGCGCTGCTCGCTATCGTCGGCGGCAATTTCGCGCTGCAACCGGCATTGGCATGGAGCGTTTCGCCTTCTGCGCAATCGGTCGCAGCACTGAATTGCACGACCTTTGTCGATGCCGCCAGCGGCAAGCCGCTGCTGCGCGAAGGCGATTGCACTGCGCGCATTACACCGGTATCGACCTTCAACATTGCCGTCAGCCTGATGGGCTTTGACAGCGGCTTCCTGAAAGACCAGCATGCGCCGCTGCTGCCTTATCGGGAGAGCTATCAGGCCTGGAACAAGCAGTGGCGCCGCGATATGGATCCGAGCCAGTGGATCAGCTATTCGGCCGTCTGGTACGCCCAGCAGGTGACGCAGCATATTGGCCGCGAGCGATTCGAGCGTTATGTGCAGGGCTTCGGCTACGGTAACCGCGACATCGGCGGAGACAAGAGCAAAGACAACGGCCTGACCTGGTCGTGGGTCGGTTCTTCGATGCAGATTTCGCCCGACGAGCAGACAACCTTCCTGCGCCGGCTGGTGCGCAAAGAGCTCCCGGTTTCGCTGTATGCGCACGAGCAGACCGCGCAACTGCTGAAAGTGAAAGACCTGCCGAACGGATGGCAAGTCTTCGGCAAAACCGGTACCGGTGCCCCCGTCGGCCCGGACGGCAAGGACGACTACTCCCGGTCCTACGGCTGGTTCGTAGGCTGGGCGACCAATGGCCAGCGCACCATCGTGTTCGCGCGCCTGGCCCAGGACGAGACTTTGATCGAAGGTGCTGCGGGCCCGCGCACCAAAGAAGCCTTCCTGCGCGAACTCCCCGCGCAACTCGCAAAACTCTAAACCGAGAAAAAAAATGAAACGCAAAATCTTCGCCCTGCTTGCAGGGCTGGGCCTCCCTTTGCTCGCGTATTCTGCAGAGCATTGCCTGGCTATGGCCGATGCGGCCAGCGGCAAGTGGCTGGCGCACGATGGCGTGTGCGATAAACGCCTGCCGCCGATGTCGACCTTCAAGCTGCCGCTCGCGCTGATGGGCTACGATGCGGGCGTGCTGTGGGACGAGCATGCCCCCGTGCTCCCCTTCAAGCAAGGCTACGTGGATTGGCGTCCCGTATGGCGGCAATCGCACGATCCGAGTTCGTGGATGAAGGAGTCGGTCGTCTGGTATTCCCAGCAAGTCACGCTGCAACTGGGCGAGGAGCGCTTCGCAAGCTACGTCAAGCGTTTCGACTATGGCAATGCGGATGTCAGCGGAGATCCAGGCAAGAACAACGGCCTGTCGGAATCCTGGCTCGGCTCTTCGCTGCGCATTTCGCCGGACGAGCAAATCGCTTTCCTGCGTCGAGTCGTCAACCGCGGCCTGGACGTCAAACCGAATGCTTACGACATGGCTCGAACGCTGGTCAAATGGCCCGAGCAAGTCGGCGGCTGGCAGGTCTTCGGCAAGACCGGCAGCGGCAGCGATGGCGGCCGAGAGCTGGGCTGGTATGTAGGCTGGCTTGAACGCGGCGGCCAGCGCGTCGTCTTCGCCCAGGTCGGCGATGGTAATGGCATGGAGGTGCGCGAGAGCTTCCTGCGCGGGCTGAAAGTGCGCTCCGCTGTTGATGGCGCGATTCGTCCGTTGATGGCAGAGCATGGGATGCCCGGTATGGCGGTCGCCGTCACGCTGGACGGCAAGCCCTACTACTTCAACTACGGCATCGCCTCGCGCGAAACCAATGCGCCTGTCAGCGAGAACACACTGTTCGAAATCGGCTCGGTCAGCAAGGCCATGACCGCCACCCTGGCCACCTGGGCGCAGGCGCAAGGCAAGCTGTCGCTGGACGCACATCCTTCGCGCTACCTGCCGCAACTCAAAGGCAGCGAAATCGACAAAGCCACCCTGCTCCATCTCGGTACCTACACTGCCGGCGGGCTTAAGCTGCAATTCCCTGACGATGTACGCGAGGGCCGGGAAATGGCCTTCTTCCGCGCATGGAAGGCGGACGCAGCGCCGGGTGCCAAACGCCGTTACTCGAACCCCAGCATTGGCTTGCTTGGACACGCCGCCGCAGCTGCGCTACGAAAGGATTTCGCGACTGCGATGGTGTCCGAGATCTTCCCCCGCTTCGGCATGAACAACACCTACGAAGATGTGCCGGAGCACGCGATGGCGAACTACGCCTGGGGCTACAAGGGCGACCTGCAAGTCCGTGTGAATCCCGGCCCCTTTGACGCAGAGGCTTACGGCGTCAAAACCAGCAGCGCAGACCTGCTGCGCTTCGTGCAGGCGAATATCGATCCGGGCCGCCTGGAGCCGTCCATGCGACGCGCCGTCGCGGCAACCCACGTGCCTTATTTTGAAGCCGGCCCACTGGTACAAGGCCTTGGCTGGGAACAGTACCCCTATCCTGTCTCACTGGAGCGCCTGCAAAGCGGCAGCGCCCCGTCGATGACTCGCGAACTGGTTGCGGCCAAACGGCTCGACGCGCGCGGCGCGGCAGGCGGCGCCACCCTGTTCCACAAAACCGGCTCCACGGGAGGCTTCGGCGCCTATGCGGTTTTCGTGCCGAAAAAGAAGATCGGCATTGTCATGTTGGCAAATTCCACCTATCCGAACGAGGACCGCATCAAGGCGGCCTACACGATTCTCCAGCAATTGGCGCCATAGGGTGTGGCGCGGGGTCTTCTCACGGCTTGATCTAGATCAAAAATAACTGACTTGCATTGAGAATACGCAGTTCTTTCCAAATTTTTGACCTGCGTCAATTCAATAACATGCATGTAAAACATAAGATTTGCTTGTCAAACGGCGCAATCCCGTGCCGGACAAACCTGTGAGAAGAAAATGAAACCGACCCTGATGTCCAAAGCCATCGCTGCACTGGTGATCGGCGCAGCAACCTTGGCGCCAGCTTATGCACAACATGGCCAGCACGGCGGCAGCACTGCAGTCCAATATCGTCCCGACGTGACCTTTACCCTGCACACCGATATCGCAGACGGTAAGCTGGTTTTCGTCAGCGACGCCGGCGAATCCAAGGGCAAGGCCAATCCGACCTTGCGCGTGCCGGAAGGTGCTGTGGTGCAGATCAACCTGGTCAACGGCGATGGCGCAACCCACGACATCTCGGTGCCTGACTTCAAAGTCAAGTCGAACCAGCTGAAAGACAAAGGCGCATCGACCGCCATCGTGTTCAAGGCTGACAAGAAAGGCGAATTCACTTACATCTGCTCCCTGCCAGGCCACGTGGCTGCAGGCATGATCGGCAAGATCATCGTTGGCGAAGGCGAACTCAAAGCAGCACCAAAAGGTGCCGACGTTTCGCGCAGCCCAGCGGAAGTGGGCACGCCTGTCGGCAAACGCGGCCCGCAAACTGTCAACGTGAAGCTGGACACCACCGAGGTGCTCGGCCAGATGATGGATGGCACCACCTACAAATACTGGACCTTCAACAGCAAGGTTCCAGGCCCGTTCATCCGCGTCCGTGTGGGCGATACCGTGAATGTCGACATGTCCAACGCCAAGGACAGCCATATGATCCACTCGGTCGACTTCCATGCCGTGACCGGACCAGGCGGCGGCGCTGCGGTGACACAGGCGGCTCCAGGCAGCACCAAGAGCTTCACCTTCAAGGCCCTCAACCCGGGCCTGTACGTGTACCACTGCGCTACCCCGATGGTGGCCCAGCACATCTCCAACGGCATGTACGGCATGATCCTGGTGGAACCGGAAGGCGGCCTGCCGAAGGTCGACAAGGAGTTCTACGTGATGCAGGGCGAGCTGTACACCGCGCAGAAACACGGCACTCCAGGTGAAGCCGAATTCTCGCTGGACAAACTGCTGGCCGAACAACCGGAACACCTGATGTTCAACGGCACCCACGATGCGTTGACCAAAACCCACCGCATGGAAGCCAAGGTCGGCGAAACCGTCCGCATCTTCTTCGGTGTCGGCGGTCCTAACGCAACCTCCAGCTTCCACGTGATCGGTGAAGTGTTCGACCGCGTCTACAACCTGGGCGACCTGACTTCGCCTCCGCTGCAAAACGTGCAGACCACGACCGTGGCTCCCGGCGGCGCAACGATGGTCGAGTTCAAGACCGAGGTGCCAGGACGCTTCATCCTGGTCGACCACGCCCTGTCGCGGATGGAGAAAGGCCTGGTCGGCTTCCTCTACGTGACCGGCAAGGAGAATCCGGAAGTCTTCCGGACCAGCAGCAAGCCTGACGGTGACTCGGGCCACTGATCTTCAGGATTAGAACCGACATTACCTTAACCAGGACAGGACCCGCCCAGCGGGTCCTTTTGCCATTTCAGGAGAACCACATGCCAAGCCCCAAAATCGACCACCGCGAGTTCCTCAAGCGACTGCCCCTGTTCGCAGACCTGTCGCCGGAGGAGCTGACGCTGGTGGCTGCCGGCACCACCGAACACCACATCCCGCGCGGCAGCGCAGTCTTCCAGCGCGGCGATCCATGCATCGGCTTCCACATGGTCATATTCGGCCAGGTCAAACTCAGCTTCCTTTCCGTCCAGGGCAACGAGAAGATCGTCGAGATCATCGGCCCGGGGCACAGCTTCGGCGAAGCGCTGATGTTCATGGAAAAGCCCTACATCGTCACCGCCCACGCTGTCAGCGACTGCATGCTGCTGCACATCTCCAAACACACCGTATTCGCCGAACTGGCGCGCAATGCGCAGTTCGCCCGCCGCATGCTGGCCGGCATGAGCCGCCGCTTGCATGGCCTGATTTCGGACGTGGAAGCCTACTCGCTGCGCTCAGGCAGCCAGCGCATTATTGGCTATCTGTTGAAGGATGACGATGCGGGGGATGGTTCCGAGATCACGCTGGCCGTCAGCAAGAAGCTGCTGGCCTCGCGCCTGAACCTGACGCCGGAATACTTCTCGCGCGTGCTGCACGAGCTGGCCGACCAGGGCATGATTGCCGTGAACGGCCGCCAGATCAAGATTCTTGATTCTGCTCGTTTGCGAGCTTACGAAGGCTGATCGCAGCCAGCGCCAGGTCGAAGCCCAGGCGCATGCAGGCAACTGCCAATACCCCACCTGCCGCCTGGGCAAGCCAGCCGGGTGCGATGGCAGCGGCAAGCAGCAGCACCACGCTGGCGGCATGCCAGGCGAATTGCACGCGCGGTTCGCTCTCCGGCATCAGCTGGCGCACGCCCGGCACATCGCAGCCGGCGTGCTGCCCGTGATACCACAACAGGAACGGCACGATCTTGTACAGCATGCCGTTCACCGCCGACATGGCAAAGCCGACAATAAACAGCACGCCAAGCACCAGCGCTTTGTCTATGCCGCGCGGGCAAAGGAACACGGCAACGCTGGCCAGCAGCGAGCCAAGCGACAGCCACCAGTACCAGGTCGACACATCGGCCGCGCGCTTGCGGCGGAACAGCAGCACCAGCGTATAGACCGCGAACAGGCCCAGGCAAACGCTCACCAGGCCCGCCCCGATCCATTGCCACGGCTGGTTAAGCAGGTAGCCGACGGTCCACAGCACCAGCCCGCCAAGGCATAGCGGCGGCAGCGTGAAGGCCAGTTGGCGCGGGAATAATTGGGTGGACTGGAACATCGGCACCACCTGGAACACCACCGACACCACCAGCACGCCGACCCAGCCCACCAGGGCCCAGGCGGCATGCACATTGGTCCACTCCATCACGCGCAGGCGCACCGCGCCAACCAGGAAAGCCGCCAGCGCCACGCCGATCGTCACGGCGCAGGCCAGCGCCAGCACGGCCTGGCGCATGCCGGCGACGACGGGAAGCGCGTTCGGCGCGGAGCGCTGCGACAGCGCCCGCGCCAGCACGGCAACAAGAAGGATAAACGCGCCAGCCAGCAGGATGCCGGCCGCGCGCAGGCACCACGGCAAGCCATGCAGGAAGCCCGCCGCCAGCAGCAGTGCGCCGCCGGCCAGGGCGCCCCAGATCACGGGGCTGAGCCGGCGCGCCCAGTGCAGCTCGACGCCGGCAACCACCGGCACCATCTGCAGCAGCGAACCTGCCATGGCCATGCCAAGGAAACCGAGGGTCAGCAAATGGGTCACAGCCAAGGTGGCCGGCGCCCAGCGCGTGCTCATCGCTTCGGCGCCCTGCCACACCAGCAGCAGTCCGGCCAATGCCCCGAACCACGGCGCCGCCAGCAGGAATCGCAGCGGCAGCGCCAGCCCGGGCGTATGCTCGAAAGCCAGCTTGCGTTGCATCAGTCGGCGTGGGTAATCAGGATTTCGTAGATATAGTCTTCGCGCATCGACGTAGCGTGGCGGTAGCCGTTCTTCTCGAGGATGCGGTAGAGGGGAACCGGCTCGCGGTCGATGACCATGCGGATATGCTGGCCAGGTTGCAGCAGGTCGAGCGCTTCCAATACGCGCTCCATCGGTTCAGGCGGCACCATGCCGCACAGCTCCAGCAAAATTTCAGGCGCACTCATGATGGTTCCTTCAGATGAGGTCCGCCAGGGTCTGGCGGTCGAGATGACCGAGGTAAGCCTCGGTCGCCCTGTGCAATCCCGCCTGCAGGCGGCAGGCGCCGGCCAGCTGGCAGGTATTGCGCGTGGCATTAAAACATTCAACGATCGTGAAGTCGGCTTCGGCCAGGCGCACTACGGCGCCCACCGAAATCGAAGCCGGCGGCTGCGCCAGGCGCAGGCCACCGGCCCGTCCGCGCCAGGTGGCCACCAGCCCGGCCTGGCCGAGCCGGTGCGCCACCTTGCGCAGGTGATGTTCGGAGATGCCGTGTGCCTTGGCGATCTCCTGCACGGTCACCAGCCTGCCCTGCTGCCGGCCCAGGTACATCAGCAGGCGCAAGGCATAGTCGGTGTGGCCCGTGAGGCGCATTGCTTAGTTCTCCAGCGCCACGCCTTCTGCCACGGTCTCTTCCTTCTTCGCCTTGCCGATCAGGCGCAGGGCGAACAGGGCGAGGAACAGGCAGCCAATCGCGAACACGATATCGCCAGGAACACGCAGCCAGACCGCGGTTTCCATGAAGGTGGAGTGCACCACCTCAGGCGAACGGGCATACCACATGCCCTTGGTGATGGCAGCGGCAGCCTGGTAGATACCGGCAGGAACCAGCGAGATGAACACCATCATGGCCAAGCCGATATTCAGGAACCAGAACATCGATGCCAGCAGCTTGTCCGACCATGCGAAGCGGTCAACCAGGCCGCGCAGGCAGAACAGCATCAGGCCGATACCCAGCATGCCGTACACACCAAACAGCGCAGCGTGGCCGTGTGCAGCGGTCATGTTCAGGCCTTGCATGTAGTACAGCGCGATCGGGGTGTTGATCGAGAAGCCCAGCAGGCCAGCGCCCACGGTATTCCAGAAGCCCACGGCGATGAAGCACAGGATGGCCCATTTGTAAGAGGCCAGCCATGGCGCCGACTGCGAACGCTTGTAGTTGCGGTAGGCCTCAATGCCGATCAGCGACAGCGGAACCACTTCCAGGGCCGAGAACATGGCGCCGATAGCGATCACCGAAGTAGGCGTACCGGTGAAGTACAGGTGGTGCAAGGTGCCCAGGATGCCGCCGAACAGGAACACGATGGTTTCCAGGATGATGGCGCTATTTGCCGAAGCAGCGCGGATCAGGCCCAGGCGGGTGAACAGCAGTGCGATGACAGCGGTTGCGAACACTTCGAAGAAGCCTTCCACCCACAGGTGGACCAGCCACCAGCGCCAGTACTCGATCATCGAGTAGTGGGTGCCCTTGCCCCAGGTCAGGGAAGTAGCGTAGAAGCCGCCGATGCACAGTGCAGCCAGGAACACCATGGCAATGATGCCGCGGCTTTCCGATGGTTTCTTCAGTGCCGGCCACAGGCCGCGGCCGAGCAGGAAGGCCCAGAACAGCAAGCCGACGAACAGCAGGATTTGCCATACACGGCCCATCGAGGTGAACTCGAGGCCCTGGTTGCCCAGCCAGAACGAGAAGTCAACGCCCCTGTGTTGCAGGGTGCCCAGCCAGCCGGTTGCAGTCGAACCCACCACGATGAACAGCAGCGCGTAGAACAGTACGTCGGTGCCCAGCTTCTGGAACTTCGGTTCCGCGCCCGAGATCGCAGGAGCGATATACAGGCCGGTAGCCAGCCAGGCAGTCGCGATCCACAGCACGGCGAACTGGGTGTGGATGGTGCGGCTGACGGTGAACGGCAGCACATTCGCCAGCGGGATACCGAAGAAGCTTGAACCTTCGACCGCAAAGTGCGCGGTGATCACGCCCATGCCGACTTGCGCCAGGATCAGGCCGATCACGACCAGGAAGTACTTCTTGGTGGCCTTCATCGAAGGCGTAGCCTTCATGCTGAACAGCGGATCGTTCTTCGGCGGCACAGGATCGTCTTCTTCCTTGTGCATGCCGTGGTAGAACAGCATGCCGGCGATAGCGCCGATCATCAGGATGATCGAAGCGATCGACCAGATGCCGGCGCCGGCGGTCGGGGTGTTGTCGATCAGCGGTTCATGCGGCCAGTTGCTGGTGTAGCTCAGGCCAACTTCGCCTGGACGGTCGGCGGCCGCAGCCCACGAAGACCAGAAGAAGAAACCGGTCAGCGCAGTGCGGTCGGTGGCTTCCGGCAGCGTGTTAGGCGCCATTGCATACTGTTCGCGCAGCTTGTCGTACTGCTCGGCGTTGCCGAACAGGCCAGTATAGTGGTTTGCTACGGTGCGCACTGCTTCAGCGCGGATAGCCGACAGCTTCACTTCATTGGCTTCAGCGTTGTAGGTGTTGGTGCGCAGCTCGCCCTTCACCAGTGCATCAACGTGGGCTTTTGCGCCGGCTTCGAGCTGGGCGTAGTCCTTGCTGAAGTTCTTGCGTGCGAACAGGTCTTGCAGTGCGACTGCTTCGCGGTGCAGCCAGTCGGCCGACCAGTCAGGCGCCAGGTAGGAGCCGTGGCCCCATACGGTGCCCAGTTGCTGGCCGCCAGCGGACAGCCAGGCGCTCTGGCCGTATTTGACCTGGTCAGCGGTGTACAGCACCGCCCCGGTGTCGTCGACGACTTGCGCTATTGGAGGCGCTTTCAGGTAAATTTCGCGGCCCACCCAGCCCAGTACCGAGAACGATAGCAGGCAGATAATGGCGAGCCACGTCCATAACTTCTTAGTGGCGTGCATGATAGCTCCTTTTGTGGTGTTTCAAATGTATGTTTTTGGCCAGAATACAGCCGCCACTGGGGCAGCTCACATGATCCAGGTCAAGTCTTGTTTAATGACCGCCGCAACCGCCGCAGCAAGTTTGGCTGCGCTGTTGCGGCGCCACAGGTGGGTAGCCGTGTTCTTCCAGCAGTTTGCCCAGTTGGTGGACGCTGGTCAGGGAGTCATCGAAGGCGACTTCAACGTGCGCAGCACCGGCTGGGGCGTGTACGCCGCGGATGCCGGGCGCGGTGCGCAGCAGGTCAAGTACGCGGGTCACGTTGGCGGCGTCCAGGATGGAAGCAAGTTGGAAAGAATGATGCATTTGTAAGTCCTCCTCGGGGTTGGTATGGGAGGAAGTTTATGGAGGGGCAAAATTGGCGTCCTTAACGCAAGTCAAGGGAAGCCAATGCCGCCCCGATTTAGTTATCCGCAGCCCCCCATGTAGTGGCATTCGACGCACCGCGTGCAGCCATCGACCTTATGCAGCGCCCTGGCCCCGCACTCCGGGCACTTGCCCGCCGACTGGGCAGGAGCCGCCCCTCCCGCCGTCATCGCCTCCGGCGCCGCATGCGCTGTCGACGCACACAGCACCGCCAGCTGCGGCACCGGTACCTGGTTTCCATACGCATCTAGGAACCCGCGCCGTATCAGAATCCGCTGCAAGGTAAACGCAATCGCGGCCACCTCCGAATCGTGGTAAACCGGCACCTGCACCCCATCCTCGCGCGTCAGCAGCCCGCAGCGCACCGGTCCCTTCTCCCAAGCCACCTCCCGCATATCAGCCAGCGCCTTGGCAATCGAACTCCCCGCCCGCGCCGCCATCGACAGCAGCCGCATGGACGAAGTAATCCACTGCTGCCCGTCACTGCGCTGGTTTGCCGGCATGAAGAACTCAAACGGCCGCTCAATCCGCACCGGCGCCCCATCCAGCGTGCCATCCACCGTAATGAAGCTCACCGTCAGGTAAGCCGACTTCTTGCCCTCCTGCGTCCAGTATTCAACCTTGGAGGTCACCGACTCCAGCTCGCCCAGCGGACGTCCATCAAAGCGCTTGCGCAGGGGATCATCATCCCGCAACGCCGGCGCAGCGGCGGCAGCAGCAGCTGCCGCCGAAACCGCCGCCGGCTCCGGCGCCACACTCAGCACGCTGCCCGTCACCGTATTCGGACGGAAGGTCGCCAGACCCTTCAGCCCCGCCACCCAGGCCTCGGTATACAGCTCCTTGAAATCCTCGTACGGATAGTCTTCAGGTACATTCACGGTCTTCGAAATCGCCGTATCAACGAAAGGCTGCACCGCCTCCATCATGCTCACATGATCCAATGCAGCCATATCCAGCGCCGTGACGAACTGCGGCGGCAACTGCCCCATATCGAAGCCCATATGGCGATACAGGCGCCACGCATGGTCCGCTACCTCGTAAGAGCGCGATGACCCATCCGGCATGCGCTTGCGGCGCTGGTAGACCCAGGAGAACGCCGGCTCGATGCCATTGGAGGCATTGTCCGCAAACGCCAGCGTAATGGTGCCGGTCGGCGCGATCGACAACAGGTGCGAGTTACGGATGCCATGCCTGGCAATCGCCTCGCGCAAGGCATCCGGCAAGCGGCGCACAAAGGCCCCTTCCAGGTACTGCTCCTTGTCGAAGAACGGAAACGCGCCCTTCTCCTGCGCCAGCGCCACCGAAGCGGCATACGCCGCATCACGCAAAGCCTCGGCGATGCTGGCCGCCATCGAACGGCCGCTTTCGGTGTCGTAGCGCAGGCCCAGCATCACCAGCGCGCTGCCAAGGCCAAGGAAGCCCAGGCCGATGCGGCGCTTGGCCGCACCCTCGTCGGCCTGCTGCGGCAGCGGCCACTGGGTCGCATCCAGCGCCAGGTCCAGCATACGCACCGCGATGCCAGCCACGTGGCGCATCGCCTCATAGTTGAAGGACGCGCGATCAGTGAACGGATTCTGCACGAAGCAGGTCAGGTTCAGCGAACCGAGGTCGCAGCAGCCATAGCCGGGCAGCGGCTGCTCGCCGCAAGGGTTGGTCGCGCGCAGGGTCTCGCAGTAATACAGGTTGTTCTCGGCATTGATGCGGTCTACGAACAGCACGCCCGGTTCGGCGTGGTCGTAGGTGGAAGTCATTACCTTGTCCCACAGCTCGCGCGCCGGCAAGCGGCGATAGACCCAAAGCCCATCCTCCCGCTGCCGCGCGCCTGCCGCCAGGTCCTCATCGCCCGGTTCGACCTTATGCACCAGCTCAAACTCCGAATCCGAAGCCAGCGCACGCATAAAGCCGTCCGTCACGCCGATCGACAGGTTGAAGTTGCGGAAGCCGCCGTCATCCTTGGCAGCGATAAAGCGCTCGATATCCGGATGGTCGATACGCAGCACACCCATCTGCGCTCCGCGCCGCGCGCCCGCCGATTCCACGGTCTTGCAGGAAGCATCGAACACTTCCATGTACGACACCGGCCCCGAAGCGCGCGATCGCGTGCCCTTCACCTTGGCCCCAGCCGGCCGGATGGCACTGAAATCGTAGCCCACGCCGCCGCCACGGCGCATGGTCTCCGCCGCTTCCGCCACAGCGGTATAGATGCCGGGCAGGCCATCGTCCTCACCGGTCACCGAATCGCCCACCGGCTGCACGAAGCAGTTCATCAAGGTAGCCTTCAATCCCAGGCCGACGGCGGAATTGATACGTCCAGCGGGCACGAAGCCATGCTCCTGCGCCCACAGGAATTTTTCTTCAAGCTCTTCGCGCAGCTCCGGCGCCTCCAGCGCGGCCAGGGCGCGCGCTACGCGGCGGCGGACGTCGATGATGTCCTGTTCATCCCCCTTCGCGTATTTTTCGCGCAGCACGTCCAGCGAGATTTCCTGGGGCGGCATAGGGTTGCCGAACATTTTTTCGTTTGCATTCATGAATAGTCCTGCTCAGGTTAAAACTGAGCCTGACTATCCACGAATGCCGGGGCAAAATCCTTGATTCAGGATAAGTTTGGCGGCCAGATATCCTCTTCCTTCCAGCCCAATTCCTTGAAATCCTGCGCCCGCAGCGTCGCCTCGCCTGCCGCGAAGAATTCATCCAGCTGCGGCGGTGCGACCGGCGTGGCAGACAGCATCGCATGCACCTGCCCCCGATGATGGATCTGGTGCCCGAAGATATGGGCCAGCAGGCGCTGGCGCGCATCGCGCTGGAATTCGCCCTCGCCGCGATCGATGACCACGACCCGGCCCAGGTCGTCGTCCCGCAAAGCCTTGCAATACGCGATCAGGCGGTCGTCAGATGCGCGCTGCGCCGCCCACAGCGCCGCACAGGTATCGAACGGTTCCTCCACCGCAAAGAATGCGCCGCGATAATCGGGATGCGGCGGAGCCCCGCGAGCCTCCCGCTCCAGCGCATCGATATAAAACCAGTCGACAGTAAGGATGTGATTAAGCGTAGCCTTGATCGAGGGAAAAAAGCCCGTGCGCGGTGCCACGAAGTCGGCGTGCGACAACTGCGCACAAGCCCTCAACAGCCGGTGGTTAGCCCAGCCATTGTTATAAGCCTCCGTCAGGAAATGCCGCGACAGCCGGTTACTGCCCAGCTCGTGTCCCCTTTGGGGTGTGACCCCATGGTGTGACACGGCCTCTGCTGTTACTTCTTGTGTCATTGGATGTGCAAGCAGGCGATGCCCGGAGCATCTTCAAGAATCGAGCGCACCGCGGTGTACAGTTCGGCCACCGCGGCCGCGCGGGGGTCGCGTCCGGCAAGACGTTCCATCAAGCCGCAATCGGCGAAGACGTACGCCTGCCAGCCTTGTTCCGCGCTGGTGCACGCCACGTACAACTCGCAATCATCAGCTTCCACCGGCACGCACCAGGCGAAATCCTCGGGAATCACCCCGCCCGATGCGTGATAGCCATGTGTGGGCAGCTCATTCGCCATCCACTCTGCCAGGCGCAAGCCAAAAATACCGGGATTGGTCAGCTTGTCTTCATCCGCTACGATCTCGAAGCGGGACGACTGGAACATCAGGACCGGGCTATGCATTCCGATGCTCCCTTCACTACTCAGCTACGCGGCACTTGCGCGAAAGCTGTTTTCAAACGCCGCACCGTGGCCTCGTTCAGCGAGGCCGTATGCCGGTTCCAGCGGTCCATCGTATGTTGCAGCTCGCTCTGCAGGCGCTGGGCAAGCTGGTACTCGCGCACGCCCGCCGCCCAGATCGCAAACTCCGCGCGCGCATCAAAACTGCCGAAACGATTCACTGTGTTTTCAAACTCCGCGCGGGCTTCGTCGTTACGGCCAGCCGCAGCAAAGGCCTTCGCCAGCAGCAGGCTGCACTGCTCGGCGCGGTAATTCGCATCCGTGCGGCGGATGAATTCCAGGTGCTCGATCGCCTTGCCATGCGCACCCACGGCCAGGTTGGCGCGCGCTGCGCCAAGGCGGATCTCCAGGTCCGAGCCAAAGGCGCCCTGCAGGCAGGCCTCATAGGTGGTAGCCGCTTCCGCCGCCTCGCCGGCCTCCAGCAGCGCCGAGGCAAGGCGCATCTGGTTCTGCGCAGTGGGGGTGAAATTGAAAGCATCGCGCGCTTCACGCAACTCACGGCCGGGATCAAGCATCTTGCCGGCGGCGAAGACGACTTTGCGCGCACCGTGCTCTAGGCGCGAGCTCGGCATATAGACCGCGAAGAAGTACACCAGGCTGCCCAGCAGTGGGAAAGAGAACAGGATCAGCAGCCAATACAGCTCCCGCCCGCGACGCACTGCGTGCACGGCGAAAAATATGGCGACCAAAATGTGCAGACCCAGCCCGAAAATCGGCATTTCACTTACTCCTGATAGTTGAAGTTTCGATTATAGACGACCATCGCGCAAGGGTTCCAGGTGAATGCTCAGGCCGCTTGCTGAGGTACGGATCGCGGTCGGCACGAACTGCACGCCGGCATAACGCAGCTCATCGGGACGCCAGGTATAGATTGGCGTGTCGCGCGCCAGGTTATCGGCCAGCAGGCGGGCGGCCCCGGCCACCTGCCGCTGGGTGCGCTCATCCACGCCATCGAGCGTGAAGTCTTCCAGGCGCGCGTCGGCCAGCATCACCGCGCTGCGCGCCTGGTCAATACTCAGGCGGCCCGACAGCGACACGCTGCCGGTGTACTGCTGGCGCATCAGCGGCGACGAGACCGACAGCGTCGCGCCCAGCGCAATACGGTCGTTCGGCAATGTGGACAGCCGCGGCTGCTCCAGGCGCAACTCGAATACAGCCAGCGCACGATGTTCAAGCGGGAAGCGCTGGTCGATATTCCGTTGCAGGCGCGCCAGCGGCACTTCGTAGTCACGGGGTCCCGCAAAACTTGCGCAGCCGGATAGCAGCAAGGTAGCGCCGCTGCCGGCGGCCAAAGCTGCGATAACAATGGCGCGGACGGCGAGTCGTCTGTGTGGGGTCATTTGGGGCTCCTGTGTCATAGTCGCAGCCATGATATCGGGGATCGCCTATGCAACCTGTAACCATTGGTATCGCTGGATGGGGTTTGCCAAGCGCTGACGCGGACTTGTTCCCACCGGCGAGCTTTGGCAGCAACCTGGCGCGCTACGCAGCGGTCTTTAGCGCTGTCGAGATCAACTCATCCTTCTATCGCCCGCACCGGCCGGAAACCTACGCGCGATGGGCGGACAGCGTGCCTGCCGGCTTTCGCTTTGCCGTCAAGCTGCCGAAGTCCATCACCCACGAAAAGCGCTTGCAGGATATCGGCCCGGACCTGGACCGATTTGTGGAGGAAGCCGGAGCGCTAGGCGAAAAGCTGGGCTGGGTTCTCGTGCAGACGCCGCCAAGCCTGCGTTTCGACGCAAGGGCGGCCGGCGCCCTCTTCTCCGGCATCGGCGAACGCTTAGGCCGCACATATCAGCGTGGACACGTTCTTGTAGCCTGCGAAGCGCGCCACGGCTCATGGTTTGGCGACCAGGCCACCGCGCTGCTGCGCGAAACGGAAGTGATCCGGGTGATTGCCGACCCGCCCGCAGGCGAACCCGGGCCATTCCTGGCGACGCACATCAACGCCACCTACGTGCGCCTGCACGGCAGTCCGCAGATCTATCGCTCAGTCTACGAGCCGGAACGTCTGGCGCAAGTTGCCTCCTGGCTGTGCGAACGCAGGGGCCAGGATGGCAGTTCACTGGTCATCTTCGACAACACAATGTCCGGCACCCAGCTCCGCCAGGCGGCGCAACTGCGCCAGATGCTTATTTTTTCTTCATCGGATCATCATCCGGGTTCACATACGTGATGTCGAACGGCCCCTCGCCGTGAATCTGCACGATCGTCTCGCCCTTCATGATCGCGTAGTGATTGGTCTTGGCAGGAATCGCCACAAAATCCCCCGCATGATGGGCCTTGGCCGCCTTCTCGTCGATCTTGTCCCCCATGCCCAGCATCAGCGTGCCCTTGATCACGGTGACGTTCTCCATCATCGAATGCATATGCGGCGGCACCTTATAGCCTGACTGGGCGTGCAATCGCATGACAAACGGACCGGCCTTGCCCGGGTCCCCCTGCAGCACAGCGGCTTTGGCGCCCTTGGGCAGCGTAGGCGGCCCATCGCCCCATTTCATCTCATCGCCAAGATGCATTGCAGAAACAGGAATCAGGCACCCAAAAGCAGCAGCGGCAAAGACAGCAGCCAGGGCGCGAGGCGTAATTCTGGACATGGCAATCTCCTCAAAAGGGGTACTCCACGCTTGATCATAGTCCGCAATTGCAAAAATACCACTTGCCGGGCACAGTTTCAGTGTTATAGTTCACTACAACACCAGTTCAATAACTCACCAATACTGGAGGAAATGATGTATGTGGAATGAAAACCGCCCGATCTACCTGCAGTTGAAGGAGCGGGTCGTCGGCATGATGCTGGATGGCTTGCTCAAACCCGGCGATGCCCTACCCTCGGTGCGCCAGGTCGCAGCCGATTATCAATTGAACCCGATAACCGTGTCCCGCGCCTATCAGGAGCTGGTCGACGAAACCTTGGTGGAAAAAAGAAGGGGATTAGGAATGTACGTAACCGAAGGCGCTGTTGATAAACTGCTGTCCACTGAACGCGACCGTTTCATCCGCGAAGAATGGCCCGCAATGGTCGAACGCATCCGCCGCCTGGGCCTGGACATTGAACAACTGCTGCGCGCCACAACTGTGCCGCCACAAGGAGCCCCGGCATGACAGCGATCATCACCGCTAAACACCTGAGCAAAAGCTTCGGCGCCATCAAGGCGCTGGACGATGCCAGTTTCCAGATCAATGCCGGCCGCATTGTCGGCCTGATCGGCCCAAACGGCTCCGGCAAAACCACCACCCTGAAAGCCATCCTCGGCCTGTCCCGCTTTGAAGGCGAGCTGAATGTGCTGGGCCTGGACCCGCGCCAGCAGCGCGATGAGCTGATGAAGGACGTCTGCTTCATCGCCGACGTCGCCATCCTGCCGCGCTGGCTGAAAGTGAAAGACGCCATCAGCTTCTGCGAAGGCATCCACCCGCGCTTCAACCGCGAACGCGCCGAGAAGTACATCGCCAACACCAAGCTGTCGCCGAACATGAAGGTCAAGGCCATGTCCAAGGGCATGATCGTGCAGCTTCACCTGGCATTGGTAATGGCAATCGACGCCAAGCTGCTGGTGCTGGACGAACCGACCCTGGGCCTGGACATCCTGTACCGCAAGCAGTTCTACCACCAGCTGCTGGAAGACTACTTCGACGAAAACAAGACCATCCTGATCACCACGCACCAGATCGAGGAAGTCGAAAACATCCTGACCGACCTGATGTTCATCCGCGATGGCAAGGTCACCCTCGCCGCCTCGATGGACGAAATCGGCGACCGCTACACCGAAGTGATGGTACAGCCGGAGTACATGACCGCCGCCAGCGCCCTGCAGCCGCTGCACCAGCGCACGGTGTTCGGCAAGGCAGTGATGCTGTTCGACGGCGTCTCGCGCAAGCAGCTTGAAACGTTTGGCGAAACCCGTACCCCTAGCGTGGCCGACCTGTTCGTGGCCAGCATGCAAGGAGAATATCAATGAAAACGATGAAATGGCTGATGCAGCGCGAGTACTGGGAGAACAAGGGCATGCTGGTCTGGGCCCCTGCCATTGTCGCCGGCCTGATGGTGGCCTTCACCGCCGTGATGCTCATCATCGGCAACAATATGGAAATGCGCTTTAACGGCGACAGCCTGGCACGCTTCCATGAAATGACTACGGTGCAGCGGCATGAAATGGCCAACGCCGTCGGCGCAGCCTTCCCGATGATGGCCACGCCGCTGTATATCCTGATGGCCTTCGTGATCTTCTTCTATTGCCTGGGCGCCCTGTACGACGACCGCCGCGACCGCAGCATCCTGTTCTGGAAATCGCTGCCGGTGTCGGATGTAACAACCGTGCTGTCCAAAGTAGCTGTGGCAACGGTAGCGGCGCCGCTGATCGTGGCAGTGATCGGCTTCGTGGCATCGCTCGCCATCGTCCTGATGACGTCTCTCGCCTTCAGCTTCCACGGCCTGAACGTGTTCGGCGACCTGTTCTCTTCCACCAACCTGTGGCTCGCCCCGTTCCGCATGCTGTCGCTGATTCCGGTCTACCTGCTGTGGGCACTGCCGACCGTGGGCTGGCTGCTGATGGTATCGAGCTGGGCGCGCGGCAAGGTGTTCCTGTGGGCAGTCGGTACTCCGCTGATGACCGGCGCTCTGCTGGCCTGGGCCAACTTTGCGTTCAAGCTGGGAATCAATATTGAGTGGTTCTTCCAGCAGGTGGTACTGCGCTTGCTGGGCAGTGTGCTGCCGGGCGCGTGGTTCATCTTTGACAAAGGTGCGCGCCAAGCCATGGAGCACTCGCCAGGCATGGAAAACAATCCGGCGCAGCAGATTGGCCAGTTCTTCGGCCAGACCTATGGTTCGCTGGCCAGCCCGACGCTGTGGATTGGTGTTGCGGCAGGCGTGGCGATGATTGCAGTTGCGATCTGGATGCGCCGCTGGCGGGAAGAGAACTGATTCAGTAAAGGGCGGCCGCCCCACAGTCACGGCCGCCCGTCATTATTCGCGCTGCCGCGCCATCAAGCAGGCAGCGTCTCCTTCTCCTCAGGCGCAGCATCTGAAACAGTCGCCTCGGTGGTCAGCAGCAGGCTGGCGATGGAGGCCGCATTCTGCAGTGCGGTACGGGTCACTTTGGTTGGGTCGATCACGCCGTTTTCCACCATGTCGACATACTCGCCGGTGGCGGCATTGTAACCGAAGTTGCCCTTGCCCTCGGCCACCTTGGCCACCACTACCGAAGGCTCTTCGCCGGCATTGGCAACGATCGCACGCAGAGGCGCCTCCAATGCTCTCAGTACGATCTGCATGCCTGCATGCTGGTCGGGATTCCCCCCCTTCAGTTGGGCTATGGCCGCACGCGCACGCAACAGCGCCACGCCGCCACCGGGCACGATGCCTTCTTCAACGGCAGCGCGAGTGGCGTGCAGCGCATCGTCCACGCGGTCGCGCTTCTCCTTCATTTCCACTTCAGTGGCTGCGCCAACCCTGATGACAGCAACGCCGCCGGCCAGCTTGGCGACGCGTTCCAGCAGCTTTTCCTTGTCGTAGTCGCTGGTCGCCTGCGCAATCTGGGCCTGGATAGTCGCTACACGTGCCGCGATGCGCTGTTGCTCGCCGGCGCCATCAATGATGGTCGTGGCCTCTTTCTGCACCTCGATACGCTTGGCGCTGCCCAGTTGCTCCAGGGTGACTTTTTCCAGCGTCAGGCCGGTCTCTTCCGTAACGACTGTGGCGCCGGTCAGCACGGCAATGTCTTCCAGCATGGCTTTGCGGCGGTCGCCAAATCCTGGCGCCTTGACGGCGGCCACCTTCAGGATGCCACGCACCGAATTCACCACCAGCGTCGCCAGCGCTTCGCCTTCCACATCTTCGGCCACAATGAAGAGCGGCTTGCCTGCCTTGGCCGATTGCTCCAGGACAGGTAGCAGTTCGCGGATATTACTGATTTTCTTGTCGTATAACAGCACCAAAGGATCATCCAGGCGCGCGACTTGTTTTTCGGGATCGTTGATGAAGTAAGGACTCAGGTAGCCACGGTCGAACTGCATGCCTTCCACCACATCCAGCTCATTTTCCAGCGACTTTCCATCCTCGACGGTAATCACGCCCTCTTTGCCTACTTTCTCCATCGCCTGCGCAATGATGTCGCCGATGGCACTATCGGAATTCGCCGAAATGGCGCCCACCTGGGCAATTTCCTTACTGGTGGCGATGGGCCGCGAAACGGCTTTCAGTTCCGTAATGGCAGCCGCCACTGCCTGGTCGATACCGCGCTTCAAGTCCATGGGATTCATGCCGGCGGCCACATACTTCATGCCTTCCTGGACGATGGCCTGGGCAAGTACAGTGGCCGTGGTGGTGCCGTCACCCGCCACATCAGCGGTCTTCGAGGCCACTTGCTTGACAACCTGCGCACCCATGTTTTCCAGGCGGTCCTTGAGTTCGATCTCCTTCGCTACCGAAACACCGTCCTTGGTGATGGTCGGTGCGCCGAAGCTTCGATCGATCAGCACGTTGCGCCCTTTCGGCCCCAGCGTGACCTTCACGGCGTTGGCCAGCACATTCACGCCCTTGACGATACGGGCGCGGGCATCTTCATTGAATTGGACGTCTTTAGCAGTCATGGTCTTATCTCCCTAACACGTTCTGGATTCAGGCGGCTTTGGCGTTGCTGCCGGCATGTTCGATCACGCCAAGAATGTCTTCCTCGCGCATGACCAGCAACTCTTCGCCGTCGAGCTTGACGGTCTGCCCGGCGTATTTGCCGAACAAAATCGCATCCCCGGCGCTCACCGCCAGTGGACGCGTACCGCCGTCGGGCAGCGCACGGCCATGGCCGACTGCCAGCACCTCGCCTTGCTCTGGCTTCTCGGTGGCGGAATCAGGGATCACGATGCCGGATGCGGTTTGGCGCTGCTTTTCAATTCGCTTAACAATAACCCGGTCATAGAGGGGACGAATTTTCATTTCTTCAATCTCCAAATGGTGTCAGATCATTTAACAGCTGAATTGGCCCAGACAAAGCTGGCACCAAGCTTCAGCGAGGTCGGAAATATGTTTTCGCGTTCGCATTTTCAAGATATCCGCCGCCGCCGAGTGTGTAACAAAATGTTTCATGGCAGGAAAAAGCGATCGTGGCGGCCCAGCTGGTACACCACCCGCTGGCCTGACGTGGTCGGAGCTGGCTTTACCGGGCAATCCGAAAGACGCCCACCGTCCGGAGCCAGGCTGTCATCAGCTGGACCGATGCCCTCCCATAAACCGCCCTTGACGGGCTGGAAAAGCCATCGGCGGTAACCTTTGCGTGCCGCAAGCTCCATCTGCTCGGTACGCGTATCCGGGTCACCTCCCAGCACTGGCTGGTCCTGATAGCCGGCAGCGTTGTCGCCGAATGCCTGACGGCAAGCGAAGGCCTCGCTGGCGGCGGCCCCCGCCATGTTGCAGGGTCGCTGTTCCAAGCGCTCCAGTTGCCAGGCCCCCAGTCGCCAGGCCACATCCAGCAATGCTTCCTCAGCGGCTACGCCACTGGTCCAGGGGCCATTGAACTGCAGGGCGGAACTCGCTACCGCGCGCGTCGGAAAGGACACTCCCTGCAGTTGCAGGGGTGTGGCTCGGCGAAAGCCATGCCAGTGGAGAAACAGCAGCAGGGGTGTATCGGGCCAGCTGGCGCGCGTGGCGCTGACGGCAAACAGCGGTAAGCCCATAGCGGAAATTTGCGCAGTTACAGTATCGAAAATATGCATGGCAAAGTCCTTCTGCCGACAGCTCAATGAACGTAGGCATGCTCGGTTGCGCGCTCCGGACGCATTCCCGCGGCGGCCGCGGCCTGCATCAGCTCCTGGCATCGCTCAAGTTGCCGAAGCGCCTGCGTCAGCGCTTGCCCGTAACTGCGCAACTGGTTGAGCGACGGCAAGTTGCCGTAGCCCTTTAGTGCGCACGCCCCCGTGGTGGTAATTTCCGCCATTGCCTGGCTGGCCTTGTCATGCGCAGTCCGCAACTCCGCCAGGCAGTCTAACAAAGCCTCTTTATGTTCCATGGTCTCTCCTTAAGAACACTAACAAGGCAAATTATTTCTGGTCCAAGTCACAGAATTTCAAGACCGCGAAAACGTTGCGCCCTCGCAGCTGCTGGGCCCGCGCCCCAGGGCTGTTCGTGAAAATCATAAAGCTCTTTGGTAATTTTCATAATTTCCATAAAGCAACATTTCGCCTAAGATGTCGCGCAATTTAACATTGAAATGCAATGGAATAATGAATAAGGCATCAAATCTAGCGTTCCTGAGCGCCATCGTGCTGCCCCTCGCACTGACAGCATGCTGGCGCGGATCAGCAAGCGGCTTGGCCGATAAAACGCCAACACCATCCAAGCAAATTGTGCCCGACCCTGCTGGCGGAAGCCCGGCGCTGCCTTCCGTCGGCAACGCGACACAGCCAACCGATGGGGCCGTTGCGACGCCACCATCCGGCAACACGGCGCCCC
Organism: Duganella sp. Root198D2; assembly: GCF_001428585.1. Classification (NCBI taxonomy): domain Bacteria; kingdom Pseudomonadati; phylum Pseudomonadota; class Betaproteobacteria; order Burkholderiales; family Oxalobacteraceae; genus Duganella; species Duganella sp. Root198D2. The sequence continues at coordinate 116,537 of NZ_LMIC01000034.1, read as the reverse complement.
CGCCGGCCGCAGAAACGGGCACGCCCCCTTCCACCGGTAGCGGCGCACCAACTCCCGGCGCAAACGGCACACCCCCCGCAGGAAGTACGGCTAATCCAGGCGCGCCAAAGACTTATTCATGGTCGACGGCACTGTTCGGCGCTGGCGGCTATATCACCGGCATCACTTATCACCCTTCGGTACAAGGACTGGTGTATATCCGGACCGACGTCGGCGGCGTCTACCGCCGCAATCCCGGCAGCTCGACATGGGTACCGCTCAATGACGACTTGAACCGCGACGATAACCAATTGGAGGGCGCAGCGTCGCTGGCGATCGACCCGAACGACTCGCAGAAACTTTATGTGGCTGCCGGCATGTACCTTCCTTCATGGGGCCGCAACGCCGCCATCCTGCGTTCCAGCGATCGTGGTGCTACCTGGTCGCGCACCGAATTGCCAATCCGCTTGGGCGGCAACTCGGACGGCCGGGGCACAGGCGAACGCCTGCAGGTAGACCCGAACAAGGGCTCGATCCTCTTCCTGGGCACTAATGAGAATGGCCTGTACAAATCGACGGATGGCGGCGTCAGCTGGTCGCAGGTACCGGGCTTTCCAACTTCCGCCGGCGCCACGTTTGTCATGTTTGACAAGTCAAGCAGCAGCGCGGGCACGGCCACCAGAACGCTATACGTCGGCATCGCAGCGACAAGCGGCGAAACGCTGTACCGTTCAACCGACGGCGGCACTACCTGGGCGCCAGTGCCAGGCGGTCCGGCCGGCCTGATGCCAGTGCAAGGGGCGCTGGACGGCACCGGACGCCTGGTAATGACCTATGCCAATAGCCTGGGGCCCAATAACATCACGGCTGGCGCAGTCTACAAGTTGGTAACGGCAACTACTACCTGGAACAATATTACGCCGGTCGCACCGAGCGGAAGCTTGCCGTTCGGCTATAGCGGCCTGGCAGTCGACGCCCACAATCCGAACACTATCGTCGTATCGACTATCGACCGCTGGTCGACCGGCGACGACCTGTACAAATCGACCGACGGCGGCGCAACCTGGACTGGGCTGAACGCCATCAGCACGCACGCAGCACCGGCCAATCCCTGGGTGGGCGCGTATTCCGGCGGCTCGCTCGCGGGAAAGATGGGCCACTGGATCAGCGACATCGACATTGACCCGTTCAACTCCAATAACATCATGTACAACACCGGTTACGGCCTATGGGAGAGCAACACCCTTGGCAGCGCAACGGTGGCATGGCTCTTCAATGTCAACGGCATCGAAGAAACCGTTTTTGATGCGCCGCTGGTTTCACCCAGCACAGGCGCGCACTTGTTTACCGCGCTGGGCGACGTGGCCGGGGCGCGTTACGACACCAACTTTAATAGTATCAGCGGCTATTACAGCAATCCGGATAGCACCCATTACAGCGTCGATGTGGCGGAGCTCAACACCAATGTGGTGGCGCGCACCACGGCCACCAATGCGCTGATGCTCTCCTCCGACAATGGCATCACCTGGCGCCAGGCAGCCGCCATTACTGGTTTCGATGCAGGCCGCGTCGCGGTATCCGCAGCCGGCACAGCCCTGCTTTGGGTACCGGGCGGGATGCCTGCCCTCTACTCAACCAATGGTGGCGCCAGCTGGGCTGCGTCGACAGGCTATCCGGTAACGGGCGCTGTGCACTCCGGCAGGTTCTTCAATCCCGTCGCTGACAAAGTCGCGAACGGTTACTTTTATACCTACGACTTCTCGGCCGGGAAGATCCTGGAAAGCGCGAACAACGGCCAAAGCTTCGCGCCGATCCACTCCGGACTCGATGTCTTGCCTGCCTGGTCGTCGCAACACCAGTTGGCGTCCGTCCCCGGTTCGGTACGCCGCGACCTGTGGCTGGCGACACCAAACGGCCTGTGGCACATCAACGGCGCCGGTGCGGCGCCGGTGAAAATCGCCAATGTACAGTCGGCATACGGTGTAGGCTTCGGCATGGCTGGCGTCGGCAAGACCTACCCAGCCGTCTATGTTTCGGCCAAGATCAACGATGTATTCGGCGTTTACCAGTCGCTCGATGCGGGCGCCACCTGGACCAGGATCAATGACGACAAGCACCAGTGGGGCGGCGTCAATTACGTCACCGGCGATATGCGCGTGTTTGGCCGTGTCTATGTTGGCGCGGCACGCGGCGGCGTGATCGTCGGTGATCTCCAATAGCGCGTCATCTAGCGCGGTCAAAGTAGGTCGATCAGAAATAGTATTCGGGCGCGAACTATTGGAGTCTGCACCAAGCTGGGTTCGTACGCTGATGGATGTGATGATGCTCGAGTAGAACGGCGAGCGGGCGAAACAGCCATGCGGGCCGTTTACGCACCAAAGCTTTGGCCTCCAGCGTTTCAGCGCACTAGTGCTCGGCTATTTGTCTCGAGGAGCGCAACTGCCCTCCTCGCGTTACTGCGAGCCGAGTCGCGGGGATTCACTCAGTTCAGCGACGAATTTAAATTCATTGACCCGCAGCACATTGGTTCCGAATCTGAATCGTCGCCATTTTCTATACCTCTCCAAACAGCGCGTAAATGTCCTCGAGCGATCTGCACAATCTCAAGGTTCAGAAACGCCCTTGCTGTAGCGTGCGAATATTGTCCAGCGGGTCGGCATTTGGACCGTACCTTTCGGAAATTCAATCGACAAGTTCAGCGCAACATTGAGTGCCGGCCGCATTGACGCGGTGGCAGTTGCCACCGCCGCAGTGAATGAGGAACTGGAAGAGGATACTGAAGCGGGAGACGAGGACGGTGAGGATGACGACGAGGATGACGATGAGGATGACGATGAGGATGACGATGAGGATGACGATGACGATGAGGAAGCTGATTCGGATGAGCACGGAGCCCCCGGGTATAGGGCCCCCACAGTTTTATTGGAAATGTTATTTATATTTCCTTTCGGCATCAGGCATTCCAATGAGCTCGTCCTCATAAAGTGCCCGGTCGTAATAAACCGATGCAACTCGTTCGCCGCATCACTACCTTCAAAGACGAAACTGTGACGTTCGCTGAGCCCATTTAGCTTAGGAAACAACGAAAATTTTCCGTGCCAGCCGTGCAATACTCCGATTTTATCGTCGTTTTTTACTACGGTGATCCAATGGCCACTTTCCCCGCAAGCCGACAATTTCAGTATCTCGGAACGGCAGTTCGATGAAAATTTAATTTGCTTAGCTTGATTAACGCTCAAGTTTTCCTCCGCCCTCAAATTTTCGCTGTCATGAGACATGCTTGGCACGACATTAAGCTGTTGGCCGTCCGCAGGTGCCTGATAGATTTTTTCAGCATTTCCAGTGAAATAATCGTTCGACAGATATAACTTGATGAGGAAATCGGCAGTCCCTGAACAGTTGGTCAAGTACACAGGGTCAGGCTCGCCTTTCAGGTTCAATAAGAAAGTGGGATCGTATTTGTTCACGAAGGCCGGTATCTCACGCAATTCGAGCCCGTCCAGCTTATTCTTCAGCTTAGCCAGTTCCGACATGATGAGCTCCCTCTCGATTGACTTCCTCAACTTCGCTGCCCCGGCATTGCGAATGCGATAAAAGAGGCCCAGGTTCAGCTTACTCGAGGGGCGTGCGCAGCGCTAAGTGTCACAACGTATCACCGCAAAGGTAACATGAAGAATGACGCAGCCATGCGCCGAAAAAAATGCTCGATTTTGCGATGTGACACACGTGGCGGTTATTGCGGCTGCGATCTGGAAGGGTAATTCCCCTCCTTAATGTAAGAGCTAGAAAAGTCCGAAATAATCACGCACGGGGTGGAATCACTTGGTGCCAGGAGTACCAATGTGCTGAAGTAGGGACTTGAACTCCATGTTCATATTGAAATGGTGGATTTGGGACGATGAGACAAAGACTTTTCGAGTAGATGCCGATCGTTGAATTAATTTGCACGCCCCGTCATCATTGATGGTGGACACAACCCATAACCGCAATGGCAAGCAAAACAGTGAGAAGGTGGCGTGCGTGGCGCATGTACGGATTAACGTGCGTTCAAGCAAAAAAAAGCAATCGATGTGTTGAAAGCCAACGGCATTAGAAGTGATATTCCGCGCGAATCATCGGAGTTTGCGCGAGGCTACCTGGCACGTTTGATGGGTTACCAAACTTGTTGCGCCAGTACTGATATTCAAAGCCAGCCTTCAGCTTGCCCGGCTTCAGTCCCGCAGCTGCGCTGAAGTCATACATCACCTGCATGTCGATATTGGTCTCCGGCGCGGTGGGTCCGCCGAACTCATTGCGGCCCTTCTCGCCGATGTAGTTCATATACCCTTCGAACGACCAGCCGCTGCCCAGCGGGATACCCCAGGCGGCGTTCAGCATGGCGTGCGTGTCGTAGTGGTAGCGCTTGGACACGCCGATCGGCTCATTGCTTTCCCATAACGCCAGCAGGCTGATATTCAGGAAGCCAGGCACGTCGACCATCAGCGTCGGGCCCATCACCAGCATTTGCTTGCGCGAGGCGTAGCCATTGTCGTTCTTGTGGTTCCAGTCGAAGCCCGCGGTGAAGCCCAGGCCACGCATGCCGGCGCCTTTGAACTCCTTGCCGGAAAGCTTGCCGATATCGAGCGTGTGGCGGTAAAGCAGGTAGGTCTCGGTCGCCCTGTCGTCCTTGCGGTCGGACTTCAGGATGTCCAGGTTCATGTAATTGCTGCCGTACTGGTAGCCGCTGGCGTGGGTCAGGTTGATCACGCTCTTTCGGATGTCCTGGCCGTTGTACGGTTCGGCGAACTTGGTGCCGAAGCGGTAGCCGATGGAGTTGTCCATCCAGTCCAGCGCCAGGGCTGGCTGTGCGGCGCCGAGCGCCAGGGAGACAACGGCGGCGGTGCGCGCCAGCGGTGCGAATCGGGTCATGCGTCCTCCTGTTAGCGTAATTTAGGGGTGGCGTCGAGCTTGAACAACCCTACCACTTCTTCCAATCGTGCGGCCTGTTCGCTGAGCGATTGCGCGGCGGCGGCGGCTTCCTCTACCAGCGCGGCATTTTGCTGCGTGGTGTTATCCATCTGGGTGACGGCCTGGTTGACTTGGTCAATGCCCAGGCTTTGCTCCTGGCTCGCGCTGGCGATTTCCTGCATCAGGCCAGCTACGTTCTGCACGGACTTGACGATGTCCTGCATCGCGGCGCCGGCCGAATCGGCGAGCTTGCCGCCATCGGCCACCTGCTGCACTGATTCGGTGATCAGCTCCTTGATCTCTTTGGCCGCAGCGGCGCTGCGCTGGGCCAGGTTGCGCACCTCGCTGGCGACGACGGCAAAGCCGCGTCCCTGTTCGCCCGCGCGTGCTGCCTCAACAGCGGCGTTCAGCGCCAGGATATTAGTCTGGAACGCGATGCCGTCGATGACACCGATGATGTCGGAGATCTTGTTCGAGCTGGCAGTGATCGATGCCATCTTCTCGACCACCTGCCCCACCACGGCGCCGCCACGCTTGGCTGATTCAGCGGTACCGGCAACCAGCTTGTTGGCCTGTTCTGCGTTAGCGGTGTTGTTATGCACCGTCGACGTCAGTTCTTCCATCGCCGCCGCGGTTTCTTCCAGGTTCGAGGCTTGTCCTTCGGTGCGGGCCGACAAGTCCATATTGCCGCTGGCGATATCGCCCGTTGCGGCGCCAATGGCGCGGCTGCTGTCGCGCACGCGCAGGATGGTGCCGTTAAGCGATTCGACGAACTTGTTGAAGGCCGCTGCCAGGGCGCCCAGTTCGTCCTTCGACTGGACCGGCATGCGGCGGGTCAGGTCACCGCCGCCGCTGGCAATGTCTTCCAGCAGTTCGGCCGCCTTCGCCACCGGCGATGCGATTGCGCGGGCGATGGCAAAGATCGCCAGCAGCCCGATGCCGCCGCCGATGATGGCTGCGATCAGTGATGTCATGGCGGCGCCCCTTGCGATACCAGCCAATACTTCGGCTTCCGGCACTTGCGCCACCAGGTAGGCATTCAACTCGGGGATAAAGGACGATGCCACCAGGGTTTCGCCTTCGGCGCCTTTGAAACTGTCGGCCACGAAGGCTTCGCCGCCCAGCAGGCGTTTGGCCAGCGCTGGCGTCATGCCGTGCATCTCCGCCAACTGGTGCTTGCCGTCGACCATTTTCGGGTCGCGGTGGATCAGCACCGTGCCGTTGGCGCGCACCAGGAAGACGTAGCCGGACTGGCCCAGTTTGTAGTTGCGTACTGCCTCCGCCAGCGCGTTGACGGACAGGCCAAGGCCAGCCACGGCCTGCTTGCCGCCTGCGGTCTGCACGCGGGTGTTGATGAACAACATATACGTATCGGCGCTGACGTCTTTGTCGATGTCGAGCTGATAGGCCGAACTGCCGCTCAGGAAACCGTAGAACCATTGGTCACTGGCAGCCTTCTCGTTCAGCGTGCGGTCGTAGCCCTTGTCGGTGAAGTACTTGCCGGTCGCGCGCGAGACCCAGAACACGGTAGCCGCATTGTTTTTGGACTTCAGGTTCTTCGCCTCGGTCGTCCATGCGGCGACACCTTCTTCCGGCACGCCTGCTTCTTCCCATGCGTGCAGGAAGGTGTTGTTGGCCAGGGTTTGCGAGACCGCCAGCGGGGTGGCGATCTGGCGCAGCACATCATTGCGGATGGCCGATACCTGGCCCGGAAGTTCCTGCCGCAGCACGCGCTCGCGCGCCGCCTGGCTGGTCTTCATGATGCTGAGGGTGGAGGAAATAGCGATGAACAGCAGAAGGGTCAGGCCCATGCTGAGAAGAAGCTTGTGCCGGATGGACAAGCGGTGCAGCAATTCCATTCGATCTCCCGTGGCTGATTTGTTCAGCTTCAAGCATAACAATGCACGGGAGCCGCCACAATCAATCCAAACGAATATGGCGGATTCTCACAACAGCTACTACTACTCGATTACAGCCCTCAGTTCGGCGACCTGTGCAGCCAGTGCGGCGACTTCTTCGCGCAGGGAAGCGACTTCCTGCTCCAGTTGGGTCACCCGGTCGGCACGGCTGCCGCCGCCCTCGCCTGCTGCGCTTGCGCTGCCGCCGTAGGCGACGGCAGTGGCCTCGCGTGCCAGCGCATCTTCGCCGCCAAGCAGGTGGCCATAGCGCGGTTCACGCGAGCCTGGCGCCAAAGGCAGCTTGGAAACGATAGGCGGATACTTATCGATCAGGAATTGCAGGCCTGTTTCGACATCGGCGACCGACTTGAATTCGTGCATGCGGCCGGTGCGGGTGCGGATCTCACCGGCCGTTTGCGGGCCGCGCAGCATCAGGATGGTCAGGATTGCCAGCTTGTCCTGCTCCAGCGTCCACTTCATGCGCATGCGGTGTTCGTACTTGACCACGCGTGCGCCGGATTGGCTGACGGTGCCGACCAGCTTGCGCTCGGCCAGGCGGGCCAGTACGTCGGCCACGGTTTCTTCGCTGATCTGCATTACCGGCTCGCGGCTGGAGAGCTGGTTGCAGCCGTTTGTGAGCGCGTTCAGCGACAGCGGATAGTTATCCGGCGTCAGGCCTTCTTTTTCGGCCAGTACCGCGAGCACGCGGATTTCAAACGGGTCCAGAATGTCGTCCATGGTTTTTCCTTATTCGACCAGTTTGTTGAGTTCTGCCTGATCGAGCTTATCGCAGGCTTTGATGTCCGGACAGGATAAACCCGCCGCCTTCATGGCTGCCGACAGGCGCTCGATCTGTGCTTCCTGTGCCACTGCGTGGGTGATCAGGCTATGCAACGCCTTCGACAGCGGGTCGTCGCCGTTGGCGGTTACGCCATAGGCGGAGAAGAAGCGCGAGGATGGCGATGGTGTTGCGTGTTCTTTTTGTACCAGGTGGGCTGGGTTGCCAACCGCAGTGCCGCCGGCAGGTACCGGCTTCAATACCACGGCGTTGGAGCCGACCTTGGCGTATTCGCCGACCGTAAAGCCGCCCAGCACTTTGGCGCCGGCGCCGATGATCACGCCGCGTTCCAGCGTTGGGTGGCGCTTGGCGCCGGCGTGCAACGACGTGCCGCCGAGGGTGACGCCCTGGTAGATGGTGCAGTCGTCGCCGATTTCCGCGGTTTCGCCGATGACGACGCCAAAGCCGTGGTCGATGAAGACGCGGCGGCCGATGCTGGCGCCCGGGTGGATCTCGATGCCGGTGATGATGCGGGCCAGGTAGGAAATGAAGCGGCCCAGCCATTTCAGGCCGTGGGTCCAGCACCAGTGCGCCCAGCGGTGCATGACGATCGCTTGCAGCCCGGGGTAACAGGTCAGCACCTCCCAGCCATTGCGAGCTGCGGGATCGCGCTCGATGATGCTGCGGATGTCGTCACGGAGGTGGTCAAACATGGTGGTGCTTTGGGGGGATGTTGTTCAGGCAAATATCATAGCGCATCTGCCTGGGGCTTGCTGGAAGCCTAAACCGATACGCGGCGGCTGCGGGCAAGTGTCAGACCCCGCGGGTCTGACACTGGTTTAACGGTTCAGGCTTCGCGTGCAATACGCTGGCGGCGCGCTTCGTACAGGCACACGCCGGATGCGACCGAAACGTTCAGCGATTCCACCGAACCAAACATCGGGATCGACACCAGCACATCGCAGGTCTCGCGAGTCAGGCGGCGCATGCCCTCGCCTTCCGAACCCATGACGATTGCGGTCGGGCCGCTGTAATCGCCTTCGTACAGGGTCTTGTCGCCGTCATCGGAGGTGCCGATCAGCCAGATATCGCGTTCTTTCAGTTCGCGCAGGGTGCGCGCCAGGTTGGTCACGGTGATGAACGGTACCGATTCGGCCGCGCCGGAAGCCACCTTGGCAGCGGTGGCGTTCAGGCCTACGGAACGGTCTTTCGGCGCGATCACCGCATGCGCACCAGCGCCATCGGCCACGCGCAGGCAGGCGCCCAGGTTGTGCGGGTCGGTAATGCCGTCCAATACCAGCAGCAGTGGCGGGCCTTCCACCATGTCCAGCAGCTCGTCCAGGTTACGCGCCAGCGACAGCTGCGATGCGAAGGCGATCACGCCCTGGTGGCGGCGGGTGCCGACGATCTTGTCGAGGCGCTCGGATTCCACCGGCATCACACGCACGCCGGCAGCCTTGGCATTGGCGATCAGGTCTTTCATGCGGCGGTCGTCGCGGGCCTGGTCGAAGAAGATCTCTTCAACGCTGGAGGCTTCGTGGCGCAGGCGCGAGGTAACGGCGTGGAAGCCGAAAATCATTTTGTTCTTGGACATCGTAGTTCTCAAAATAAGTCCGGCGCCGAAGCGCCGGACGGGTGCTTATCGTTTTTTCTTAGGCTTTGCGGCCTTGGTCACGCGCTGGGCGGTGGTTTTCGGCTTGGCCTTTGCCGTTGGCTTGGCCGCCTTGCGCGAGGCGGGAGCCGTTGTGGCGTAAGGCGAAGAAGCTGCGCCGCGCTTGGAGTTCGTGCGGCCAGGGGCGCGCGTCGGCGCTTCGTCGCGTGCGGAGACCGACGGTGCGGCGGCACCGCGCGTGGCCTTGCGCTTGCGCGCAGCAGCTTGGTTGTCGTCTTCGTCAAAGCCGTCGAAATCGCCAAGCGAACCGACCAGGCCGCCGCCCTTGCGGGAACCCTTTTTACCTTGCGGCGGCAGGTTCGAAATTTCGCTGTCGGCCAGGCGCAGGTCGATCTTGCGCGACTCCAGGTCCACGCGAACCACCTGCACATTGACGCGACCGGTCAGCTGGTACCGCTTGCCGGTACGGCCGCCGCGCAGTTCGTGGCGCGCATCGTCGTATTCGAAGAAGTCGGCGCCCAGGTCGGTGATGTGCACCAGGCCTTCCACGAACAGTTGGTCCAGCTGAACGAAGATGCCGAAGTTGGTCACGCCGGTGATGATGCCGCTGAACTCTTCGCCCAGCTTGTCCTGCATGAAGTAGCACTTCAGCCAGGCTTCCACGTCGCGCGATGCTTCGTCGGCGCGGCGTTCGTTGGCCGAGCAGTGCACGCCAAGCGCGTCCCAGATGCTATGGTCGCCCTTGGATTTCTTCTCTTTGCCTTCCTGCTTGTCTTTCAGTGCCTGGCGGCGCTGAGCGTTCGAGATCGTGGTGTTCAGCACCGACTGGTCGTTGATCTTCGGCTCGTACTTCTTGCCCGCCAAAATCGCCTTGATGGCGCGGTGGGTCAGCAAGTCCGGATAACGGCGGATCGGGCTGGTGAAGTGGGCATACGCCTCATACGCCAGGCCGAAGTGGCCGATATTGTCAGGGCTGTAGACCGCCTGCTGCATGGAGCGCAGCAGCATGGTTTGCAGCAGTTGCGCATCCGGGCGCTCCTTGATCTTCTTCATCAAGTCGGCGTAATCGCGGGCTACCGGCGTATCGCCGCCGCCCAGCGACAGGCCGAGCTGCTTCAGGAAGTCGCGCACCTGGGTCAGCTTTTCCTTGGTCGGGCCGGCGTGGATACGGTAGGTGCCTGGGTGCTTGTGGCGCAGCAGCAGGTCCGCCGCGCAAACGTTGGCCGCCAGCATGCATTCTTCGATCAGCTTGTGCGCATCGTTGCGGGTGCGCGGGATGATCTTTTCGATCTTGCCGGCCGGGTTGCAGACGATGTAGGTCTCGGTGGTCTCGAAGTCGATCGCACCGCGTTCCTGGCGCGACTTCTGCAGCGCGTGGTAGATGTCGTACAGGTTCTGCAGGTGCGGCACGATTTCCGCGCGGCGCGCTGCTTCCGGGCCCTTGGTGTTGCCAAGGATGGCCGCCACTTCGGTATAGGTCAGGCGTGCAGCCGAGTGGATCACGGCCGGGTAGAACTGGTAAGCCTTGAGTTCACCTTGCGCGGTGATCACGGCGTCGCACACCAGCGTCAAACGGTCGACGCGCGGGTTCAGCGAGCACAGGCCGTTGGACAGCTTTTCCGGCAGCATCGGGATCACGCGGCGCGGGAAATAGACCGAGGTGCTGCGCTCGATGGCGTCGCCATCCAGGCCGTCGTTCGGCTTCACGTAGTGCGACACGTCGGCAATCGCCACGATCAGGCGGAAGGCCTTGCTGCGGCCGATCTTCACCGGTTCGCAATAGACGGCATCGTCGAAGTCGCGCGCGTCTTCGCCGTCAATGGTCACCAGCGGCACGTCGCGCAGGTCGACACGCTCGCCCCAATCGGCTTCGTGCACCACGTCCGGCAGCCTGGACGCCTGCTTCAGCGCGGCGTCCGAGAAAATATGCGGCACGCCGAACTTGCGCACGGCGATTTCGATTTCCATGCCCGGGTCGTCCATATCGCCCAGGACTTCAACAATCTTGCCGGACGGCTGCTTGAAGCGGCCAGGCTGCTCGGTCAGCTCCACGCTGACGATCTGGCCCGACTTGGCTTTGCCGACGGCGCCCTGCACCAGGATGTCCTGGCTGATGCGCTTGTCTTCCGGCGCCACGACCCACGCGCCGTTCTCCTTCAGCAGGCGGCCGATGATGTGGGTGGTGCCGCGCTGCACCACTTCGACAATGGTGCCTTCCGCGCGGCCGCGGCGGTCGTAACCGGTGATACGGCCCAGCACCTTGTCGCCGTGCAGCACCTTCTGCATTTCACGCTCGGCCAGGAACAGGTCTTCGCCCGGCTCGTCAGGAATCAGGAAGCCGTAGCCGTCGCGGTGGCTGGACACGCGCCCGGCAACGAATTCGGAATGGTCCGCCAGCACGTAGAAGCCACCGGTATCGGAACGGATCTGGCCGTCGCGCTCCATCGCATTCAAGCGGCGCGTCAGGACGGCATGGGATTCGGCTTTGACTTTGAGCGACAGCGCCAGCGTGCGCAGGTCGAGCGGCGCCTTGGCGCTGCGGAAGATGCCGAGAATCTCTTCGCGGCTAGGAATGATATGAGTGGAGTTCAAAAGTTCTTCAGTAATCTTTTTATTGGTTGTTAGTGTAACAGGAAGGGCCGCGCGCAAAAATCTTTCGCAGACCCTTTGACATCGGCAGAGTTTCCTCTATAATTCTGGCTCTCGCAGCGATGCGGGTATGGCGAGTCGATGTGCAGCGTGGAATGAAAGTTCATCTGGCGCAAAACTCACCAAAGCAGTATGATAGCAGATGTTGTTGCTAATGCCCACGTGGCGGAATTGGTAGACGCGCATGGTTCAGGTCCATGTGCCGCAAGGTGTGGGGGTTCGAGTCCCTCCGTGGGCACCAAAAATTCCGCGAAAAAGCCGCTGATCATTCAGCGGCTTTTTTGTTTTCCACCGTCGAATTCCCTTACGCCCTGGCCTTCCCTGCAGTTGCACGCCACGCCGGATCGGCGGCGCGCATGCTTCTTGCGGCATCCTCCCTACCCATCAATCCGTAGGAGACCGCCATGAAAACATTACTCGCCAGCCTTTTGCTGGCTGCCGGTAGCGCCTCTGCAGCCCCGGTTTTCCACTTCAACTACATCGCCGGCACCTCGCTCCAGGCGCAGCAGGGTTTCCAGGCCGCAGCCGCCCGCTGGTCAAGTTTGCTGAACGATAATGTGACGATAAATTTGACGGTCGGCTTCAACTCCCTCGGCGGCGGCATCCTGGGGCAAGCGGCCTCGGCCGAAGATTTCCATACCTATTCCTCAGTCCGCAATGCCTTGGCCGCCGATGCCACGTCCGCGGCAGACGCCGCCGCTGTCGCCCACCTGCCCGGCGGCGCAAGCTTCGGCATGCTGATCAACCGCACCGCCAACAATCCCAACGGCCCTGGCAGTTCGCTGCCCTATGTCGACAATGATGCAGACGCCAATAACCAGATCCTTTCCATCACGAATGCCGAAGCCAAGGCCATCGGCCTGGCCGTAACGCCGCAATCGCTGTCGGGCTGCATCGGCAACTGCGACGGCTTCATCCAGTTCAACAGCGATTTCCAGTTCGACTTCAACCCGAATAACGGCACCGACGCCAACGCCTTCGATTTCGTCGGCGTCGCGGCGCACGAAATCGGCCACGTGCTGGGCTTCATCAGCGGCGTCGATATCCTGGACGGCAACTCCCCGCCCTACAACGGGCCGTTTAACGACAACCTGTTCACCTACGTCTCCGCGCTTGACCTGTTCCGCTACTCCGCCATGAGCGCAGCGCACGGCGTGATCGACTGGACCGCCGACAACCGCGCCAAGTATTTCTCGCTCGACGGCACCACGGTCGGGCCAGGATTTTCCACCGGCGTGAACTTCGGCGACGGCCGCCAGGCCAGCCACTGGAAGGACAACCTGTTCATCGGCCTGATGGACCCGACCGCAGGCCTCGGCGAAACCTTGCATATCAGCGGCAACGACGTCCTGGCGATGGATGCCATCGGCTGGAATGTGGCGGCCATTCCCGAGCCATCGGGCTGGGCCATGCTGGGCGCCGGCTTGTTGCTGCTCTCGATACGCCAACGTAGCCGTTCCAACAAGCTTTCCTAAATGTCTTGACGGGTGGGCATCGGGCCATTACTATGCGTGCCTCGTTGCAGAACAACGCGACAATGCCCACGTGGCGGAATTGGTAGACGCGCATGGTTCAGGTCCATGTGCCGCAAGGTGTGGGGGTTCGAGTCCCTCCGTGGGCACCAAAAAATTCCGCAAAAAAGCCGCTGAAAAGCGGCTTTTTTGTTTCAGGAATAGATGGCGACTCCCCCATCTACCCGCGATCGCAATTCAGCCAGCATCTGCTTCTCAGAGAGATCCGCAGCCCAGGCAGGCCGCAACTGGAAGTGGGGTTCGTCATGGAACGTCTTCCAGTTCCCTCCCCATTCGAGCCCCAGGTCTACGCCCAAGGCGCCAACCGCCTTGTACTTCGGGGACTCACCCAGGTACTTACTTCCCTCGAACACCCCCACATCGAATGCAATGCCGAAGTTATGATTGGAATGACCGCCGCGCACCTTGGTGACAATATCTCCCTCGGTAGTCCGTCCTTGCTCATACAGGGCATTTTGTTCCGCAAAGGTCCTCAGGCCGCTGATGATCTTGATCGTGATCCCAACGGCCGCAGCTTTTTGCACCAGCGCACGGGCAAATGGCTGCGCTTCCGGCAATAGCGTGGCAATGACCCTCTCACTACGGCTATCGGCAAGTGCGATCGTTCCCGACGGCGCCGCGCCCTGTTTCGGCTTGGGGACGATGCGTCCGTAGATCGCCCCCCAAGTCTGCGGGCCGCCCTTGCCGTCAACTTCGATCCCGAGTTCCTGCTGGACTGCAGCAATCATTTCTTCGATACGCATGGTGTTCTCCCTATCCCTCTTTTCGAGCCGCTGGTTTGTCGAATCCTGCTTTCACTGCCGCCGGCGGCAACCACACTTCAATCGTGTTCCTGGTCGGCGTATACACTTTTGACAATTGGCGAACCTGCCATTCCGGGTGCTGCACCAGTCCACCGAGGGCCTTCGCGCATGCCTGCATTGCGTCCGTGTGGTAAATCACCGTCGGCTCAGGGACGGGCGATGGCGGCTGGCGCGCCAGCCTTCGTGCTGAAGCATTCACATCCTCGATGGGCTGGACCGACGCGCCCACAGCCCGCCACGGATCCCGAAGCTGCCGCACCTTCTCGCGTCCTTCGTTGCCATAGATCTGGATGAAGATTTGCGCGCCCTGGCAAAGCTGCGTCGCAGGCTTCGTTTCCAAAACCTCGCTGGCTGGCTGCCGGCCCTGGGATGCGTCGCCCGACGGCGCCGCCGGAGGCGGATACGGGGCGCCGGACTTTGGTGCGGCCTCGCCGCCGCTCACCGTGGCGTCGGCAAGCACCGCCTGTTCGCAAAGACTATTTGGAATCTGATCGGGATCGCGGACCGCTGGATCGTATCTTGCCCAATAGCCCAAACTGCGCTCCACCGGGGTCTTGCTTCGCAATGGACGCGGGCACGCGGTGTCCGAAGTCAGCAAGGTGTGGCAGGCTGGATAGGTTTGCTGCAGCGGCTTGCAATGCAGCGCCGCATCCTGGATGACGGCAACCGCGTAGGGTTGCTTCAGCAGCTCCTGCTGCTGGCCCGCCTCCAGCGACTGCCAGACATACATCACTTCAGCGGCGAGGCGCGCCGCGCTGCGTTCAGCGTCCACCGAGCCACCGCTTTTAAGGTCGGCGTAAGCCGCATACAGCGGCCTGAGGAGATCCCGGTCGGGGTCCTGGCCGGCGCCGGGCGGCGTGGCTTTGTCGAAGGCCATACCCACCCCGCTGACTGCCGTCAACAACGCACCCAGGCCGACCGTTGCTCCTGCCGCCCGTCGAACGGCAAGGCGCACAGGGCTGCGCCCGGGATCTTCTTCCTTGTCCCCGGGCTCGCTCGCAGCCGCCTGGTCTTGCTGGCCATCCTTGTCGATCGGGCGAGCCGGCACTGCGGCCGCAGCGGGCAAGGAGTCCGCTAAACGCTCCACGCGCTCGAGCATTTCACCCGACAGGTAATTGCCAATGTATCGCCCCAGCGAGAAATAGCTCTCCCATTGATCCTCTGCGAAGAACTGGTCCGCCGTGCTTTGCTGTGGGAAGCTGTCGTTGTCGCGGGCGTAGTTGTGCACGTCCTCGGGCAAATCCCTCATCAGCGCAGGCTTGACCAGCACCAGCACGCCCTTCTCGTCGCTCGCCTGCTCTCCGTAGTCGATCTGCGCCAGGGCAATACAGGCATTGCATTTGTCGGAAACCAGGTCGTCCAGGGTGCCGACACCGCGCTGCTTCAGTTCGGCATCCGGCCGAATGAACCGGATGCTGGCACCGAGGTCGATACGGGCCCGCCGCAGCAGGTTTTCCAGGTCGTCAAAGCGATATTCGGGATCGGCGCCGCAATCGGCCAGCACAATCAGCTTGCAGCGCTCGCGAAGCAGCGGAAAGACTCCGGTGTTCTCGCAATGGCCACCATCACTGAGGTACTGGAATACATGTTCGGTGCCGGGCAACTGGCCGAACAACTCGGCGAGCAGGTATTTGTATTTCGGCACCAGTCCGGCACCGGAGGCAAGGCCGGGACGCGGCCCGCCGGAATCCCACCAATAGCCCAGCCTGATGCCAAGTGAGGTCAGCATCGCGGCGTAGCCAGGGCTGCTGCCGCTGCCATGCCCTGGCGCTACCGCGGCCCCGGAAATCGCCATCCAGGTGCCCACCGAATGTTCGGTGCCTTCTTTGAGTTGCCGCCATTCTTCAAGGCCGACGCGGTAATGCTTCGGCCCCACCACAGTCATGAGCTCTCCCTGGCGGTCGATATTGAACGCACCCTTGCGCTGGAACGTCTGGTTGACGCAGACGTTCATCAGATGCACCGGCCCGCCGTGCTTGTGCGGCTCATAATCGGACAGCTTGATGTCGTTCTTGCAGGCGCCGAGGTAAGCCTTGATCAGCCGCGACCGATAAAAATCGTGCAGCGACGAGCGGTTCAGGAATTGCAGGTGGCGCCCGGTGAACAGCACCCACACCATGGCCATACACGCCAGCCCGGCCAGCCAAGCCCAGGCGGCGCCGAAATCAACCTGCCCGGTCAATGAGTCCCACGCCTGGCTGGTGGCAAGCGCATGCACGACGGCGGTCCAGAAAATCGCCAGCGCAACCAGTCCGATCCGCCCGCCATAATCGACCAGCGTGGACATATTCAAGATGCGGGCAAAGTAGCTGCCCGGGGTCGCTTGCTGTGCCAGCGGCATCAGCACGCGGAAGACCGGCAGCAGCAGGACAAAGCCCACGCCAAGTACGCTGAGCACGCGCGGATTGTTGGCAATGCGCCATGCAATCCAATCGATCGCGCCCAGCAACAGCAACACGATCGCCAGGCTATACGCCAGGGTCAACAGGCTGTCGTCGCTGTTGCCCGCCCTGTGCCAGTACATGACGACAGAACATCCAGCCATCAAAAGCGGGATCACCAAGGCAAGCCATATGGTGGGCAACTGCGACACCGCATCCCATATTGCGAGCGCCTGCTGCTGGCCCGCCCCAGTCCTGCTCCAGATTAACTGGTTCATGGCTTCCCAGGCCAACAGGTCGACCGCGCCCAGCGCGCATCCGAGCATGATGCCGAGCATGCCGATTTCCAGGTGGATGCCCAGGAGGTTGCGCAGGAAGGTCACCACCACGGACTTCAGGTCGCCCACGCCACGCGGATTCAAATACCGGCTGTTGGCGCGCAGCCATTTGCGCAGCACGGACCGCTCCCCTGCCGCCAGCTCTTTTTGCAGGGCCTCCGCATCGTCGCCGGCCTGGGCCAGCCGGCCGAGCATGGCGCCGATATAGCCTCCGCCAGATACCGTCGACATCAGGTCGAAGCGCCAGAACTGCCTGTTGGCCGCCAATGCAGCTATAAGGCCGTAACAGAACGTCGCGCTCCTGACCCCGCCGCCTGACAGCGCGATGCCCCAGCGCCCTGGCTGCGGGATGTTTTCGCCTAGATGCTTGCGCCGCTCGGCCACCAGATCGTCCAGCTCGCTGCCCGCTGCGGCTGGTGCATTGCCCCCGTCCATGCTGCCCCCCTCATGACTCAATCGGTTAAGTTTTGAGTTTGCGCAGGAAGCACTTACATGAGGCTAAAAACCTGCAAAAAGATAATTCTTGAGTTTTTCCAAAGACCGTTTCAAACGGCGTCCGCCTGCCCTTGACTATGAGGGGGCAAGCCACCCTTTTGTTGCGCCATTGCACTTTGGGCCGAGAAACAAGATTGCATGAAAAAATCAATTTCCCCTTGACCAAACCGGCCCTGCCAATTAATATGCGTGCCTCTGTTGCACACAACACCGCAGCAGAGAGTTGAAGAAGTTAGCGCCCACGTGGCGGAATTGGTAGACGCGCATGGTTCAGGTCCATGTGCCGCAAGGTGTGGGGGTTCGAGTCCCTCCGTGGGCACCAAACGCTAATTTCTGAGACAAATGCAGTACCAGTGCCCACGTGGCGGAATTGGTAGACGCGCATGGTTCAGGTCCATGTGCCGCAAGGTGTGGGGGTTCGAGTCCCTCCGTGGGCACCAAGAATTCCGCAAAAAAGCTCCCCTCGGGGAGCTTTTTTCATTTATGCGCTCAGCGCCGCTTCCACTGCCTGCGATACGCTGCGGGTTGGACGTCCGATCAGCTTCTCCAGCGCTTTCCCATCATCGAACAAGCCGCCGCGCGCAGTGCCGGCATCCGAATCGGCCAGCAGCTCAGGCCACGGCGCTGGCACGCCCACGCCGGCCAGCACGGCGGCGAAGTCCGCCTGCGGCAAGTCGCGGTAGACCGCAGCCTTGCCCGACTGGCGCGCCGCTTCTGCCATCAACTCCGCCAGCGTAAAGGAGGTGCTGCCAGCCAGTTCATACACCTGCTGCGGCGCTTCCGCAGTCAGCACGGCCACGGCGGCGGCGGCGTAATCGGCGCGGGCGGCGGCGGAAATACGGCCCTCGCCTGCACTGCCAACCATCTCCCCGCGCTGCGCAGCGCCGGCGATGCGGCCGTTGAAATTCTCGAAATACCAGCCATTGCGCAGCAAGGAATACGCCAGGCCGCTGTCGCGGATCGCTGTTTCGGTGGCGACGTGCTCCTCTGCCAGGCGCAGCGGCGAGGTATCAGCGCGCAGGATGCTGGTATAGGCCAGCAGCTTCACGCCTGCACGCTTGGCCGCGTCGACCACGGCGCGGTGCTGCGCCGAGCGTTTGCCGACCTCATTACCCGAGACCAGCAGCACACGCTCGGCACCGGCGAGTGCGGAATCCAGGCTGGCTGGATCGGTGTAGTCCGCGCGGCGTAGCTGCACGCCACGCGCCGCCAGGTGCGCCGCCTTGGCCGGGTCGCGCACGGCAGCCACGATTTGCGCTGCCGGCACTTTTTCCAGCAAACCCTGCACCACCAGTTGACCCAATGCGCCCGAGGCGCCAGTTACGACGATCATGTTTTTCTCCTTGGTTGAAAACAATGTAGGGCTATAATAGGACTAACACTAACTTTTCGTAAGTACGCACTTTTTAGTAAGTATGGAAAAAACTTCAAAATCCCTGCGCGCCGCCCTGGCCCGCCAGTCCGAAAGGCCAGGCAATGTGCTGGCGCCGGATTGTCCGTCGCGGGCTGTATTGAGCCATGTAACGAGCCGCTGGGGCGTCCTGGTGCTGGTGGTGCTGCTCGGCGGCACCCACCGTTTCAGCCAGTTGCGCAGGGAAGTGGGCGGCGTCAGCGAGAAAATGCTGGCGCAGACCCTGGTCGCGCTGGAAGGCGACGGCTTCGTGCTGCGCACCGCCCTGCCCGTGATCCCGCCCCATGTCGAATACAGCCTGACGCCGCTTGGCCGTGAAGTTGCCGGTCGCCTGGAGGTGCTGGTCGACTGGATTGAGGACAACCTGCCAAGCATCCTCACTTCGCAAGTCCGGACGGAGGCCGAGGCCAGCTTGTAATACACTGGCAGCGTGGAACAGAACAACACCATCCTCGTGGCAACCGGCGCCAGTCTCGATGTGGCGGCGCTGGAGCTGGCGCTCGCCCGGCACCAGTACCGGGTTGAATCGGTCACCAGCGGCCAGCATGCGCTCGAGGTGGCCGCCGCCGGCGGCGTGGTGCTGGTGCTGCTGGATACCGCGCTGGCCGGCGGCGCCGCGCTGGAGCTGACCGGCCAGCTGACCCAGGCCGACGCCGACCGCCGCATTCCGGTGCTGCTCATGTCGCACCGCCCGACCAACGACGAAAAGGAGCGCGCCGTCCGCGCCGGCGCCGACGGCTACTTCACCCTGCCCCTGGCCACCACCAGCGTCGTCGACCACGTCCTGTTTGCGCTGCAGGGCCAGCGCATCGGCGGCTTCGACCTCGAAGTGAACTACCACATGATGGCGGCCGCTTCGCCGGACGCCGTGGTGCTGATCGACATGGACAGCGGCCGTCCCGTCGACCTGAATCATCGCGCCGAACAGCTTCTTGGCCGCAGCGCGCTGGAACTGCTGACCGCTCCGTTTTCCTCCTTTTGCGATCCCCTGGAAATGAACGCCATGATGCAAAGCGTGCTGGCAGGCGAGCTGCGCGTGCACCGCATCACCCTGCGCCACAGCAGCGGGCACTCGGTCGAATGCAATGCCCGCGGCGTGCGGATCGCCAAGCCGGGCCGGCGCCTGTTCCATATCCGCATGGTGGACGTCACCGGCACCCAGCGCGCCGACGATTTGCGCGTCGGCCAGGAGCGGCTGCTGGAAATGATGGCGCGCGGCGTGCCGCTGGAAGATACGCTGCACAAGCTGGTGCAACTGGTCGAATCGCAATCGGCAGGCGTGCTGTGCTCCGTCATGCTGCTCGACGAAGACGGTGTCCATATGCGCTGCGCCTGCTGCCCCAGCCTGCCAGCGGCCTACGCCGCCCTGCTTGAAGGATTGGCCATCGGTCCCGGCGTGGGCTCCTGCGGCACCGCCATGCATCGGCGCGAAGCCGTGGTGGTGTCGGATATCGAACACGACCCGCTATGGGCGCCCTACCTCGACCTGATTCGCGGCTTCGGCCTGCGCGCCTGCTGGTCCATGCCCATCATGCAGGACGAGCACACCGTGCTGGGCTCCTTCGCCATGTATTACCGCACCGTGCGCCATCCGGATAACGAAGAACAGCGCCTGATCGGCGTTGCCAGCCACCTGGCCAGCATCGCTATCGAGCGCGCCCGCCGCGAAGCCGAACTGGCGCGCCACCGCAGCCACCTGGAAGAACTGGTCGAAGCGCGCACCGCCGAACTGACACGCGCCAAGCAGCACGCGGAACTGACCAGCGAAGAACTGCAATCGGCGCTGGAAAACCTCAGCATGACGCAGGATGAACTGGTGCGGCGCGACAAGCTGGCCGCGCTGGGCTCCCTGGTGGCTGGCGTGGCGCATGAACTGAATACGCCGATCGGCAATAGCCTGATCACCGCCACCACCCTGGCCGACCACACCGCGGCCCTGAGCACCCAGGTCGACGCTGGCATCCGCCGCTCGGAGCTGGACGCCTACCTGGAGCGCGCGCGCGAAGCGGGCGACATCATCCAGCGCAACCTGCAGCGCGCCGCCAGCCTGGTTGGCAGTTTCAAGCAGATCGCCGTGGAAACCACCGATACCCAGCGCCGCCACTTCTTCCTCGACCAGCTGCTGCAGGAAATGCTGGCGCCCCTGTGGGCCAGCCTGCCACAGCCGCGCCCCAGCCTGGTGCTGGACGTGGTACCCGGCCTGCAGCTGGACAGCTACCCGATCCCGCTGAGCCAGGCGCTGGGGCACCTGATCGACAACTGCATCATCCATGCCTTCAGCGCGCCTGGAGACGGCGAGCCGACCGTCACCATTACCGCCAGCGCGGAAGGCAGCGACGTGCTGCTGTCCGTGGCCGACAACGGCATCGGCATTCCGCCCGAGCACCTGCGCCGCGTGTTCGACCCGTTCTACACCACACGGCTCGGGGCCGGCCAGTCGGGCCTGGGCCTGTACATCACCCACAATATCGTGACCGGCGTGCTGGCGGGCCATATCGACGTGGCCAGCACGCCCGGCCACGGCAGCACCTTCACCATCCGCCTGCCGGCCTCCGCACCGCTATGAAACGACTCCTGATCCCGACCCTGCTGCTGGCCGCCCTGGCCACCGGCATCGCCAGCGCCCGCCCGGCCTGGTGGTACCTGTACCAAAGCCGCATCGACGGCCAGCGCGCCTGTTCGCAAACCCCGCTTGGCGAGGGCTGGGTACAAATGGCCGGCCCGTTTAAAGATGCCCATTGCGAAAACTTGGTGCGTAATAAATAATGAAGTCAAAGCAAGAAGCAGCGCCATCCCACAACCACAAGGAGACCGTATGTTTCAGAATCCCGAGCAGTTCGCCAACGCCACCAAGACGCTGTTTGAGTTCCAGCTGGAGACCTTCAACACCCTGACCAACCGCGCCATGCAAGGGGTGGAGCAAGCGGTGGCCCTGAATATCGCCACGGCGCGCAAGGCGCTGGACGACCAGATCGACGCCGGCCGCAAGGTCAATGCTTCCGTCACGCCGCAGGAGGCGCTGGACGTGATCAACGCCCGCCTGCAGCCCGGCATGGCCGCCACCAACGCCTATAACCAGCAGCTGGGCGCCCTGCTGACCGAAATGTCGACCGACTTCCACAAAGCCGCCGACGCCCACCTGGCCGAGGCCAAATCCAACCTGAGCGCCCTGATTTACGACGTGACCCAGAACGTACGCCCCGGTTCGGACAATGCCGTCGAAATTGTCAAAAAAGCCATTGAGAATGCATTCAAGGGCTATGAACAGGTAACCCAGGCGACGCGCGATGCCGTCACCGCCTTCGAACAGCAAGTAGAAAAGGCCAGTTCCGTTTCCAAGAAGTGACAGCGCAGCGGGTGACGCGCTATACTGTATATAAATACAGTTTTCGCGTCGCCTCGCCTGCATGAACCAAGTCCTTGAAAATCCGTTCTACTACCTGGAGAACTTCCATCAGGTCCTGCATTGGATTGGCGAGCGCTATAGCGACCTGCTGACGGACGAGGAAGCTGGATTTCTCGCCAGCTTCCCGACCGTACCCCAGCCGTCCCGCGCCCTGTTCGTGCGCATGGTGATGCGCAAGGGAGATTTGTTCCGCGCCTCCAGGTTGAGCTACCCCGAAATCGGCTGCACCATCGCCGCCGCCAGCCCGCTGGTCGAGCAAGGCTGGGTGGTGCAGGACCCCGAGCTGACCCTGGACGAGCTGTTCGACCTGCTGCAAAAGCCCGAGATCACCCGTGTATTCGCCCTGAGCGGCGCCGAACGCAGCGCACGCAAGGCCGACCAGCTCGAAGCCCTGCGCGAGCGCCACGATGGCAGCCACCGCTTCACATCCTGGTATGCCGATGCCGGCGACCAGGTCTACCACATCCTGTCCAAGCCCCTGTGCGACCGCCTGCGCCTGATCTTCTTCGGTAACTTCCACCAGGACTGGTCGGAATTCGTGCTGTCCAACCTGGGCATCTACCGCTTCGAGAAGGTCGAGTTTTCGCCGGCCGCACGCGGCTTCCGCTCGCGTCGCGACATCGACGACTACCTGGCCCTGCATGCATGCCGCGAACGTTTTTCGGAAGGCGAAGACCCGCTGCAGCTGGCGCGCGAGCTGCCGGCCCTGGCCGGCGACAATGAATGGCTGCTTAGCCGCCGCCAGAAAATGCTGTTCCAGTTCGGCCAGCAACTGGAAAAGCTGGGCAACTGGGCCGGCGCTTTCGAACTGTACGAACAATGCGCCTATCCCGGCGCCCGTGCCCGCGCCATCCGCGTGCTGGAAAAAGACGAACGCATTGGCCTGGCCTACGAATGGCTGCAGCGCGCGCAAGCCGCGCCCGAGAGCGAAGCCGAACGCCAGCAACTGCTGCGCATGGCCCCGCGCCTGCGCCGCAAGCTTGGCCACATGCGCGAGCCGGCGCATAAGCCAACGCCGGTCGAGCGCATCGACCTGGTGCTGCCGATGCCGGCCGAGGAATGGTGGGTGGAAGGCGTGGTGCGCGACCACCTGTGGCAGGACGAGGCGCCCTGCTTCTATGTGGAGAACGCACTGGCCAATTCCCTGTTTGGCCTGCTGTGCTGGGACGCGGTATTTGCCGCCATTCCCGGCGCCTTCTTCCACCCCTTCCACCACGGCCCGGCCGATCTGCACAGCGCCGACTTCCAGCGCCGCCGCGCCGCCCTGTTCGAAGCCTGCTTCGCGCGGCTGGAAGATGGCAGCTACCGCGACGCCATCCGCGCCAACTTCGCAGCCAAGGCTGGCCTGCAATCGCCCTTCGTCTACTGGGACGCAATCGATGAAGAACTGCTCGGGTTCGCGCTGGACTGCATTCCCGCTCCCCATTTGAAGCTGTGGTTCGAGCGCATCCTGCTCGACATCAAAGCCAACCGCAGCGGCTTCCCCGACCTGATCCGCTTCTGGCCCGCTGAACAGCGCTACCAGATGGTGGAAGTCAAAGGCCCCGGCGACCGCCTGCAAGACAACCAGCTGCGCTGGATCGACTATTGCGCCGAGCATGGCATGCCGGTGTCCGTGTGTTACCTGGCGTGGCAAACATGAACGCAACCGCGAGCTACACCATCGCCGTGCGCGCCCTGTGCGAGTTCACCGCAAAGCAAGGCGACCTTGACCTGCGTTTCACCCCCACGCCAACCGCACAGGAAGGCATTGAGGGCCACGCCATCGTCACCAGCCGCCGCGACGACGGCTACGAACGCGAGGTAGGCCTGTCGGGCCACTTCGGCCCGCTGCACGTGCGCGGCCGCGCCGACGGCTACGACCCGCGCCAGAACCAGCTGGAAGAAATCAAGACCTACCGCGGCGACCTTTCGCGCCAGCCCGCCAACCACCGTATCCTGCACTGGGCCCAGCTCAAGGTGTACGGCCACCTGCTGTGCAGCGCGCGCGAACTGCCCGCCGTGCGCCTGGCCCTGGTCTACTTCGACATCGGCACGCAGAAGGAAACCGTATTGACCGAAGAAGCGGATGCCGCCTCCCTGCGCGCCTTCTTCGAAGACCAATGCGGCCGCTTTGTAGCTTGGGCCGAGCAGGAACTGGCGCACCGCGCCGCGCGCGACGAGCAACTGCGCTCGCTGCGCTTCCCGCACGCAGGTTTCCGCCCTGGCCAGCGCGAGCTTGCGGAAGCCATGTACAAGGCCAGCGCGCGCGGCTGCTCGCTGCTGGCGCAAGCCCCGACCGGCATCGGCAAGAGCATCGGCAGCATCTTCCCGATGCTCAAGGCCAGCGCAGAACATGGCCTGGACAAGATATTCTTCCTGGCCGCAAAAACCAGCGGCCGCAGCATGGCCCTGGGCGCCGTCGAAACCATCAAGCGCAGCGCGCCTTTGCTGCCGCTGCGTGCGCTCGAACTGGCGGCCAAATCCACCGCCTGCGAGAACCCGGACAAAGCGTGCCACGGCGAATCCTGCCCATTGGCGCAAGGCTTCTACGACCGCCTGCCGGACGCTCGTGCAGCCGCCTTGCAGCAGCCCATGCTGGACCGCGCCTCGGTGCGCGAAGTGGCGCTGGCGCACCAGGTCTGCCCTTACTACCTGCAATCGGAGCTGGTACGCTGGGCCGATGTGGTGGTGGGCGACTACAACTACTACTTCGACATCAGCGCCATGCTGTACAGCCTGACACAGATGAATGGCTGGAAGGTCGGTGTGCTGGCCGACGAAGCCCACAATATGGTTTCGCGCGCCCGCAAGATGTACTCCGCCGAAATGGACCATGTGCGCCTGCGCGTGCTGCGCAAGACCGCCCCGGACGCGCTGCACAAGCCACTGGACCGCGTGCACCGCCAATGGAGCGCGCTGGAAAAGGCGCAGGAAGCGGAATACGCCAGCCACACCGAGCTACCCGAGAAATTCATGGCCGCACTGCAAACAGCCTGCACCGAGATCGGCGACTACATGGCCGAGCATCCCGCCTGGTTCGATGCCGACATACTGGATTTCTACTTCAACGCGCTGCTGTTTGGGCGCCTGGCGGAAAGTTTTGGCGAGCATTCGCTGTTCGACATCGAGAAGTCCGACGGCGGCCGCGGCGCCGCGGCAGGCCGCGTGAACTCGCTGCTCTGCATCCGCAACATCCTGCCCGCGCCCTTCCTCAAACAGCGCTTCGAGGCCGCGCATGCGGTGGCCCTGTTCTCGGCCACGCTCAGTCCCTGGAACTACTACGCCGACACGCTCGGCATGCCGGCCGATACGGCATGGGTCGACGTTGCCTCGCCTTTCGACGCGCAGCAGCTCCAGGTACACATCGCCAGTCATATCTCCACGCGCTACCAGCACCGCGAGCGTTCGCTGGCGCCGATCGCAGCGCTGATGGGCGAGCAGTACCAGCGCCAGCCCGGCAACTACCTGGCATTCTTCAGCAGTTTCGATTACATGGAAAAGGCGGCCGACCTGTTCGCCGCCCGCCATCCGGACGTGCCGCTATGGCGCCAGGAGCGGCGCATGGATGAAACAGCGCGCGACGCCTTCCTCGCCCGCTTCCACGAAGGCGGCGAAGGTATCGGCTTCGCTGTACTGGGTGGGTCTTTTGGGGAGGGCATCGACCTGCCGGGCGACCGCTTGATTGGCGCCTTCATCGCCACGCTCGGCCTGCCGCAGATCAATCCCGTCAACGAGCAAATCAAGGCCCGCATGGAAACGGCATTCGGCGCCGGCTATGACTACACCTACCTCTACCCCGGCCTGCAGAAAGTCGTGCAGGCCGCCGGCCGCGTGATTCGCACCACCAGCGACCGCGGCACCGTCCACCTGATCGACGACCGCTTCGGCCGTCCGGAAGTCCAGGCCCTGCTTCCGGCCTGGTGGCAAGTCGGTGCGCCTTAGTGCGTGCGCTGGCCGGAGCCGCACAGTAAAGCGTGATTTTCCTTGCGCTGGCGGACGATGGCCTGGCGCTCCTCTTCGCTAACTGCGACCGAACCGCTCGAGCCGCCGAAGGCCAGCTTCGGAACCTTTTCGGAAAACTCGATCTGCTGCGCATCGCGCTTGCAGACTTCATCATCGGTCATCGGCTTGTTGTTACGGTGCTGGCTGGGGTTATACGGTGTCTTCCCGTCACTGCGCGCCGCGGTGTCGGCCGCTTCCTGGTTCGCATTCTCGCGCTTCAAGCGCCGTTCGCGCGAGTCGAGCTCACGCTGCTGCCAATCGTCGGAAGATGCCTTGGCGGGCTTCGCGGCCGCGCGCTGCACAGCAATTTCTTTACTCTTGACGCCATCCTGGGGGCGGTCGGAATAGTGCACCTTCCCGTCTGCATCGGTCCATTTAAAGAGTTGGGCATGCGCTGGTATAACGGCAAAGGCAAGGATCAGTGGCAAGATAATTTTCATAGCGCGAAGTATATGAAAAACGAGTCCTGCCGTGTCTCACACATTGTCACCTCATTGAGGTTTGGTTTTCAATTTCGTGCTCATTGCCTTAGAATTGCCTATTTTGCAAATCCCATCACGGCAGAATGAGCTACTTGAAAGCACTGATCGGCGCACTAATCGCATTTGCCGCAATTGGAACGGCGCAAGCAAAAGGGCCGAGCGACAGGCAGCAGATTCTTGATGCCATACGTCCGCAGGCCGCAGCAAGCCTTGACCAGCCGGTTCGCATCAAAGTCGACACGCTTAACATCGATTCCGGCTGGGCCGTCCTGGTTGGCAACCTGGTGGGGCCGCCCGGAAAAGATATCGATTGGGAGAAGACAAGTGCATGCAACCCCTACCTCGACAAAATGCTATGGGTCGTATTGAAGAAGAAAAGCGATGGCTGGCACGTCAAGCACATCGACTTATGCGCCTCCGAACCGCCCTACTGGTACATGGAACAATACGGCGGCTTCGTCTGGCCGTGCGGTGTTTATCGGGATCTGGTGGCGTTCGGCAACGAGACACTCGAGACCCAATGCCGGCGCGAAGGCAGGACAAGATAAGCCTCGGCCTAATCGGGTGATGGGCACAAACCCACCTGGCAGAACATGTCCATCGAAACGAGGAAGCCTGTGACCAGCAGGCTTCCCACTGTGTCGAACACCAGGCGTTATCCCGAAGGGAAAATGCTGGTCTTCTCAGCTTATGGGCTCAAATAACTTGAACAATGTCGCAATGGACCTAGAGCAACCACTAAAACGCATACGAGCTCAAATAAAGTTTGGCCGCACTGAAGGCGTGAGCGAAAAATTATCAGCCTTGCTCGAACACTTCAGGGGAAGCAGCCATGAAGCTGTAATTCTCGAAGTGTACGCGCTGGGGTACCTGCCAGACGTAAAAGGGTTTGCGGAAGCTGTGCCATTGCTTGAGCGCCTTTTGTCGCTAGAGATACCTGACAATGTCAGGGCAAATGCCTTAGGCTTCATGAGCCTTTGCATGAAGCGACTCAGTGTCGTTCCATCCGAAGCCGACCTCAATAACCCGAACCTCACCCATTTTATGGAGACCCTTCGCAGCGGGAACATCTTCGACTTCGACGCAAATCCTAACAGCCTTCACCGATATCCCATAACGAGAGACCTCGAGCTTGCGAAGAGGCTGGCATGGAATCAAAGCATCGAGAGCCCGTTTAAATCCTGGAATGGACTTCGCTCCAAGGCCAGCGCACAACGAAATAGATATTGCAGCGAGAATTTGATCAGCACTGCGCGCTTTGGCAAGATAATTACCTCTGAGATTACCGACATTTGTCAAAACAGGCTGGCCGGAGAAATCATGCATTTCTTCGACGATATATATGGTGATCTATCAGAGATCGCCGAAGGAAAAGCGGTCGGCTTCGAAACCGACCTTCATAAACAAATGTGGGAAGTCTACAAAAGAAAGGCATTCCCTTGTGGATGGATGGACAACTACCCGGATGAACAACTATGCGTGTTCATCCCCTATCGCCACTAGCGGAAGATTGGTGATCAGTGACGCTCTCGCTGCGATTGACGGATTCCCACGTTGCTGGCGGCTGGTATTGAGCTGGGCGGTTAATGGTCTTTTCAAACGGAGGTCGATTGAACCTCATGCCCTGAAAGGCAGACTCATTCATCCTGTTCTCGCCACCATTTCAGCAGCCCAAGGATGGTCAACGCAATACCGCCAAATAGGGCAGCGAAATACCAAACCAAATCCATCCACTCTTTTCCGGCGCGATGCCCCGACACGACTGAGACCAGGCCAACAAGTGTCAACAGCGGGCCAAGAACTAGCGGCGGCAATTTTTCCCACGGCAGTAACCACATAGATTTTCCTCACCCGATCCAAGCTAATTTCCAGTCCAGCGCTGCCATCATCATGCGCCCCTCGAATTGATGGTTAACCATAATTGTAATGGACCTGCTGCTCGTGTCTGTAGCCACAGTCTTCGATCACCGCCGGGTAAGCCTTAGGGTCAATCATTTCTCTTACGCGGACTACGCAGCTCGCCTCCTCATAATGGACCTGGCAATCTGCTCCGTCAAAAAAAGCCCGGAGCTTTTCACGAACAATTGCAAGGCAACCGCTCCCGCAGCGTATTCCGAGCGTAACGATGTCCATCTGGTCGGTTCGACCCCGATACAAGTTCAGGGCAAAAATGACTTTGTCGAATCAACGGGCTACCATTGGGACGCCCCCTGCTGGCATCGGCGAGCTTTTGAGGGTGCTTCGAACGGTGGCCCAGCCATTGCAGTATCTATTTTTCCATGCAGGGTTGAAGTTCAGCGGCCGCCGGCAGCGGCTCGCTGGATCGTTGGGCTGGACATGTACTGTCAAGCTTTGCAAGACTGCACTGCGCAGCTGCCACGACGGCGACCATCTCTCCCGTTTCCGCCTCGATGCCCGTCTCCTCAAACCCAAAACTAGCGTAGAAGTCTCGTGCCTTCAAATTCTCTGGCTTGTACGAGATAAAAATACGTCTTGCATTCGCGTCTGAGCGGATCTCGGCCATAAGGAGCGCGAATGCTTGACGGCCGTAGCCCCTGCCCTGAACGCTCGCATCCACCATGAAACGCCAGATGCCATATTCACCTGGCGGGTCCTCGCACTCTTCTGGAACGAGATACATGAGAAATCCCACAAGTCGCTCGTCAGCGTAGATCGATCGAGGACGCAACGCTGGATTGAAGCTGGCTTCCGCTATCGAGTATGAGTTGCTCGCTAAATAGGCTTGCTGATGCTCTAGTAGCCGAAGATCGGCGACCTCGTCCAAGTTCTCCCGGGTAACCGCCCTTAAGGTGATTTTCATTTGTGTCTCGCTTTTACGCATACAAAAGGTTGATCTGCTGTGGAAAAATTAGACGCTTTTGAGCGCGAGTTTTTGGTCAATAATCCCTTAGCAGATGGAGGATGACCATGAAGCGAAAACATTTTCCTGCGGAACAGATTGTAGCCGTTCTGAAGCAAGCGGAGCTGGGCATGCCGGTCGGTGATATCGTCCGGCAACTCGGCATTTCTGAACAGACCTTCTATCGGTGGAAGAAGCAATATGCTGGCCTGCAATCGGAGGGTGTCCGCGAATTGAAAGTCCTGCAGGACGAGAATGCGCGCCTGAAGAAGCTGGTGGCTGAGCTGAGTCTGGACAAGGCGATTCTGCAGGATGTCGCGTCAAAAAAGTGGGGCGGCCCGCGCCAAAACGTGAAGTGGTCGAGTACATCATCGAGCACTACGGGCTGAAGCTGGCGCGGGCATGCCGTCTGATCAAGCAGGTGCGCAGTACACAGTACCTGACTTCGAAGAAGGATCCTAAACTGGCCTTGCGACAGCGCCTGCGCGAGTTGGCGCAGGTGCGTGTACGCTTGCATCATGTTCACAGCGATGACCAACGTGGAATTGAGCGGGCGCTTTAGCGCATCCGCTCGAATGGAGGGTTATGCGACGCGCGTGAACTTGCCACGAATGCCCTGCCCCCATCGCGTCCGCGAAAGCGCCCATGCGAACAGCAGCATAAAGCAAGCGGCTCCCCTTGCCGCAAACGGTGGCGCTGCCACCCGCCCAAACGCCACCGCGAGCCGCGCAGCCAGATTTGGCGGCGGCCCAGAAGACAAGCGAAGTGGAGGAAGCGCGCATCACAGTCAAATTCAAAGCGGGGTATAACGTTGTGCTAACCGGCGGCTGGAGCGCGCAGCGCGTAAGCCGTCCGGTTGAGCGGGAAGTTGGACACGCGTGTGAACTCGCAGCGAATGACCAACCGATTGCGCATCCGCGAATGCGCCCGTAAAAACGCCAGCATACCGCACCGGCTCGCGCTTGCCTAAAGTGGTGGTGCCGCCAAGGGCCCAATCGCCACCGATAGCCATGGAGGGCGAGTAGCGGGCCTTGGAGCCAAGCGAAGAAGACGAAGCGTGCATCATGTTCACAGCGATGGCCAACGTTCAAGGTAACTGGAGGTCGGAACGCGCAGCGTGGAGACCGTCCAGTTGACCGCAGGGTTGGGCGAAAAACTCACGCATGGCGAAACAGGAACCACAGCAAACAAATAACAACGACGCCAATTACGGGGACAAAGACACGAATCAAACGAGCGAGCCTTTGCTGCACCTTCGATGCCTGTTCTATTGCAGCTCTTTGTGCAGCAATAGATTCGCCGGCGTTACGGCGGTATTCCTCAAGATGTTGCCGTTGCAGATCTCGTATCTCGACAAGCAATGACTCGATTCGTGGGTTCTCCAATCTATGCCTCTTCTTTAGCTAGGCCCAACGTAAAGTCGACGTCATTCTGACGTTTTCCAAAATATTAACATGAGACCTAATCACGAAAAAAGAGTCGCTATCCGGGAAAGAAGTCTGCATCCGCACAATTTAACCTTCCTAAACCATGAGAAATTACTTCAATCCGAAGGAAATCTACTGAAAGCTGCCGACCAATCAGCGCAGCTACAACCCTTTCACCTTCTGATACCCGCTACGGCTGACTGGAACCTTGCGGCCATCCTTTAGCACGGCGCAGTGGCTGTCTTTGGTGGACTGCTCGATGCGCTCGATGCGCTCCACGTTGACGATCCAGGAACGGTGCAAGCGCACAAAACGGGTCTGGTCAAGCTGCTCTTCAAGTTCTGACAGCCGCTGGTTCTTCAGGTAAGGCTTGCCCTCGGCCAGGATCTCGACATAGTCGTCCTGCGCTTCGATGGAGTCGATGCGTTCTGCGGCAATCACATGTACGCGCGAGCCGTCGCGTATCAATACGCGCTCCAGTGGGCCATTGCGTGTCGCCGCTTCGGTCGCCATCTGCGTCACCGGTGGACGTTCGCTGCCCAGGCGCGTGCGTACATGGGCCACAGCCTGGTCCAGCCGTTCCTGCGGATACGGCTTGAGCAGGTAATCAATTGCATGCACCTCGAACGCCTTCAAGGCGTATTGGTCGTAGGCCGTGGCGAACACATAGTGCGGTTTGCTGCCGGCCAATTCCACCACTTCAAAGCCATCCAGCTTGGGCATCTGTATATCGAGGAACACCACATCAGGCTCCAGTTCGGCAATCGCCTTCACGGCCTCGAAACCGTTCCCGCATTCGGCCACGATCTCCACGTCGGCGTGGGCTCGCAGGTACTCCCGCATGACGCCGCGGGCCAATTCTTCATCATCGACAATGATGACGCGCATGATTCAGGACTCCTTCGTCTCGGCGGGTAGCGTCAGGGCTACCCGGTATTTATTGCTTTCATGCGTGCAGTGCACGCTGGCCAAATGGCCGTAGGCCGCCGCCAGGCGTTCCCGCACGTTGACCAGGCCAATGCCGTTGCCCTTGCGGGGCGGCGTGTCCGGGTCGGTATCGTTTTCCACATCGACCTTCAGCTGCGAGCCTTCGCGGCGGGCTCCAACGCGCACCGTGCCGCCTTCCGGCATGCCGCCGATGCCGTGCTTGACGGCGTTTTCCACCAGCGGCTGCAGGATCATCGGCGGCAGCAGGCATGGCAGCGCTGCTTCGTCCACATCCTGCTCCACGCCTAGCCGCGCGCCGAAGCGCACTTTTTCAATCGCCAGGAAGTGGCCGATCAGGCGCACCTCCTCTTCCAGCGTGATCTTGCCCTGCGCTTCAATGCCCAGGCTTTGGCGGAAGAAGTCCGACAGGCGCTGCGTCATGTCGCGGGCGCGTTTGGCGTCGATCGAGGTCAGCGCGCTGATCGAATTCAGGCTGTTGAACAGGAAGTGCGGGTCGATCTGGGTGCGCAGCATGCGCAGTTCCGCGTCGCGCGCCAGCAGCTTGGATTCCAGTTCGCGCTGCTCCGCCTGGCGCGCCCGGACAAATTCACTGACCAGGTAATTCAGGCTCGCCAGCAAGCCGTACATCAAAATACCGAGCGAGAACAGCAAAGCTGTCAACTGCGGGCGGATCGCAATGCCCTGGGCGCCGAACGATTCGGCCCCGACATTCCAGATCCGCATCAGGAATACCCACAGGAAGCCGGCCCATACCGCCGCAGTCAGCATCGACACCAGGATCACCGCCGGGCTGCGTTCGCGCAGCGGGTTGGCCTTGCACATATAGTAGGCCGAAAAGCCGGCGCCGACGGAGAACAACAGGGTCACCGGCACTGCAAACAGCATGGCACGCAGCCAGGGTTCGTCGCCCAGTTGCGCCACTGCCCCGCCCAGGCCGATACCCAACAGCAGCCACACTGTCAGGTACAGCAGCGCGCCGCTGCGGCTGGTCAATACGCGCTGCATCAGTTGCGGATTTCCAGGCCGCCCATGATGACGGTGCCGCGGATGACCAGGCGCTTGCTGTTGTCCTTCGGCTCCATGGTCTTCTCTTCGAAGCCACCCAGGATAGGCGTGCCTTCCAGCTCCACCGTCCAGTCGGTTGGTACTTTGACCGAAATGCCGCCCATCAGGGCAAACACGTTCAGTACTGCGGTGCCGTTCAGCGATGCGGTGCGCATGTCCAGGTCGATGCCGCCCATGATGCTGGTCAGGTCGCCGCCGCGGAAGTCCTGCGTGGTGACCTTGCGCTGGAAGCCGCCGAGGATGGCCGTCAATTCCAGCACGCGCTCGCTGGTTTCGCCTTCCGATACGCCGAACAGGGACGTGTCGTCGGCAAAGCCGCTGGCTGCCGTGCTTTCGCTGTCCGGTTGCTTGCGGCGCTTGCTGGCACGGAACACCATCATCAAGCCCAGGCCGATAATCCCGATCGGGAAGATGACCTTCCAGCTGATATGGATCAGTCCCAGGCCTTTCAGCAGCGACAGGGCGCCGAAGCCGATCATGAAAATGCCGGCCACTGCTGCCCCACTGCCGCGCCGTGGCGCTTGCGCCAGGGTCGAGGCGCCGAACACCATCAGGATGATGGGCCAGAAGTGCACCCGCATGTCGAGGTCGATCCAGCCCAGGTTATCGATCAGGAACAGGAAGCCGGCCGCGATGACGCCGGCGCCGATCAGCATCTGGGATGCGGTGTTACGTTCGCGATGGCTGCGGTTGCGCATTATTGGTTCTCCTCTTTATTGGCGGTGTATTTAATCACAACTGGCTGCAGCAGCAGGCAGATGCCGGCGATGATGACCAGGATGGGCCAGCTATTGTGGAAGGTCAGGCCCCAGACATGTTCGAGGGACGCATAGAACCAGCCGGCGAAGGCGATATGGCACAGGCCATCGACTGCATGCTTCGGCGTGGTTGGCGGAATCAGCTTGATGGCGCCGAACGCCATGCCCAGGAAAGGCCAGTAGCGCCACAGTTGGCCGATTGGCGGAATCTGGATATCGGTCAGGAACAGCACGCCGATGGCGATCACGATCAGGCCCCAAAGCAGCTGGCTGCGCGATTGCATTTCTTTGCTCATTTCTTGCTCCCCGTTGATTGGATGAATGAACAATACCGGGGTGCGAATGGCGGCGAAACGGCTTTTCGGTGAACGGCGGTGGCGTCTCGGTGAATGGCGAAGATTTCAGCGAATGGCGAAAAAAAACCCGCCGGGCGGCGGGTTAGTGTGGGTTACGGGGGTCTAGCGCCCGGTTTCCATCTTCGGCTCGAACAGCATCAAGCCCCAGCCCAACTGACGGCGAATCTCCTCTGGCGATGGAGGGGGTTTGACTGCTTGCGTACGACGTTCGAGGTACTCCCTTACCACGTACTTGGATGGGTGGTTGGTCTGGGTCATGATAGGCCTCCGTATTCTGTTTTTGGGCCGGTTGCCTCGCTGCGGCGGAAGCCGGCCAGGGTCTGTGGTAGATGAGCGCTGGGCGCTTCGATCACGGTTCCATCATATTTCCCGGCCTCGTTGGACACGGTGCGTTTGCTCACAATTCCCCCGTCAGTTCGGCTCTTGTTCCTGTCGGAATCGGACTACGAAGTGTGGCTTGAAAGTCTTGCGGTCTCGAGCACACAAAAATTTTTCTCTTGACGTTTGCCAGCGCTTTGCCCGCGCCCCGCGAGTGCCGTTGAGCTTTGTGCGCTTGAAAACATACACACTTCATTAATGAACTAATCACAGGAGGGGGTGGGCTATATTGGTCGTCGTTGGTAAGCAGGAAAGGTTATGTTTTCAGCAGGCCACTGACGATATAACCGGGCAATCTCTTGCAGGCTGACACCGCTTCACCTTCACAACAACATTACTCAAGGGGTATTAACATGAAGAAAGCGTTTCTTAGCAAGGTAGCCGGTACACTGATGCTGTCGGCGGGGCTGTTCTCCAGCTCCGGCGCGATGGCACAGACAACTTTGACCTTTGATGCTGCGGGCAATGCCATCTTTGGCGCCCTCCACGCTACAGCCGGGGACTACATCGACACCTATCTCTTCTCGGTGGATACCAACGCCACTTATGCGAGCGGTAACGTGGTGGTCGGTAAAACCTGGATCGATGGTTCCCGCCTGGCGAACTATGGCATCACTGGCATCCAGTTCTTCAAAGTTGAAGCAGACAGCAGCCAAACCTCCCTGGCAACGACGTTTGACACGTCGTCCGGCATCGAATTCTTCCCGATCGATGCCCTGATGTCGGGCAATTACGGCTTCACGGTCACTGGCAGCACCGCCATTGCAGGGCTGGGCGGTTCCTATGCCGGTAACCTGGGCCTGGCGGCTCCTATTCCGGAACCTGCTACCTATGCGATGCTGCTGGTAGGCGTTGGCCTGCTGGGCCTGGCTTCCCGTCGCAAGTCCAACGACAAGCTGGGCTAAGCCGCAACCACTCCCCCCGTGGAAACCCGCTGCGGCGGGTTTTTCATTTCTTCTTGCCGGCCTCGGGCACGGGCTTCGAATCAGCAACGCCAACATCCTTGGTGGCCACCACCTGGGCTACATACGGGCCTGGATCGGCACATGCAGGCAACGCTGCCGATGGTTTGCCGACGCTGCCTTTCGTCTTGAAATAGTGGGCTGCAACGCGATCCTGCGCCAGGCAAAGCTTGTAGGCGGCGACCTTGTCGGTCCAGCCTTGCTTGTCCTTGGCCGCCGCAGCGGTGGCCTTCTGCTCTTCGGTAGGTGCCGGCAACCTGGCTTGCACAGCGCAGCAGGTGACCAGCAGTACCAGTGCAAATATGGGCTTGTTCACGGCTTGCTCCTCATACGGTCTTGGGCGCGGGCGGCGGCACCACCTCGCCATCGTGTTCGGGGGCGCGCACCCGTGGCACTTTTCCATCCACTATCTCCTGGTACCAGATGTCATGGTGTTCACGTGCCCAGGCGTCATCCACATACCCTTCGCGCATGGCTTTGTAGGCGCCTTGCATGCCAATGGTGCCGAGGTAGATGTGGCCAAGTGCGAAGCCCATCAACAGCACGGTGGCGGTAATGTGCAGCAGGTTTGCACCCTGCATCATGAAGCGGGTGTATTCGAGGTTGGGTACCAGCTTGTCGAGCACGAAGCCGGAACCGCTGGCAAGCAGTCCAAGGAAAGTGACGCCGCCCCAGAACCAGAGCTTTTCGCCGGCATTGAAGCGGCCGGCCGGGGCGAGCCCTTTTCCGAACATGCCGCCCAGCTTGGCCAGCCATTTGAAATCGGCCAGGATCGGAAAATTGTCCTTCACGAACAGGATGAAGGTGATGATGATCGAAACCGTGAACAGCGGCCCGATGAAATTGTGGATGGTTTTCAGGGCGTAGGTCAGGTAGCCGAACAGGCCGTGGCCGATGATGGGCATCAGGATGAATTTACCGAACATCATGCACAGCCCGGAAACAGCCAGCAGCACGAAGGTGATGGCCGTGGTCCAGTGCACGAAACGCTCGGTTGGCGTGAAACGCTGGATTTTGCGGCCCGTCGGCGGCGAGTGCACCTTGATCGGGCCTTTGATGAAGTACATCGCGGCGATTGCGGCGAGCACGCCGAGGATCAACCACCCGCCGATGCCGATCATGGGGCCATTGCGGAACCGCCGCCAGGCTTCGCCGGCCGTCGTCGCCACCGGCTGGCCAGGCAATTGCGCCTTGGGCTGGATCAGGACTCCCGCTTCCGGGTAAGGCAAGCTGCTGTAATGCGCCTCCCCTGCCACGACCTTGCGCCATACCGGCGCATTGTTGCCGGGCTGGTCGCGGGTCCGTTCGGCCTGGTTTTGCTTGAGGATGTCCACCGACTCAACGCGCGGTGCCGCGGCCGGCGCCGGCACGTCCGCTGCGAGTGTGGTGCCGGCGGCGAGTGCCACGGCCAGCATTGCCCACCATCGTTTCATGGCAAACCTCTCTACCGGTTGGTCTTCACGTACTCGTTCTGCAGTTGCCCGCGTTCGCGCACCTGCTTGTCCCAGGAAGCCTTGTCGCCGGGAGTCCAGCCTTTGGCCACCTGCGCCGTGCCGGCGCCTTTATATGAAGGCGCATCGCCGCGATTCACCGCACTGCCCTGCTTCGACTGCGACACCTCGCCGCAGCCGGCCAGCGCCAGCAGCGCTATCAGGTAGAGCTTCATGATTTCGCCTCCGGTTTGCCGTAAGCAGTACCCCAGCCCCAGACTTCGCTGCCCTTGCCGCGCGTGACAACGCGGGTGCGGAAGATATCCGCCACCACATCGCCATCGCCGCCCAGCAGCGCCTTGGTCGAACACATCTCCGCGCAGGCCGGCAGCTTGCCTTCGGCCAGACGGTTGCGGCCGTATTTCTCGAACTCCGCCTGCGAGCCATTTTCTTCCGGGCCGCCGGCGCAGAAGGTGCACTTGTCCATCTTGCCGCGCAGTCCGAAGGTCCCGTTGGACGGGAACTGCGGCGCGCCGAAGGGGCAAGCATAGGAGCAGTAGCCGCAGCCGATACAGGCATCCTTGTTATGCAGCACCACGCCTTCCTCGGTGCGGTAGAAGCAGTCCACCGGGCATACCGCCATGCAAGGCGCATCGGAGCAATGCATGCAGGCCACCGACACCGATTTTTCCTGCCCGATAATGCCGTCGTTGATGGTCACCACCCGGCGCCGGTTCACGCCCCAGGGCACTTCGTGCTCGTTCTTGCAGGCCGTCGCGCAGGCGTTGCACTCGATGCAGCGCTCCGTGTCGCATATGAATTTCATCCGTGCCATGGCAATCTCCTCAGCCGGCGAAGCGTTCGATATTGCAGATGGTCGTCTTGGTCTCCTGCATCATGGTGACCGAGTCATAGCCGTAAGTCGTGGCCGTGTTGACCGCCTCGCCGCGCACAATCGGCGCCGCACCTTCCGGGTAGTATTCCAGCATGTCCTTGCCCTGCCACCAGCCCGAGAAGTGGAAGGGAATGAA
This sequence comes from Duganella sp. Root198D2, assembly GCF_001428585.1. NCBI lineage: Bacteria > Pseudomonadati > Pseudomonadota > Betaproteobacteria > Burkholderiales > Oxalobacteraceae > Duganella > Duganella sp. Root198D2. The sequence goes on along the minus strand of NZ_LMIC01000034.1, from coordinate 78,627 downwards.
GGCGGTGTCCACGCCCACGCGCTGCGTCACCAGCGCCCTGACCTTGATCCGTGCTCCGGTCGGCGTCGATACGATCACGTATTCGCCGTTGCGGATGCCCCGGTCCGCGGCGGCCTTCGGATTGATTTCAACGAAGTTCTCCTGCTGCAGTTCGGCCAGCCATGGGTTGGAGCGCGTCTCTTCGCCGCCGCCTTCGTACTCCACCAGGCGCCCGGAAGTCAGGATGATCGGGAATTTCTTCGCCAGGCCGTCGTCGACCGCCTTCTGCTGCACGGTCTTGTACAAGGTCGGCATGCGCCAGAAGGCCTTCTTGTCCTCGTGGGTTGGATACTTCGCCACCAGGTCGGGCCGCGTGCCGAACAGCGGCTCGCGGTGCAGCGGCACGGGATCGGGGAAATTCCACACCACGGCACGCGCTTTGGCATTGCCGAAGGGGTGCACGCCGTGCACTTTCAGGCACACGCGCTGGATGCCGCCGGACAGGTCGGTCTTCCAGTTCTTGCCTTCCGCCGCCAGCTTTTCGGCATCGGTCAGTTCGTCCCACCAGCCCAGCTTTTTCATCAGCAGGTGGTCGAATTCCGGATAGCCGGTGGTAATGTCGGCGCCTTTGGAGAACGAACCGTCTTCTGCCAGCAGGTTGACGCCGTCCCGCTCCACGCCGAAGTTGGCGCGGAAGTTGCCGCCGCCATCCATCACGTGCTGGCTGTTGTCGTACAGGTTGGCTGAGCCGGGGTGCTTGAGTTCCGGCGTGCCGTAGCAGGGCCATGGCAGGCCGAAATAGTCGCCGGTCAGGTCGTAGCCCGTCTCGGCGTCCTTGCCGCCTTTGCAGCGCAAGGTCTTCACGTCGAACATCTGCATATTGCGCATGTGCGCCTTCAGCCGTTCCGGCGACTGGCCGGTGTAGCCGATGGTCCAGCTGCCGCGATTGATCTCGCGCAGCATGTCCTCCGGCTCCGGCTCCATCATATTGCCCTTGCCAGGCACCAGCTTGATCTTGGCCACCAGCTGCTTGCCGAAGCCCAGCTTCTCAGCCAGCTGGTACATGATCATGTGGTCGGTGCGCGATTCAAACAGCGGCTCGATCACCTTTTCACGCCATTGCACCGAGCGGTTGGAGGCCGTCACCGAACCGGACGTTTCGAACTGCGTCGCGGCCGGCAGCAGGTAGACGGCGCGGTTCGGATTGACCTCCTGCCCTTCTACCTTCATTGCAGCCATGGCGGCCGTGGCGGATGGATACGGGTCGATCACCACCAGCATTTCCAGCTTGTCCATCGCCTTCTTCATTTCCAGCCCGCGGGTTTGCGAATTTGGCGCGTGGCCCCAGAAGAAGACGGCCTTGACGTTGCTGTCCTGGTCGATCAGCTCATTTTTCTCGAGCACCGCATCAACCCAGCGCGACACCGTCGTGCCGGATTTCTCCATCATGGCTTGCGAGGCGAACTGGCTCTTGACCCACTCGTAATCCACGCCCCACACCGCGCACCAGTGCTTCCATGCCCCCGCAGCCAGGCCGTAGTAAGCAGGCAGCGAATCAGGATTGGGGCCGACGTCGGTTGCGCCTTGCACATTATCGTGGCCGCGGAAGATATTGGTGCCGCCGCCGCTCTTGCCGACGTTCCCCAGCGCCAGCTGCAGGATGCAGGAGGCGCGCACGATCGCATTGCCGATCGAGTGCTGCGTCTGGCCCATGCACCAGACCACGGTGGACGGGCGATTCTTCGCCATTGTCTCCGCCGCCTGCAGTACCTGGGCTTCCGGTACGCCGCAGGCCTCTTCCACTTTATCCGGCGTCCACTTGGCGACTTCCTCCCGCACCTTGTCCATGCCATAGACGCGGGCCGCAATGTATTCCTTGTCTTCCCAGCCGTTCTTGAAGATATGCCACAGCATCCCATACAGGAAAGGAATGTCGGAGCCGGAGCGGATGCGGATGTACTGGTCCGACTTGGCCGCCGTGCGCGTGTAGCGTGGATCAACCACGATCATCTTGCAGCCGTTCTCCTTCGAATGCAGCATGTGCAGCATCGACACCGGGTGCGCCTCGGCAGCATTGGAGCCGATATACATGGCCGCCTTGGCGTTCTGCATATCGTTGTAGCTGTTGGTCATGGCGCCGTAGCCCCAGGTATTCGCCACGCCGGCCACCGTCGTCGAGTGGCAGATGCGCGCCTGGTGGTCGCAGTTATTGGTGCCATAGAAGGACACAAACTTGCGCAGCAGCGCGGACTGCTCGTTATTGTGTTTCGACGAACCGACGAAGAACACCGAATCCGGGCCGTCCTTCTTTTTCATGTCCAGCAGCTTGGCCGAGATTTCCTGCAAGGCCTGGTCCCAGGGGATGCGCTGGTATTTGCCGTTCACTAGCTTCATCGGATATTTCAGGCGGTACTCGCCGTGGCCATGCTCGCGCAGCGCGGCGCCCTTGGCACAGTGCGCGCCAAGGTTGATGGGCGAATCGAATACCGGCTCCTGGCGGATCCAGATGCCGTTCTCCACCACCGCATCGACCGCGCAACCCACCGAACAGTGGCTGCAGACCGTGCGCCGCACGACCTGCTTGCTACCGCTATCAACAGCGGCAGGTTCCTTGGCCTGTGCCTTGCGCATCAGCGAAAGCTGCGTCGCGGCCAGCCCCACGCCGACACCAATGCCGGAGCGTTTCAGGAATGCGCGCCGGTCCATCGTCGGCAGGGCCCGCGCCAGGCTGCCTTCCAGGCTCGATGCAAAACGTCCGGGCGCACGGGGGCCGGCAGGCCCTTTACGTGTAAGGAGCATCATGTGGCCCTCCACTCAGATCTTGGTGGTGCGGTAGTACTTCTGGATATGTTCGGTGAGGCGATAGCCGGAACCGGGAGGTGGTTCCGCATCCGCAGGCGGCGTCGTACCGGGCGGGCTGCTGGCTATTTTCGCGGCGATGCCGGCAGCGGCCAAAGCCCCCATGCCAGTGAAAAAAGACCGTCTTCCAGAGTTGGATTGCGTCGACATCATGGTCTCCCTTAGCCAACAACAGTTAGTCTTTTAACACTAGCACAAATAATTTAACAATGCAGCAACGCTCAGTCCATATCAAACGCCTGGGTTTCCACTTCGACGAAGCTGCGCGCCAGGCCGGCGACTGCACGATAGTAAGTTGCCCCGGGATGCGCATCGATAGCGTCGAAAAGCTGGCCCGCCCACGGTTGGATATGGGCAGCAAAAAATTCCTTCTGTGTTGCAATGCTGCCATGCAGCAAGCGCATTGCGTCGCACAGGGCGGCGAAGTGGTCTTCGCTTTCCGACAGGTGTTCGGAGCGCTCCAGGCCCAGACGCGCCAGGTCTTCACGCAGCGCTGCCAGCGGTTTCTCCATCAGGAAACCGGACATGTAGTAGGAGCCGTACAGCATGATGTCCGGCTTGCCTACGCCGATGAATAACGACTCGTATTCTTCGCGTGCGCGCTCGGCATTTGTTTTACTGCTGGCTGATTGCAGGCCGCGCCAGCCGTCGGCCAGCACACCATCGCCTTCGATGGCGGCGCCTACGATCAAATCCAGCACAGCTTGCGATGGCGGGCCGTAGAACAGCATGGAAAGTACGCCGTACAGCTCGGAACGCGCATATTCTTCGTCTTCGGTCATTGGCGTTTCACCTCAAAGATGGAGACTTCTTTTTCGGGCTGCATCATGTCGATAACGCGGCAATCGGGGCACATGCGCAGGCGGTCGAGGTTGCCGGAGAAAGCGCCGTGGCCGGCGAGTTTGCTGACCATATTTTCCACCATCTGCAAAGTGCCGAAGGGTTTTTGACACTTGATGCAATGATAGGGCTCGGCCTCATTGATGGCGCGCGCTTGCTTTGCCGTCGCACCCAGCGCGAGGCGCGGCTGCAGGCTCAGTGCCTGCTCGGGGCAGGTTTGAACGCACAGGCCGCATTGCACGCAGTTCGACTCCGTGAAGCGCAGTTGCGGCAACGATGGATTGTCGGACAGCGCGGACTCGGGGCAGGCGCCGACGCAGGCCATGCAAAGCGTGCATTTGCCCGTATCGATTTCAACCACCCCGAATGGTGCGCCTGGTGGGAGGGCTATGCAGTCCTGCGGCGTTGGCGCGTGCCGGGCCAGGTGCGTGAGCGCGAAGTCCAGCGTTTCCCGCTTCGCTGCTGCGACGTGGAAGGTGGCTGCCGGCAGCGCAGGCAGGCGCTCGGCGGTGGCGGCGAAGCGCTGCAGTTCACGCTCCAGTTCCGCTGCGTCGCGCACGCGCAGCAAATGGAGTCCGGTACCGCTGTAGCCCAGGCCATCAATGATCGCCTGCGCGAACGTCATCTGCTGCGCGAGCGCATCCAGGTACTGCGGCGCCTCGCAGCCAGAAGACAGCAGCGCCACGTCAACCGCACCATACGCAACCGCGGCAAGCCACAAATCCATCCCCACCGATGCCACATGATGAACAGGCAGCGGCAGCACGCGCGCCGGCATACCGCGCGCCGCGCCCGCAGCCGCAAGCTGCCCGAGTTCTCGTACGAGCGCGCTGCCCTCCTCGTCGTTATGCAAGAGCAGCGCTGGCCGCTGGCCGCCAGCCCGGGCGTAGGTCGCCAGCATGGTGCGTGTCCGCTCGCCAGAATCAGGGGCGCGCGGCCACGCATATGTCAGCGCGCCGGATGGGCACACAGTCGTACAAGCGCCGCAGCCTGCGCACAGTTGCGGCGACACCTTGATATGGTCGCCCGCACTGGAAATAGCCTCCGCCGAGCAGATATCAATACAGGCATTGCAGCCCGGCTGCTTGCTTCGGCTATGCGCGCAAATGCTCTCTTTATACTGGAAGAAGCGCGGCTTGCTGAACGTGCCGACCAGCTCCAGCATCCGCATCGCCGCCAAGGCGGCCGCAGCCTCATCGCCGGCGGGCGCAAAATAGCCTTGCGGCAGCTGGTGCATGCGCAGCAATGGCGTGTCGCCCAAATCGAATACCAGGTCGAATTCACCGCTGCGCTCTTTCTCGACGCGTTCGAAATCGATCGCCGCCACTGCACCACAGGCCGCGACGCAATCGCGATGCGAACCGCAGGCATCGAGGTCAACCTGGTAGGCCAGGCTGATCGCGCCTTCCGGGCATGCTTTTACGCAGGCATTGCAGCGCGTGCACAATTCAAGGTCGACAGGATTGGATTGCTGCCAGCTCACCTGGAACGCGCCAAGCCAGCCTTGCAGGCGAGGTGCGCTGCCGCTGAAAGTCGGCCACGAGTGGCCGGCAAGCGCCGCATCGTCGCCATCGGTGAACAGCACGCTCACCTGCAGCTGCCGCTCCAGCTTGCGCGCCCACGGCAGCACGCGCCGCGCCGGGCCAAGCAACAGCACGCGGCCTTCGGATTGGTATTCAACCTCCGGCACCGGTTCGGGATCAGGCAGGCGGGCAGCGGCCAGCAAGGCCGCCATTTTGGGCGTGGTGTGATGCGCCTCCTCGCTCCAGCCGCTGGTCTCCCGCAGATTCACAAACCGCAGCGGCGCCACCGTCGACTTCATCTCCGCCAGTTCGCGGAACAGCGGCTCTTCCTGCGTACACCCGACAACGATGCGCTCCGTGCCTTCCAGCGTTTGCAGGTACTGGTTGACTTCACGCCGGCAAAGCTGGCTGGAAACCGGCAGCGCTCCCTCCCCCAAGGCGCTGCCGATGGCTGCGCCGTCCATTGGCATGGTGTTGTTGCAGTTACAGATCCTCGTCTTTTGGCTCATCGTTTTCTTCCGCCGCGAATTCGCGCGCGATCAGGTCCTTGGCGTGGTTGAGGGCTGCCACCATCAGGGGCGTCAGGGGTTCGAATTTGTTGTAGTCGTCGATGTAGGTGTCCAGGCCGTCCATTACGTTGAAACGGGGATCTGCAAACAGCTTCTTCAGCGCTGCGCGGCGCACCGTTTCATCGACACCTCGTGCAACGAAAGGGGTGAAATCGGAGTCGGCCGTCAAGCTCGCCACCTGTTCAAGGGTTGGTGCCGGTACCGCAGCATCGGCAGGAACCTCGGTGGCGGCAGGCTCCTGTGCCACTGGTTCTTGGCGAGCCTCTGTCTTGACGCGCGACCAACGTGAGAAGAAAGTCTCAGCGGCCATGGCGTCCCTCCCCTTCGGCCCGCGCCATCTGCTGGACGGCCGCACCGCCTTCGAACGAAGGCCGGCGACGCTTGCCCTTGGGCTCCGGGCGGTAATACTCCGCCACGAAAGCACCAAGCCGCTCGACAATCGAAGCAGGCAACGGCAAGGTATCTACCTGCTCGCCACCATCCATCAGCCGCGCCGCCTCGTTATATGAAAGCGTTACAAACTGCGGTACGGCAGCCTCGCCTTCCAGGCGCCACATGATGAACCAGCACGGCGCACCCGAATCCAGGTTCAGGAAGTAGCCTTCCGCCTCGTCGGAATACAAGCGCATCGACAGGCCAGGGTAAAGCCACAAGGTCTCGGAAGGATCATCCCGCAAACAACGCGGCGCGCCCGCCGGCAAAGGCGACAACACGACCTCCGCCGGCAGCCACTGGAATGGCTGCCATATGCTCTTCAATGGTTTGCGCTGCATGACGACAGCGAGACTGAGTTCGTCTGTTTCCACTGGCATTGTCCTTGCTTAGGAAGTACAGCCATACTGCACCAAATCTAGTAACATGCGCAACAATCTTAAAACTAAGCACAGGAGAACTTATGCACCGCAACACAGCCAGAAACTTCATTTTCGCCCTGTTTGCATTCCTGCTGGCCTTTAGCGCCCACGCAGAGAAGCTTCCAAATATCACCATTCTTGCCACCGGCGGCACTATTGCCGGCTCCGGCGCCACTTCCACCACCACTGTCGGCTACACCGCAGCCACAGTTGGCGTCCAACAATTGATAAACGCCGTACCGGAACTGTCCAAGATCGCAAACGTCAGCGGCGAACAAGTGTTCCAGATCGCTTCCGAAAGCATGACCAATGATCACTGGCTGACCTTGGGCAAGCGCGTCAACGCCCTGCTGGCGCAGCCGAACGTCGACGGCGTCGTGATCACCCATGGCACCGATACCCTGGAAGAGACCGCCTACTTCCTGAACCTGGTGGTCAAGTCGCGCAAGCCGGTTGTGCTGGTTGGCGCCATGCGCCCGGGTACTGCCCTGTCGGCTGATGGCCCGATCAACCTGTATAACGCGGTATTAATTGCCGGCAGCCAGGATGCAATTGGCAAAGGCGCGCTGGTAGCACTGGGCGATCAGATCCACGGTGCCCGCGACGTTACCAAGACCAATACCTCGACGCCGGACTCCTTTAAAACCCCGGAATTGGGCATGCTGGGTTACGTGCAAGGTCCTAAAGCCTTCTTCTATCACACCACCATCCGCAAACATACCGTCGACACCGAGTTCGATATTTCGAACCTGAGCGCCCTGCCGCAAGTCGATATTGTTTATGGCTACGCCAATATGAATCCAGTCGCGCTGAATGCCTTTATTGCCGCAGGCGCCAAAGGCATTATCCACGCCGGCACCGGCGATGGCAGTGTGGCGGCGAAAGTAAAACCTGACCTGGTGGCAGCGCGCAAAAGCGGTACCGTCATCGTTCGTGCCAGCCGCGTTGGCAATGGCATCCTGGCCCGCAATGGCGAAGCCAATGACGACGAACTGGATTTCGTGGTCGCCGACACCCTGAGCCCGCAAAAAGCCCGCATCCTGCTGATGCTGGGCATGACCAAAACTTCGAATACCAAAGAACTGCAGCGCATGTTCTACGCGTATTAATTTCTTTGCGTGCAGCGCGCCAACTATTGGCGCGTTTGCACCAATTTCCAGTCTAGCGATCCAGCGCCCGCCCAGCAGCGGCAAGCACCTGCTCCGTGAGCAGTTCCAGCTTCGGCGACTGGATCCGCCAAGAGTGCCAATACAGGTGGATATCGAGATATTTACCCGGCACTAAATCCACCAGTTCTGCCGATTCCAGCAAGGATTTATATTGCTGGCGCGGCAGCATGCCATAACCCATTCCAAGCCGGATGGACTCGACAAACGGATCGCTGGAAGGCACGTAATGGACCGGATAAGCCCCCGACGGCAAACCCAGCTCACGCTCGATAAATATCGCCTGTAACGAATCTTTACGGTCAAAAAACATCACCGGCGCTTTGCGCGCGGCTTCGCGGTTGAATCCATCTGGGAACCAGTGTTTAGCGAAATCCGGCTGGGCCAATAAGCGATAACGCATGAAACCCAGATGCTGCGAGCGGCAGCCACGCATCGGTTCGGGCTCGCTGGAAACACCTGCCAGCACCAGCCCCTTTTCGAATAGCGAATAAGTGTGGTCCTGGTCGTCGAGGATTATCTCCAGTTGGATATTTTCTCGATTCAGGAAAGAACTCAATTCAGGCAGGAACCAGGTGCCAAGCGTGTCGTTATTCACCGCGACTGGAATACGGGGCGGCATCGCCTCGTCCGCCTTTAAATCGGCCATGAATTCCTGCTCCATCAACCTGCTGCGGCGCAGGTATTGCACCAGCCTTTGCCCCGCGCTGGTCAGGCGCACTGGCCGGCTGCGAATCAGCAAAGGTGCGCCGACCGCAGACTCCAGCCCGCTGACCCGCTGCGACACGGCCGATGGCGTCAAGTGCAGGGCCGCCGCAGCCTGCTCGAAGCTGCCGGAATCAATCACCGCCAGCAAAGCCTCGCCCTGCCGCACATCTGGAATCGCCATTTCCGTCCTTTAGCAAAATTAATGAATACTGAATTATATTAATGCAGCTTCATTTCCAAGGCCTGCGGCGGCAAAATTTCGGCTCCACAACAGGAGAAGCAAAATGCAGAGTTATGTGAACGGATTGGGGCTCGGTGCGAGCCTGATCATGGCCATCGGTGCCCAGAATGCACATGTGCTGCGGATGGGCATCAAGCGCCAGCATGTGGCGCTGACGGTCGCCGCTTGCATCGTGATCGACGTCATTCTGATTGCGCTGGGCGTCGCCGGCGCCGGGGCGATGATCCAGGATTCAGCGCTGTTGCTGGCCGCTGCGCGCTGGGGCGGCGCCGCCTTCCTGGCCTGGTATGGACTACGCAGCTGGCGCTCGATGCTGACGCCAAAATCGCTCGCCATCGACGCTACCGCGGCAGCGCCGGACGCCAGGCAGGCACTGGCCAGCATAGTCGCCCTCTCCCTGCTGAACCCGCACGTCTACCTCGACACGGTCGTACTGCTGGGCTCCGTCGGCGGCAGCTACCCGGACGGCCAGCGCCTCGGCTTTTCAGCAGGCGCCATGACAGCCTCGCTGCTGTGGTTTACAACGCTGGGGCTCGGCGCCACCCGCCTTGCCGGCGTATTGGGCCGGCCGCTGGCCTGGAAATGTATTGAAGGGTTGACCGGCGCCGTCATGCTCACGCTCGCGGCTGGCCTCGTTACGAGTTAGTATTTTGCATGCTCATCCTTTATGCCGGAACGATCTTCCTTAGTGCCTTCCTGCTGTTCCAGGTCCAGCCCATCATCGGCAAGATGGTATTGCCCTGGTTCGGCGGCTCGGCAGCGGCATGGACGGTTTGCATGCTGTTTTTCCAGCTCACCCTGCTGCTGGGCTACCTGTATTCCCACCTTGGCGGCCGCTACCTGGCGCCGCGCCGGCAAGCCTGGCTGCACGCCAGCCTGCTGCTCGTGGCAGCACTGATGCTGCCGATCATCCCGGCCGATAGCTGGAAGCCTGCCCCCGGCGGTGATCCCGCCTTCCTACTGCTGGGCTTGTTAGCTGCGACCATCGGACTGCCCTATTTCCTGCTCTCCACCACCGGACCGCTGGTCCAGCACTGGTTTGCGCAAGAACGGCCGGGAAGCCTGCCATACCGCCTGTTTGCCCTGTCCAATCTCGCATCGCTGCTCGGCCTGCTGAGCTACCCCCTGCTGTTCGAACCGCGCTTCACGCTGAAGGAAATGTCGACCTTCTGGTCGGCAGGATTCGGACTGTTCGCGGTGTTTTGCGGCGCGCTGGCACTGAACGGTGGCGGCCGCAATGCAGCACCCCGGGGGGAAGACGCTGAAGCGGGCACGCCAATCGCGCGCGACAGCCTGTTCTGGTGCGGCCTGGCCGCCGTGCCGACCGTAGTGCTGATGTCAGCCACCAGCCACCTCACCGCCAACATTGCCCCGGTGCCGCTGCTGTGGGTACTGCCCCTGGCCATTTACCTGCTGACCTACATCCTCTGCTTTGAAAGTACGCGCTGGTACCGCCGCTGGCTTTTCCTGCCACTGATGGCCACCCTGACGCCAGTGTTGATCGCCTGCAGCACCTACCCAAGCCTGATGCCCTCCGGGATCATGTGGCCGACCTTGCTGTTCTGCCTCGCCATCTTCGTGTATTGCATGGCCTGCCATGGCGAACTCGCTCGGCTGAAGCCGCCGCCAGCGCAACTGACAGCGTATTTCCTGACGATCGCCCTTGGCGGCGCCATCGGCGGCATATTCACCGGCCTGGTTGCCCCGCACGTCTTCAACGACGATTATGAACTGGCCTTGTCCTGCATTGCGGCCGTTTGCATCGTCGGCGCCGCCAGCGTGTATCGCCAGCCCAACCTTGCCTCGCATTCCCGCCCCATCAAAGCGGCGGTCGTTTGCACCACACTGCTCGGCGTAATGTGGGCCGCCAATGCCATCTCGCCGTCCACACCCACGATCAAGGGCCGCAATTTCTACGGCACGGTCAAGGTAAAGGATACCGGCAGCGGCAAAGAGCGAGTCCGCCAGCTGACCCACGGCGTCATCATCCATGGACGGCAGTTCCTTGAGCCGTCGCGGCAGCATTGGCCCACAACTTATTTCGGCAATGCCGGCGGCGCCGGCATCGCCATTGCGGCCAGCCGGCACGGCGGCCCGCAACACGTCGGCATCATCGGCCTTGGAATTGGCACGATGGCGGCATATTGCCGTCCCGGCGACGTATACCGCTTCTATGAAATCAATCCGCTGGTCGTGCAGTTTGCCAACGAACACTTCACCTTCCTGCGCGATTGCCCCGCAAGCAAGCAGGTAGCCGTGGGCGACGCCCGCCTGGTGATGGAAGCCGAGCCGGCGCAGCAGTTCGACGTGCTGGCGGTCGACGCCTTTTCGGGCGATGCCGTGCCAGTCCACCTGCTGACGCAGGAAGCATTTGCCATCTACTTCCGAAGCCTGAAACCAGGTGGCGTGCTGGCCGTTCATGTATCCAACCGCTACCTCAACCTCGTCCCCGTCGTGAACCAGGCTGCCGACGCATTCAAGCGCACTGCGTATCTTTCCGACAGCGGCTCCGACGACGCGCGTGGCCTCAAGGCATCCACCTGGGTGCTGGTCGGCCAGCGCGAACAGCTGGCGCGTTTTACCAGCCTCCGGCAACTGCCTGCCGCGCCGGACGTGCGGCCGTGGACTGACGATTACAGCAGCCTCCTGGGAATCATGAAATAATCGTCAAGCATTTAACTGACCGAAAGGAATTGACGATGGACGTAGTGAAGATTGATATCGGCCTGTCCGACGACAGCCGCGCACGCATTGCCGATGGCCTGTCCCGCCTGCTGGCCGACAGCTACTCGCTCTACCTGATGACCCACAACTTCCACTGGAACGTGAAGGGTCCCATGTTCAATTCCCTGCACCAGATGTTCATGACGCAGTACACCGAACAATGGACCGCGCTGGACATGATCGCAGAGCGCATCCGCGCATTGGGCTACCCCGCGCCGGGCACCTATGCCGAATTCGGCAAGCTGGGCACGGTCAAGGAAGTGGCCGGCGTGCCTAAGGCCATGGACATGGTGCGCCACCTGGTCTCCGCCCAGGAAACCACTGCGCGCACCGCCCGTTCGCTGCTGCCGGTGGTGGACGAAGCCAACGACCAGCCTACCGCAGACCTGCTGACCCAGCGCCTGGACGTGCACGAAAAGACTGCGTGGATGCTGCGCAGCCTGCTGGAAGAATAAGCCTCAGGCCATCCTGTCCGAAGTAATGATGTGCTCACCCGGTTGCGGGTGCATTGCCGCCTCGAACATGGCGCGCGCAATGTGCCCGGCCGGGTTGATGCGCCACGCCCGCGGCAGTACCGGGCCAAGCACAGACAGGATCGGCACCAGGATTTTCTCGCCGAGCCGGAATTCTTCGCGCGCACCGCCAATCAAGCCGGGCCGCGCTATCACCAGCGTTTCAAACCCCAGCGAGCGCACACCGTGCTCCACCTCTCCCTTCACGCGGTTATAGAAAACGCTGGAACCCGCATCCGCGCCCATGGCTGAATTCAGCACGAAAACCGGCGTTCCATGCTGGCGCGCCAGGCGCGCCACCGCCATTGGATAGCTATAGTCCACTTTGCGGAAGGCCTCCTGCGAGCCGGCGACCTTGATGGTCGTGCCCAGGGTGCAAATCACAGCATCGGCCTGCCACCAAGGCTCCAGCGCCGGCAAACGATCGAAGTCTACGATCGGCGCCACCAGTTTCGCATGCGGCTCCAGCCGCCGCCGCGAAGGCGCAACGACTTGCGCAACAGCCGGCGAGGCCAGCGCCAGCTTCAACACTTCGCGGCCGACAAGGCCGCTCGATCCCACCAACAGTAAATTCTTCATGGACTGATAGTATCAGTCTGCATTCCAGGCTGCGTGATTCCCGGATTCCATCACTGTCCACGCGACCTCAATTTCCGATGAGAGTCCCAACTGGTCCGGCATTCGATAACCGGTTACGCGCATGCACAAGCTGCGATGGGTCGACGATAAGGAATTCACGCGCGAGCGAATCGTCCAGGTGGACTGGTCTACGATCAGTACATCGCCTTTATCAAGCGCCATAAGGCATTGCCCGGCGGTCCAGGTCAGCGCACGGATCCGATCGCCTGTGTCGATCTGCGCGATCATTTGCCCATACTGCGCGTTCCAGACGTAGGCATGCCCAGCCGAGCCAGCGCCCACAATGAACTTGCCATCGGGCGACCATGAAAGAAGGGGCAGGCTCACTGGTGTCCGGCACAACTCGCGCGACGTGGTCCCGCGCCAAAGCACAATAGTGTGATCTTCTGCCGTCGTGGCGAACGCATCACCGGATGGGGCGCATGCCAGGCTTAATATATGGCCCCGGTGGGCACGTGTTGTGTGGACCGTCCCTGATGATCGGTCCCAAATGGCAACAACGCTTCCGGAACACGAAATGATGAACCGATCGCCTGCCGACCACGCGAGGCAATGAATGCGTTCCTCATGACTGTTCGCTAGCACGGGAACAGTGCAGCGCCCGCTGTCCGCTTCCAGGATGCGAACAGTACGATCATCGCTGCCAACGGCGATGTATTGCCCATCACGTGAAAATGCCAGGCATCGAGCATATTCATCGAGTCCTTCACGCCGCTTTTCGACGATACGAACGTCCTTCCCGCCCCAATCCTCGGAGGCGCCCTCCACGACCGTCGTCCCTTCGAACGTCCATTGATAGCGCCCCTGTTTCAAGTCATACAAAACGACTGTGCGAGCAATGCTGCCTACCGCCAGCTTTTCCCCATCCTGCGACACTGCCGCACATTGCACGCGCCATTGATGCGCTCTCAGAATTGAAGTCGATTTCGCAGCTGATTCGCGTTCGGCATGAATTTCAATGGTTTGGTCGGTTGAGCCCGTCGCAATTGATTGGCCATCGGGCGACCAGGCCACTGCCCGGACAGATCCTGGACGCTCTGAAATCCTGGTACCAGCAGGTGCCGCGAGGCCGCTCGAAAAAGGCATAGGCGCCGTGCTTATGGCCTCAGCCTTCGGCATCGCCGAAATGGCTATTCGAACGGCGGTCCGGTCTGACGACCCTACGACGATTTCATCGGAAGTTGGCGACCAGCTGCAGCCAAGAAGGGAGTCACGCGCCACTTTCGCGGCACGGACAATCCGCCACGTGAGCGTATCAATGATGGCCAGGTGTCCCGCTATGGTGCCCGCCGCGATCCATTCGCCAGACGGTGCCCATGCCAGGCAAATTACCTGCGCCCGATCTTGTTCCTGTTGGTGAAACAAAGCGGCAATTTTGACGGTTGCATGTCTTGCCCCGTCGCCTGCGCGCCAGACCTGGACAAAACCATCGGAGCCTCCACTCGCCACGTATTGGGAACAGGGCGATGCTGAAATTCCGCGCACCCGTGCATCGTGCGCCGAGAGGCGAAACAATTCTTCCGGGCTGCCAGGGTGAAAAATACGAACCGTTCCGTTTGCGTATCCACAAGCTAACCATTGCCCGTCGCCCGACCACGTAATGGCACGCGCCCAATCGTCACCGCCATTCCACTGTCGCCTGAGCGAACCATTGGGAAAATCCCAAATCTTTGCGCTGCCATCCGCAGAACACGAGGCGATGTATTTCCCATCCGGCGACCAACAGACAGATTTCACCGAATCCTGATGCGCCACCACCGTCAGGAGCAAGTCTTCTCCTTCGTGGCGCCATATGCGTACAGTGTTGTCGTCGGAGGCAACAGCGAGATAGCGGGAGCACGGGCTGAAGGCAAGCGCATTGACTTCGTTGGGACGCCAGGCCGCAATATTGAGCAGGTATTGCTGACGATGCCCCGCTTGACCGGGATAAGCGCTTGCAGCGCTCACTATCTGTACTGGCTCTGCACGGGGCACCAGTTCGTCAATAAACTGCTTCACTTTCAGGTACTGCAAGGCGCTGCTGGAAGCTGGCTTACAGATGCTGATGTGATTTTCATCCAGCGGGATTGGAATGACACCCTCAATTCCTGGATCAGATGAAGCCTCATCGACTACGATCACCGGGCCGCAGGGCAATTTTTCTGAAAAGACCAGCGGCTGGCAACCGATGCGTTTTACATTATTCCGAAACCATAGATTTAATTGCCGAAGGCCGGCGCTGTTCAGCTCCAGATCCCGGATTGCGGCCGAGGGACGCAGCCCTGGGAGGAAAGAACCCAGATCAGCCAGGCGTGATCCGGTATTGGGCGTAGCGAGAAGAACGATGCCCCTTGTCGATTTGCTGATGGCCCGCCACGGCGTCTGGGACAGGTCTTCCGCAAGCCGCAACATTTGTTTCACCAACAAACCGCCCAGGCTATGTGCGACAAAAATAATAGGCAACTTACCGATATTGTGCGCTTCTAGCAAAGTGAGGACATTTTGCGCGCGGTCGCCGAGAGGCATTGCGGAACCGGTCCAATCGCTTTTCGCTGCCGGATAGCCCAATGACCAGATCCCCACATGCTCCATTTCACTGCCCAGCACCTCAGGCCATGAAAAGTCCGGCCGGCGCCAGGTTTCAATTGGATCGCCCCCTAGTCCATGCACGAAAATCACGTCAGCTGTGCGGCCGGCAGTGCAACCCTTGAGTGGATGAAGCTGCGAAGTCATTGCCATGATTCTCGCCCATTGTGTTTTAAACACTATGGCACAATGGTTGACAGCGATGCAACGAAATAATGGTCTCAGTCCGCATTCCGGATCGCATTGGCCCGCCGCCGCAATTCCCTTTCAGTGGCAAACGGACGGTCCTCTTCCAGGCATGGCTCGCCCTTGAGTTCATCGCGGAAGGTCCAATGCAAATGGCTTGCCCGCACCACCAGCCCGCGCAGGCGTTTGACTTCCCACAGCACGGCCAGCATGTCGTCATTCTGGTTGCGCAGCCAGATTTCACGAAGTTGTGCTGCGGTCAGCGGCTTTCTTGTAACTGTATGCATATACAGTAGTTTAGCAAGCTCAATCGGGTTAGCATAGCCCCCATGTGTACCAATTACCGCCCCACTTCGCGCGACCTGCTGCAGGAAATGATGGACATCGACCTGTCCAACATCGCCGGCATGGAATGGCCAGACGAGACCTGGAAGGACTACGACGCCCCCATCATCCGCCTCGGCCTCGACGGACAGCCGGAATGCGTGGTGGCGTCCTTTGGTTTCGTGCCGCGCCGCCATGTGCCGGCGGCAATGCCATCGCTGACCACCATGAACGCCCGCAGCGAAACCGTGGGCCAACTGCGCTCCTACAGCAGATACTGGCGTTCGAGCCAGCTTTGCCTGGTACCGATGACGGGTTTTTACGAGCCCAATTATGAATCAGGCAAGGCCGTGCGCTGGCAAATCAGCATGGCGGACAAGCATCCGTTCGCCGTGGCCGGCATGTGGCGCAGCTGGGAGGAAACCGATGGCAGCGTCAGCCACGCCTTCACCCAGCTGACCATCAACGCCGACGAACACCCCTTGTTGAAACGCTTCCACAAGCCGGACGACGAAAAGCGCACCCTGGTCGTAGTGCCGCCGGAAGCATACCGCGACTGGCTGTCCTGCCGCGATCCCGAGTTTGCCCGCGCCTTCCTCAATCCCTATCCGCACGAGTTGATGCTGGCGTGGGAAGACCCCCGCCCGCCGGCCAGGAAGAAAGCTGCCGTCGAACCGCAGCAGCAATCACTGCTGGATCTTTAGCAGCAAACAAAAAGGGCTGGCCCCTGCGCAATGCAGGGGCCAGCCCTTGGCAGCAATGCCAGCAATCAGGCTTTGCGGCGGCGTGCTACGGCCAGGCCAGCAAGGCCCAGTCCAAGCAGTGCCAGCGATGCAGGCTCAGGAATTTTTGCCGACTCGACCATGAAGGTCGCATTCCTTGCATGCAGCTGCCAGCCCGGATAGCCGATTGGGGCCGCGAACATTTGCAGCTTGACGACAGGGTTCAATGCCCAGTCAATCGTGTCCAGTTTGAGGTTGAGGTTTTTCTGTGCGAGGGCGTCGTTCGCGATGTTAAAAGTCTGGGTCGTGAAGTTATGCCAACCGCCGGCTACGTGCACGTTGAACAAATTGGCGCCGTTGGCGAACAGGCCGATCAAAACCTGGTTACCCGCCGGATCCTGGCCACCCCAACCCTGGTCGTAAATATTCATCGAGCTGGTCAGCCCGAAAATTTCGTTGGTGCCATGCGCCAAGGTAACGCTGGACATCTGTTTCCACTCCCAACCACCAAATGAATCCATGAACACAGGTGCCGTGGTTTGGAGAGAGAAATTTTGTTTAAAATCAATGGACTGTAGAAAACATTGTTAAAACAGTCGAGTAAAGCGTAAAAAATCCCGACTCCATTTGGCAACATGATTGCAATTACGGCAATTAAAATTACCTTCTTAATGTCGGGAAACTTTACACTTCGTGTTCATCAAGGGGACTTGGCGCAAGCATTTCATTTACAAATCAATGATTTACAAATGCATGGCCCAGTTCTTGCTTTTGATTATTATTGATTACCATTAGCAAATTTTAGATGCCAAACATGAAATTAAAAGCCCTCGCTGCCGCAGCTGTTCTTGCAACACCAGTTTTCGCTAACGCCACCCCATTCACCCTCCTCGCAGGCGGCAATATCAACCTTGAGCAAGGCACCAACGTCACTGGCGACGTGGGCGCCAAGGGCAACATCCACTCCAAATACGAGTCCCAGGTGAGCGGCAATGTTAGCGCCGGCGGCAATGTCACCCTTGAGCAAAAGTCCCAGATCAAAGGCAATGCGACTGCCGGCAAGCAGGTGGACGTGAAGTACCAGGCCAATGTCACCGGCACCGTCGCCGGCAAGACGAATTCCCCATCGCTGAATACCTTGCCAACCGCCACCGATTTCAAGACAGGCGGAAAAGCCTATGGCCTCAAATCCGGCGCAACTGCCGAAATGGCAAGTGGCTCATACGGCAAGGTCAACCTTGAATACGATTCGACCCTGAAGCTAAGCGCAGGCACGTACTACTTCGACTCGCTGACTGTAGGCGCCGAGAGCGCGTTCATCTTCGACCTGTCCGGCGGCGCCATCAACCTGTTCGTCAAGAACAACGTGGAGATCGGCTCGAAATTTGATTTCGAAATGCTGAACGGTACGGCCAACGACATCTACACCGAAACCAAGGGCAACTGGACGCAAGGTGCATGGAGTGAATGGTTCGGCACCCTGTTCGCCTCCGGTGCAGGAAGCAATATGCACTTCAACCAGGGATCCGTTTTGGGCGGCACGTTCATCGCGCGCAAGAACATCCAACTGGACCTGAATTCCATCGTGACTGCGATGCCGGAAGAAACTTCGAAAGTACCGAATCCAAGCTCGCTGCCCTTGCTGGCAATCGGCCTGGCATCACTGGCGCTTTTCCGTCGCCGCAACGTGGACTAAGGCGGAAATTTTGCCTGGAGGCTTATTTATTCAATTCGCCATAGGCACGAAATTCTTGTCCAGGCTACTCCTGCACAGCAAGGTGGCCGACTTATTGCCAGCGCCCGCTGCACATAGGGTTTGTGCTACGGGCCATTCATTCACAAGTGGGAATCTGAGTTGAGATTGGCCTGCCCTACAGGAATCGAACCTGTGACCCTCGGCTTAGAAGGCCGATGCTCTATCCAACTGAGCTAAGGGCAGAATGGCGGGCGATGCAAGAAAAAGCCATGCCGCAAAAGAAAAGCGGGTTGTCCGAAGACAACCCGCTCTAGAATTTCCTGGTCGGAGTACAAGGATTCGAACCTTGGACCCCCTGCTCCCAAAGCAGGTGCGCTACCGGGCTGCGCTACACTCCGATGAACGAATAATACCCCGGCGAGGCACCATCCGTCAATGTCACGCGGGCAACTTTATGCTGCCAGCGCTGTTTCAACTTTATCGGCGATGCGGCGCGCCATGCTCTGGGCCTTATCGGCGTCGCGTGCTTCGACCATGACGCGGATCAGCGGCTCGGTGCCGGAAGCGCGGATCAGCACACGGCCGGTGTCGCCCAGCTCCGCTTCCACCTTTTCTTTTTCCGCAACCATGGCGACATTCTTCTGCCAGTCGAAGCCGGCAGGCACGCGCACATTGATCAGGGTTTGCGGGAACAGTGTGACTTCGCCGGCGATCTCGGCCAGGGTGTTGCCGCTGCGCTTGAGCGCGGACAGCACTTGCAGCGCGGAGATGATGCCGTCGCCGGTGCTGTGCTTGTCCAGTGCCAGCAGGTGGCCGCTGCCCTCGCCGCCCAGGATCCAGCCTTTTTCCTGCATCACTTCCAGCACGTAGCGGTCGCCCACTTTGGCGCGCGCGAAGCCGATGCCCTTCTGCTTGAGCGCCACCTCGACAGCCATATTGGTCATCAGGGTGCCGACGGCGCCAGCGACGCCGCCGTTGGCTACACGGTCCATCACCATTACGTACAGCAGTTCGTCGCCGTTATACAGGCGGCCGGCTGCGTCGCACATGATCAGGCGGTCGGCATCGCCGTCCAGCGCAATGCCGAGGTCGGCTTTGTGCTCGAGCACGGCAGCAGCCATGGCTTTCGGAGCGGTGGCGCCAACGCCGTCGTTGATGTTCAGGCCGTCCGGCTTGTTGCCGATGGCGACCACTTCCGCGCCCAGTTCATGGAACACGTGGGGGGCGATGTTGTACGCGGCGCCGTGGGCGCAGTCGACCACGACTTTCAGGCCGCGCAGGTCCAGTTCGTACGGGAAGGTGCTCTTGCAGAACTCGATGTAGCGGCCCTGGGCATCATCCAGGCGGCGGGCGCGGCCCAGCTTTTCCGGCGAGACGCATTCCATCGGCTGCTCCAGCATGGCTTCGATGTCCAGCTCGACCGAGTCCGGCAGCTTGGTACCCTGGTCGGAGAAGAACTTGATGCCGTTATCCTGGAACGGGTTGTGCGAGGCGGAGATCACCACGCCGGCTTGCAGGCGCAGCGCGCGCGTCAGGTAGGCGATGGCCGGGGTTGGCATCGGGCCGGCCAGCTTGACGTCGACGCCGGCGGCCGAGAAGCCCGCTTCCAGCGCGGCTTCCAGCATGTAGCCGGAGATACGGGTGTCTTTGCCGATCAGGACGGCTGGGCGGGCGGTGCCTGTCGCAGCGCTCTTGGCCAGAACCTTGCCAGCGGCATAGCCGAGGCGCATGACGAAGTCGGGGGTGATCGGAGCCTGGCCGACCAGGCCACGTACGCCATCGGTACCGAAATATTTACGTGCCATATTGTGTTCTCTTCCTTTTCTTAATGCGCCGCCTGCCACACGCGGAGTGCGTCGACGGTCTCTGCTACATCATGCACCCTGACGATCTGGGCACCGTGCGCCACAGCTGCCAGCGCGCCGCCGAGACTGCCTGCCAGGCGCTGTTCAACGGGTTTGCCGGTGATGGCGCCGATCATCGATTTGCGCGACAAGCCAGCCAGCAGCGGCACGCCCAGCTCGGCAACCATTTGCCTGCCAGCCTTCAGCAATGCGTAATTATGATCTACTGTTTTACCAAATCCAAAGCCCGGGTCGATCCACAGGCGCTCTTTGTCGATGCCTGCCGCCGTCAGGACGGCAATGCGTTCGGCCAGGAAATCCGTGACTTCGCGCACAACATCATTGTACTCGGGCTTGGCTTGCATTGTTGTCGGATTGTTAAGCATGTGCATTATGCACAACGCGCAATCGCTCTCTTTCACCGCTTCGATGGCGCCGGGCGCGCGGAAACCGTTTATATCGTTGATCATGTCGACGCCGGCCAGGACCGCTTCGCGCATGACTTCCGGTTTATAGGTGTCGACGCTGATCGCCTTGCCGCAATCGCGCAGGGCAAAAATCAGGGGCATCACGCGCCGCAGCTCTTCATCCAGTGTCACGGCGGGAGCGCCGGGACGGCTGCTCTCGCCGCCGATGTCGATGATGTCGACGCCGTCGCGGATCATCTGCTCGGCGTGGGTGATTGCGTAGTCGAGGCTGGCGAACTGGCCGCCGTCGCTGAAGGAATCAGGGGTGGCGTTGAGGATGCCCATCACCAGCGCGCGGCTGGTGGGGAAATTGAAGCGTCCGAACTTGTGTTGGGGCATGGGTGGCGGAGGCTTTTAAACCGGCAAATCCGGGTCAGACCCAAGGGTCTGACCCCGGTGTGCGGCCGTCCGGGGCTGGTTCTGAGTTTTTGACTTTCGACGAAGGTCAAGGACTACAACCAACACCTGTAACAGCGGATATGACAGTGTCAGACCCTTGGGTCTGACACTGGTTTACCGGTTTGGGATTTCGATCAGGCTGGGGCGGTGGCGTTCGGGTTCGGGCTGGAACCTGGGCCGTCGCTGCCTGGCTGTTTGCGGATGGTGGTGCCGGCCTTCGGCGGGCGCGGCTCCTGGCCCGCCATGATGTCGTTCACCTGGTCCGCATCGATGGTTTCCCATTCCAGCAGGGCCTTGGTCATCACTTCGACCTTCTCGCGGTTATCTTCCAGCAGCTTGCGCGCCAGGGCATATTGCGAATCCAGGATGGTGCGGATTTCCGCGTCCACCTTCTGCTGGGTCGCTTCCGAGATGGTCTTGTTGGCGCCGCCCAGCCAGCCGTCGTTCTGGCTGTCTTCGTACACCATCACGCCCAGCGCATCGGACATGCCGTACTTGGTCACCATGGCACGGGCCAGCTTGGTGGCGCGGGCGAAGTCGTTGGAGGCGCCGGTCGACATCTGGCCGACGAAGATCTCTTCCGCGATACGGCCGCCGAACAGGATGGAAATCTCTTCCAGCATCTTGTCCTTGTAGCCCGAAATATTGTCGTGCTCAGGCAGCTGCCAGGTCAGGCCCAGGGCCCAGCCGCGCGGCATGATGGTCACTTTGTGGACCGGGTCAGCCTTCGGCAGCAGCTTGGCCACCACGGCGTGGCCGGACTCGTGGTAAGCGGTATTGCGGCGCTCTTCTTCGCGGATCACCATGGACTTGCGTTCCGGGCCCATGAAGATCTTGTCCTTCGCATCTTCGAAGTCGATCATGTCGACCAGGCGCTTGTTGCGGCGCGCGGCAAACAGTGCAGCCTCGTTGACCAGGTTGGCCAGGTCGGCGCCGGAGAAGCCCGGGGTACCGCGTGCCAGGATATCGGCTTTCACGTCGGTGCTGATCGGCACTTTGCGCATGTGCACGTTCAGGATCTGTTCGCGGCCGCGGATATCCGGCAGGCCAACGGAAACCTGGCGGTCGAAACGGCCTGGGCGCAGCAGCGCCTTATCCAGCACGTCGGCACGGTTGGTCGCGGCAATCACGATCACGCCGGATGAAGCTTCAAAGCCGTCCATCTCAACCAGCAGCTGGTTCAGGGTCTGTTCGCGTTCGTCGTTACCGCCGCCCATGCCGGCGCCGCGATGGCGGCCTACAGCGTCGATCTCGTCGATGAAGATGATGCAAGGCGAATGCTTCTTGGCGTTCTCGAACATGTCGCGCACGCGGCTTGCGCCGACGCCGACAAACATTTCGACGAAGTCCGAACCGGAAATCGAGAAGAACGGCACCTTGGCTTCACCCGCAATGGCACGTGCCAGCAGGGTTTTACCGGTACCTGGAGGACCAACCATCAGCACGCCGCGTGGAATACGGCCGCCCAGTTTCTGGAACTTGGTCGGGTCTTTCAGGAAGTCGACGATCTCGGTCACTTCCTCTTTGGCTTCATCGCAACCTGCCACATCGGAGAAGGTCACGGTGTTGTTGGTTTCGTCCAGCATGCGCGCCTTCGACTTGCCGAAGGAGAACGCGCCGCCCTTGCCGCCACCTTGCATCTGGCGCATGAAGAATACCCACACGCCGATCAGCAGCAGCATCGGGAACCAGGATACAAATACCTGTTGCAGGATGCCTGGCTCTTCAGGCGGCTTGACGTCGAAGCGCACGCCGTTGTCGCGCAGGTCGCGGATCAGGCCACGGTCCAGGAAAGTGGACGTGGTACGGACTTTGGAATCGTCGACCCGGGTGGCAGTAATCGTCTGCCCTTCAATCACGACATCTTTAATGCGCTTCGCTATGACCTCATCCAACAGATCGGAATAAGCGATAGGCTTTGCGCCGCCGGCAATGCTGTGGCTGTCGAATTGCTTAAACAGCATAAATAGCAGCAAGGCTACAACGACCCAGATAGCCGATTTAGAAAACATGTTATTCACGAAAACTCCTTGGATGCGCAAAGCGCACCAGTTACCTGTAGCAGAAATCCGATTTTACTCGTTAAACCCGGGCCGTGCTACAAACCGGCCCTATGGTGCACACTCCTGCGCAGGATATGTGGGTTTTTCCAGCTAAATCAAGGGCCAGAATGGCATTATTCCACTGGATTTTTGAGCCCGCGGCCCAATAAGAAAATTTCTGACGATTTATCGCGGCTGGCCTTCGGCTTTTTCTGCACCACGGTCTTGAATTCGCGCCGGAATTTCTCGACAACCTGGCTGAATCCCAGGTCTTTGAAACACTTCACCAATAAAGCGCCACCCGGTTTCATATGCTGCTGGCTGAACTCAATGGCGATATCGATAAGGTCTTCCATTCGGGCAGCATCGGCCACCGCAATACCAGATAAATTGGGCGCCATATCGGACAATACAAGGTCCGCCTTGCGGCCTTGCAATACTTCGGCCAATTGGTCGAGGACTTCCTGCTCGCGGAAATCGCCCTGGATGAAGTGCATATCGGAGATCGGCTCCATCGGCAGGATATCCAGTCCGATCATGGTGCCGTTGATGCCGCCGCCCTCTTTCCCGGCCAGCTTGCGGCGCACGTACTGGCCCCAGGAGCCAGGGGTGCAGCCCAGGTCGACGATCACCTGGCCAGGCTTGATCAACTTGGCGTCCTCGTCGATCTCTTTCAGCTTGTAGGCTGCCCGGGCACGGTAGCCGTCCTTCTGGGCGGCCTTCACATACGGATCGTTAATATGGTCGTGCAACCAGTTTTTGTTTAATTTGTTCTTAGCCATTAGCGTAGAATACTGCCTTTAAGAGAACTATCCAAAAATAACTATGCTGAACCTTACCCCTGCCGAACGCAGTGTCCTGCGCGCCGAAGCCCACGGCCTGAAGCCTATCGTCCTCGTCGGCGAATCCGGCCTGACCCCTGCCGTGATGAAGGAGATCGAGCTCGGCCTGGATTCCCACGGCTTGATCAAGGTGCGCGTTTTCGGTGATGACCGCGAAGCCCGCATCGAAATGTACGAATCCATCTGCGAGAAGACCGGCGCCGCGCCTGTGCAGCACATCGGCAAGCTGCTGGTGCTGTACCGCCCGAAAGTCGATGCCGAGAAGTCCGCCACCGGCAAAGCCGGCAAAGGCATGCGCATGGTGACCATCGTCAAGCCAAGCGCTTCCGGCACCAAGAAGCCATCCGTGAGCAAGGTCCTGCTGAAAGGGAACGAACGCGTTACCGCCGGCGGCAC
This sequence comes from Duganella sp. Root198D2, assembly GCF_001428585.1. NCBI lineage: Bacteria > Pseudomonadati > Pseudomonadota > Betaproteobacteria > Burkholderiales > Oxalobacteraceae > Duganella > Duganella sp. Root198D2. Next base: position 54,530 of record NZ_LMIC01000034.1, on the reverse strand, counting down.
CATCAAGCGCGTCAAGAAGAAAGTCGGCACCAAGAAAACCGTGGGCTGAAATTAAAAAGGCGGGCTACCCCGCCTTTTTTTACGTCTTGATCTTTCAGGCTTGCTTCCAGAGCAGCCAGCCTGCCAGCAGGCTCTGCACCAGGTAAATGGTGCTGGAAATGCCATGCAGCTTGCCAAAGCTGGCGTCGCCCGACGCCTTGGCCGCCGCCATCATCGGCTGGATGCCGAAATGGCTGGCCACGGTGCACATCACCATCGCCACCACGATCAGCAGCACCGAACGGCGGCGTTTGGGCGTCCAGTCGCGGGTGCCAAAGAACAGCAGCACGCCCATGGCGGCGCCGCAGCCCAGCGACAACATCGCTTCGGCATGGAACACCAGGCCGGCAATCGAGCCGGCCAGCACGCGGTCCAGCGATGCAAACAGGGTCGGCGCCACCAGGTAGCCGACCGTCCACAGGCTGCCGGCCCACAGCGCGGCCACCAGCAGGCGAACTTTCGCCAGCATCATCAAACGTAGCGGACTTCGAGGATTTCGTATTCGCGTGGGCCGGATGGGGCCTGCACTTCCACCACGTCGCCGGCATACTTGCCGATCAGGGCGCGGGCGATTGGCGAGGTGACCGAAACCTTGCTCATTTTCAGGTCGGCCTCGTCGGTACCGACGATCTGGTAGCTCACTTTGGAGCCGGACTCCAGGTCTTCCAGGTCCACCGTGGAGGCGAACACCACGCGGCCTTCCGCGTCCAGGGTGGTCGGGTCCACGATCTGGGCCGAGCTCAGCTTGCCTTCCAGCTCCGCGATACGGCCTTCGACGAAGGCCTGGCGCTCCTTGGCGGCATCGTATTCTGCGTTTTCGGACAAGTCACCGTGCGAACGCGCTTCGGCGATGGCATCGATGACAATGCGGCGTTCCTTGGTTTTGAGCTGGTGCAGCTCTTCTTTCAGGAGTTCGGCGCCGAATTTAGTCAGTGGAACGGTATTCATGTCAGTCTCTGGTCAAATTGCTAAAAAGCACAGAGCCCGCGCCATGCTTCAGCGCGGGCCCTGTGGTTATATTGTCAAGCGTACTACTTACGTGGCCTTAGTTTAAAGACTTATGCAGGCCTTGTAAATCGTACACACGCAATTCGTCCAGGTGGCGGATACCGGCCACGGCCGCTTCCGCACCGGCGATGGTGGTGTAGGTGGTCACGCGGGCCGCCAGCGACGAGGTACGGATGTTGCGCGAATCGTTGATCGCGGTACGCTTCTCTTCCACGGTGTTGATCACCAGGACGATTTCGTGGTTCTTGATCATGTCGACCACGTGCGGACGGCCTTCCGACATCTTGTTCACCGGGGTGACAGGAATGCCGGCGGCGGAGATCACGGCGGCGGTGCCCTTGGTGGCGCACAGGGTGAAGCCGGCGTCGACCAGGTCCTTCGCCACTTTCACGGCGCGCGGCTTGTCCGACGCTTTCACCGACAGGAACACCTTGCCCGACTTCGGCAGCTTGACGCCGGCGCCCAGCTGGGATTTCACGAAGGCTTCCGCGAAGGTGGCGCCCACGCCCATCACTTCACCGGTCGATTTCATCTCCGGGCCGAGGATGGTGTCCACGCCAGGGAATTTCACGAACGGGAACACGGCTTCCTTGACGCTGAAGTAAGGCGGCACGACTTCCTTGGTAATGCCCTGCTCCGCCAGCTTCTGGCCGACCATGCAGCGCGCGGCGATCTTGGCCAGCTGCAGGCCGGTCGCTTTGGACACGAACGGCACGGTACGCGAGGCGCGCGGGTTCACTTCCAGCACGAAGACGACGTCCCGCAGTTGGCCATCACCCTGATCCTGCTTCTGGATCGCGAACTGCACGTTCATCAGGCCGACCACGTTCAGGCCCTTGGCCATCAGCGACGTCTGGCGCTTCAGTTCATCGATGGTTTCCTGCGACAGCGAGTATGGCGGCAGCGAGCAGGCCGAGTCGCCCGAGTGCACGCCGGCCTGCTCGATGTGCTCCATCACGCCGCCGATGAAGGTGGTGTCGCCGTCGGAGATGCAGTCGACGTCGCACTCGATGGCGTCGTTCAGGAAGCGGTCCAGCAGCACCGGCGAGTCGTTCGACACCTTCACTGCTTCGCGCATGTAGCGCTCCAGGTCGCGCTGCTCGTGCACGATTTCCATCGCACGGCCGCCCAGCACGTAGGAAGGACGCACCACCAGCGGGTAGCCGATTTCCTGTGCCAGCGCCAGCGCTTCCTCTTCGGTGCGCGCGGTGCGGTTAGGCGGCTGGCGCAGGCCCAGGTCCTGCAGCAGCTTCTGGAAGCGCTCGCGGTCTTCCGCGGCGTCGATCATGTCAGGCGAGGTGCCGATGATCGGCACGCCGTTGGCTTCCAGGTCCAGCGCCAGCTTCAGCGGGGTCTGGCCGCCGTACTGCACGATCACGCCCACCGGTTTTTCCAGGTCGACGATTTCCAGCACGTCTTCCAGGGTCAGCGACTCGAAGTACAGGCGGTCGGAAGTATCGTAGTCGGTCGACACGGTTTCCGGGTTGCAGTTGACCATGATGGTCTCGTAGCCGTCTTCGCGCATCGCCAGCGCGGCGTGCACGCAGCAGTAGTCGAATTCGATACCCTGGCCGATTCGGTTCGGGCCGCCGCCCAGCACCATGATCTTCTTCTTGTCGGTCGGGTTGGACTCGCACTCTTCATCGTAGGTCGAGTACATGTAGGCGGTGTCGGTCGAGAACTCGGCGGCGCAGGTGTCGACGCGCTTGTACACCGGACGGATGCCCAGTTCGCGGCGCTTGTTGCGCACGGCGGTGTCGCCGCATTGCAGCAGGTAGCCCAGGCGGCGGTCCGAGAAGCCCTTCTGTTTCAGCTTGTACAGGGTGTTCTTGTCCAGGTTTTCCAGCTTCTGGGTGTCGAGCCACAGTTCCAGGTCGATGATTTCCTTGATCTGCACCAGGAACCACATATCGATCTTGGTCAGCTGGTACACCTCTTCCAGGGTGAAGCCCTGAGCGAAAGCGTCGCCCACGTACCAGATGCGGTCCGGACCCGGCTCGCCCAGCTCCTCTTCCAGCTTCTCGCGGTCGACGGTCTTCTGGTTCATGCCGTCCACGCCCACTTCCAGGCCGCGCAGGGCTTTCTGGAACGATTCCTGGAAGGTGCGGCCCATCGCCATCACTTCGCCCACGGATTTCATCTGGGTGGTCAGGTGGTGGTCGGCGGTCGGGAATTTTTCGAACGTGAAGCGCGGCACCTTGGTCACGACGTAGTCGATCGAAGGTTCGAACGAAGCCGGGGTCGCGCCGCCGGTGATTTCGTTGCGCAGTTCATCCAGGGTGAAGCCCACGGCCAGTTTCGCTGCAACCTTGGCGATCGGGAAGCCGGTGGCTTTCGATGCCAGTGCCGAGGAACGGGACACGCGCGGGTTCATCTCGATGACGATCATGCGGCCGTCTTTCGGGTTGATCGAGAACTGCACGTTGGAGCCGCCGGTGTCCACGCCGATCTCGCGCAGCACTGCCAGCGAGGCATTGCGCATGATCTGGTATTCCTTGTCGGTCAGGGTCTGCGCCGGGGCGACGGTGATCGAGTCGCCGGTGTGCACGCCCATCGGGTCCAGGTTTTCGATCGAGCACACGATGATGCAGTTGTCCGCCTTGTCGCGCACCACTTCCATCTCGTACTCTTTCCAGCCCAGCAGCGATTCTTCGATCAGCAGCTCATTGGTCGGCGACGCTTCCAGGCCGCGTTTGCAGATCGCTTCGAATTCTTCTTCGTTGTAAGCGATGCCGCCGCCGCTGCCGCCCATGGTGAAGGATGGACGGATGATGGTCGGGAAACCGACTTCCTTCTGCACCGCCCACGATTCTTCCATCGAGTGCGCCACGCCGGAACGCGCCGAACCGAGGCCGATCTTGGTCATCGCGTCCTTGAACTTGGAGCGGTCCTCGGCCTTGTCGATGGCTTCCGGGGTGGCGCCGATCAGTTCGACCTTGTACTTGTCCAGCACGCCGTTGCGGTGCAGGTCCAGCGCGCAGTTCAGCGCGGTCTGGCCGCCCATGGTCGGCAGGATCGCGTCCGGCTTTTCCTTGGCGATGATGCGCTCCACAACCTGCCAGGTGATCGGCTCGATGTAGGTGACGTCGGCCATTTCCGGGTCGGTCATGATGGTCGCCGGGTTGGAGTTCACCAGGATGACCTTGTAGCCCTCTTCGCGCAGCGCTTTACAGGCTTGCGCGCCGGAGTAGTCGAATTCGCAGGCCTGGCCGATGATGATCGGGCCGGCGCCAATAATCAGGATGCTTTTGATGTCAGAACGTTTTGGCATTTATTTCTTCTCCGCGGCATTCATCATGTTGATGAAGCGGTCAAACAGGTAGGCGACGTCGGTTGGGCCAGGCGATGCTTCAGGGTGGCCCTGGAAGCAGAATGCCGGCACGTCGGTGCGGGCGAAGCCTTGCAGCGAATTGTCGAACAGCGACACGTGGGTCACGCGGCAGTTGGCCGGCAGCGTGTCCGCGTCCACGGCGAAACCGTGGTTCTGCGAGGTGATCATCACCTTCTTGCTGTCCAGGTCCTGCACCGGGTGGTTGGCGCCGTGGTGGCCGAACTTCATCTTCAGGGTCTTGGCGCCGGAAGCCAGTGCCATGATCTGGTGGCCCAGGCAGATGCCGAACACCGGGATCTTCTTCTCCATGAAGACTTTGGTCGCTTCAATGGCATAGTCGCATGGCTCAGGATCGCCGGGACCGTTGGACAGGAACACGCCGTCCGGGTTCAGCGACAGCACGTAGGCGGCGGAAGTCTGCGCCGGCACCACGGTCACTTTGCAGCCGCGCGAAGCCAGCATGCGCAGGATGTTGCGCTTGACGCCGAAGTCGTAGGCCACCACATGGAATTGGCGGGCCGCGCAGGCGTCGGCCACCTTGCCATAGCCGGTGCCCAGTTCCCACTCGGTCTCGGTCCACTCGTAGACTTCCGGTGCGGTGACGACTTTGGCCAGGTCCATGCCGGCCAGGCCAGGGAAGCTGCGCGCCAGTTCCAGTGCCTGCTGCACGGACGGCTCGTTGCCCTGCACACCGGTCACGATGGCGCCGGCCTGGGCGCCCTTCTCGCGCAGCACGCGGGTCAGCTTGCGGGTGTCGATACCGGCGATGGCGACGATGTTCTCGGCCTTCAGGTAGTCGGACAGCGATTGGTGGGAACGGAAATTCGACGCTACCAGCGGCAGGTCGCGGATGATCAGGCCTGCGGCGTGGACTTTGGATGCTTCGACGTCTTCGGTATTGATACCGTAGTTGCCGATATGCGGGTAAGTCAGGGTGACGATCTGGCGGGAATACGATGGATCGGTCAGGATTTCCTGATAACCCGTCATGGAGGTATTGAAAACGACTTCGCCCGTCGTATGACCGGCAGCGCCAATGGAAATACCTTTAAAGATTGTTCCGTCGGCTAGTGCCAGGATGGCTGGAACGGCTGGGCCAGAAAAAAATGGCGGCAAGGGCAACTCCTGATTAAGTTACCGTAGCGACGCCACTCAGACAACCCACGGGACGACCGGGCGCAATGCCGGGCTCGCAGGTCAGATGATGATGGATGTGTGAGGTAGGCGCTACGGTCGAATGGTAATTGGCTAAACCTTTGAATTATAACCCAAAGTTCCTTCGCCGGCAAGCCCCGGCCGAGCATCAGCGCCCTTGGCGAAGGGCCTCGGCCAATCGTGGCACCAGCGTCGAATGGCGTTTGTGCAAGAACAGATAAAGCGGCACTTCTTCCAGGGGTGGCAGCAATTGCAGCAGGTCCGCGTCGTGCTCCTGCATCGCCCTTACCTCCTTATTGCCGCGCCCCATGACGGCAATGTCACAGCCGCCGGCCTTCAGCATGCGCAGCAGCGACGCATCGTTATCCAGGCGCTGCCGCGGCATGCCGGCGGTGCGTTCCTCGGTAAAGTTGTAGCCGCGCCGCACGCACAGGGTATGGCCGCGCAGGGATTTCCAGCCTTGCGATACATCGATCTTCTTGTAGGAATAGGCAGTCGGCGCATACAGATAGACCGGCTCCGGTACCGCCACCAATTGTGAATAGGCGCTGGCAGCCAGCATGGTGCGGCCGACGGCGCCATCGAGCTTGCCCTCGTTGGCCAGCACCATGCCGCGTTCAGACGACAGGGCGCGCACCTGGACCCGCACGCCGGCGCGTTTCGCCGCCGCCTCGACGGTTTTCCAGGCCTCCATATGGGCCGGCGTGTCAGGGATGACGAACAGCTGCAAGTCCTGGCCCCGCAGCGGCGCCGATACCAGCGCGCACAGCAAGGCGGCCAGGATACGCATGGCTACTCCCCTTCGCCGAGCAGTTTATGCATGGTGCCGTCGGCCCGCATCTGCTTCAGGGCGGCGCTCACCTTGGGTACCAGTGCCGCATGGCTTTTGTGCAGGTAGATATACAGCGGCATCACTTCCATCGGCGGCAGCAGCCGTTGCAGCGGCGGCTCCGCCGTCATGGCGGCGCGCGCCAGTGCGTTATTGCGCTCCATGACAGCGACGTCGCAGCCGCCGGCGGCCAGCATGCGCAGCATGGTCGACTCGTCGGCCAGCACCTGGCGCGTCATGTCCTTGGTGCGCTGGTCGGTCTGGCGCAGGCCGCGCCGGATACAGACGGTGTGCGAGCGCAGCGACTCCCAGCCAGCCGCCACATCAAAACGCTTATAGGAAAACGCAGTGGGCGCGTATTGGTAGATCGGCTCAGGTATCTGGACCAGGTTGGGGAAGTTTTTTTCCAGGCCTGAAGAGCGGCCCACGTCGCCATCGGTGGCGCCTTCATTGGCCAGCACGGCGGAACGCTCAGGAGAAACTTCGCGCACTACCGCAGTGACGCCGGCGCGCTGGAAGGCCACTTCCGCCGCTTTCCACAGGTCGGCGTGGGTGGTGCTGCGCGAGATGACGGACAGCTGCAGCTCTTCAGCATGCAGCGGCAGCGGCAGCGACAGGATGATTGGGCAAAGCAGCATGGCGACCACAGGTCTCATAATTCCCCCTTGCATGTATTCTAGGAATGCCTTGCCTCATTTGCAAGAGTTACGTCAGGGCAGAAATATGGACCTAAAAAGTTGCTGAAAAGAAGTGCTAAAATAGCAATTTCACCACTTTCTGCTTTCAATGCGCCTGCTCGCCCTGTGTTTTCTGTTCCTTTCCTTGCCTGCGCTGGGCGCCGATGGCCGCAGCAGCGGCCTGACATTTGAAAAGAAGCACTTCGACATCAGGATCGAGAAGGATGGCAGCTACCAGCTCGACCTGGCCTACCAGATACGCATCAATGAAGCGGCCAGCCTGGCAGATGGCGCCAACCGCATCGTCAGCTTCAACCGTGCTTGCGAAGATATTGAGATCGTCTCGGCCGAGACAGTCAAGGCCAACGGCAAGCGCTTGAAAGTGGAAGCAGCCGCCATCCGCGAGCAGCAGGCGCCCGCCTCGGCCAACGCGCCCGAATACCTGGACCTGCAAAACAAGGTGATCCTGTTCCCCAACGTCGGCGTCGGCGACCGCGTGGCCTACCGCGTGCGCATCAAACGCCGCACGCCGGTGTTCGCCGGCCAGTTCAATGACTACAACGCCCCCGAACAGGAGCGCATCGGCCATGCGAGCTATATCTACCGCGTTCCGCAAGGCATGGCGCTGCATTCCGATGCGCGCGGCTTCAAGGCACTGCCGGTGCGCAAGGAGGACGGCTACCAGGTCTACCAATGGGACTTCGAGGGGGTCCCGGCCGCGCCGCACGAATCCGGCGCGGTAGCCCGCGTCGACACCGAAGCGCGCATGATGGTAACCACCTTTTCCAGCCATGCGGAACTGGCGCGCGCCTTCGGCGCCCTGCTGGAGCCGGCCGCGCAGCCCACGCCCGAGGTCGACGCCAAGGCAGGCGAAATCGTCGGCAAGGCCACCGGCATGCGCGCCAAAGTCAATCTGCTGGCCGACTGGGTGCGCAATAACCTGCGCCATGTGGACGTCAATTTCAACGACGCGCGCAGCACGGCTCCGCGCCAGGCGGGCGAAGTCCTGGCAAGCCGCTACTGCGATATGCGCGATTGCGTGGTCCTGCTGCAGGCAATGCTGGCCAGCCAGAATATCAAGTCCCAGCCGGCCCTGGTCAACTGGGGCGCGATGTACACGCTATCCTCGGTAGCGATGCCCGACCTGATGAGCGGGGTATTGCTGTATGTTCCAGCCAGCGACTGGTTCATCGACCCTTCCGCGATCACGCCGGCGTCGGGCTATCTTTCCTACTGGCTGATGGGAAAACCCGCCCTGCTGGCCGGCAGCGGCGAGGTTGCGCAGACGCCTTCACAGCAGCGCGACATACAGCGCAGCGACACCACCATCGAAGTGCACGCCGATGGCAGCGCGGACTACAGCATGGCCAATACCTTCCTCGGCGCCTCCAGCAGCATCCAGCGCGGCAATATGCGCGCGGTGCACGATGCGGCGGCCTATGTGGGCAACCTGCTGGCTCGCCACAACCTGCGCGGCAGCGGTACCCTCGACAAGGGCGATGAGAACGGCAGCGGCGACAGCTACCTGGTTAAAGTCAATGCGCACGGCAAGGACTTCGCCAGCTTTCCCGGCACCGCCGCAGCCGCGATCGACGGCAACCTGCTGGCGCCACTGGCTTCGGGCATCGACACGCTGCGCCGCGAAAAGCAAAGGCTGCGCCCCTTCGCCTGCCATGCCTACGAAGTCACCGAACAGGTCCGCTACAAGCTCGACGCTGGCGTGGAACTGCTGTCCATGCCGCCAGGCCTGCACCTGCACGACGACTATTTCGACTACCGCGCCAGCTACCAGCGCGACGGCGCCGACATCGTGGCCAGGCGGCGCCTGCTGGCGCACCAGGCGGGACGCGTTTGCCGCCCGGAGGATTTCACGCGCATGAAACCGACGCTGGATGCCATTGCACAGGACTTGCGCAGCCACCTGGTGCTGCGTTCAGGCCAGGCGGCGCCTGCGCCAATAACCCAGGCCAGCACCGGCAGCGCCGATGTCACCGACCAGGACCTGACAATTGAGCAGCACCGGCACAACTCCATCCTGCATGCCGATGGCAGCTCGGATGTCGACATCAGAGCCCGCATCAGAATCAACCGCGTCGGCGGTATTGCCAAGATGGCGCTGCAGCGCTTCAGCTACAACGCCACGTTGGAAACCGTCGAGGTGCTGGAAGCCTATACGCTGAAGGCGGATGGAACGCGCATCGACGTTCCCGCCTCTTCCATTGTGGACCAGGCCGAAGCCGCATCTTTCGGGCCCCTGATGCTGGAGGACCGCCGCGCCCGCAGCATCGTCTTTCCCCAGCTGGAAAGCGAGGACAGCGTGGTGTTCCATGTCCGCTTCCACGCGCGCGAACAGCTCTATCCGGGCCAGATGGTCATGAGCCACACCCCGCTCAACATGCTGCCAGGCGAGGGCCATGAAATCATCGTGGCCGTTCCGTCCGGCCGTACCGTGTACGCGGACGCACGCGGCGACTTCATCGCGCAGGCGCCCGTCAGCGCCGACGGTTATACCCGCTATCACTGGACCATGAAACCGTATGCCTACCGGCGCCGCGAGTCGGAAGCCGTCGACTTCACCGACTACGGGCCGCGCCTGTTCATTTCGACTTTCGCCAACTATGCCGAGATGGCCCAGGCATTCGAGTCGCGCTTCCGCGACAAGACGCAAGCCGGGCCTGCCGTACGCGCGCTGGCGGCGAAACTGGTCGCAGGCCGCAAAGGCGAACGCCAAAAAGCGGCCGCCATCCACGAATGGGTGCGCGCCAATATCCGTTATGTGGCGCTGTACCTTGGCGCCGGCGGCGTCGTCCCGCACACCGCCGATGAAGTGCTGGCGCGCCGCTTCGGGGACTGCAAGGACCACGCGGTGCTGATGGAGGCCATGCTGGCAAGCGCCGGCATCGCCAGCACGCCTGCGCTGGTCAATGCGGGCGACTCCTTCGTACTGGCCAAAGTGCCCGCAGGCTTCAACCATGTGATCACCTATATCCCCACGCTGGACCTGTTCCTCGACTCCACCGACAGCGCAAGCGCCGCCGGCAGCCTGCCCATTGGCGACAGCGACAAGGACGTGCTGCTGACCCGAAGCGGAAAGATTGCCCATACCCCGCCCGACCTCAGCCAGAAAGTGGTGACGCGCATGCGCTACCGCGCCGCTGCCGGCGGCGGCACGCAATTCAAGGGCGAAAACCTGGCCAGCGGCAGCAACAGCAGCCGCCTGCAGTATGCGGTCGAGCACATCGCCAGGGACGCGAAGGCCAACCTGGTAACGGACATGCTGCGCGAACGGGGCCTGCACGGCAGTGGCCGGCTCGGCTTCAGCCAGGCCGGCAAGGCTGGCGGCGGCAAGCGCTTCGCCTTCGAGGGCGAGCTGGAAGACCTGCTGCAGCCAGCCGGCACCTACGGCGTGCCCCTGTCCGCCATTTTCAGCGGCGTCGAACAGGCCGTGCAGCTGCGCAGCCAGGAACTGGCGCGCACGCAGCCATTCGTCTGTGTCGCCATCAGTGCGCAGGATGAGGCCATACTGGAACTGCCGGCCGGCACCGAGGTGCTGTCGCTGCCCTCCAATGTCGAGGCCAGCGCCGCCGGGATGCGCTACAGCGCGAGCTACCAGCGCCTGGGCAGCAGCATCGCCGTCCAGCGCACCTTGCGGCACCGGCACCGCAGCGCGGTGTGCACGCCGGACGAATATGCCGAACAGCTGAAGGTGCTGGAACTGGCGCGGCATGACCTGAAGGCCCAGGCCATACTGCGCAGTAAAGGAAGTTGATGCCGGAGGGCCGTCCCTCCGGCGCTCAGCCCAGGGCTGCGATGCCAGCCTTGGCGATCTGCGCGTCCTCGCTGGACTTCACGCCGGACACGCCTACCGCGCCGATGGTATGGCCATCCACCACGATATTCACGCCGCCTTCCAGCGGTGCTTCCACCATCGGCACGCCGACGAAGGAAGTACGGCCGCCATTGATCATGTCTTCGTAAATCTTGGTTTCGCGGCGGCCCAGGGCCGACAGGCGTGCCTTGGCTGGTGCAATATGGGACGACAGCGGCGCTGCGCCATCCAGGCGCTGCAGCCACAGCAGGTGGCCGCCGTCGTCGACGATGGCGATGGTGACCGCCCAATTGTTCTTGAGCGCTTCCGCTTCGGCGGCTGCGGCGATTTTCTTGATGTCGTCCAGGGACAGCACTGGCTTGGTGATCATTCTCTCGATTTCCTGATAATTATGGGGCCGGGGTTTCGCGGCGCGCCTTCAGCTTTTGCTTCAGTTGCGGCATGACGGCCAGGGTTGCCCGCTCGCCCGCCTGCATGGCGCCCGTGCGGTTGGTGAATTCAGCCGAACCCATCTTGCCCAGCGGCGGCTGGATCACGATGTCGGCATCGCGCAGTTCCAGCTGGTTGATGCGCTGGCCCATGATGGAGAAGGTCTGCATGATGACCTCCAGCGACGAGGTGGTGGCCTGCGTATCGGCCTGCGTCGAAATATTCACCGCGATGACGAATTCCGCACCCATTTCCTTTGCAAAGCGCACCGGCACCGGCGCCACCAGGCCGCCGTCGACGTAGGTATGGTCGCCGATCTTCACCGGCTGGAATACGCCCGGTACGGCCGAGCTGGCGCGCACGGCCATGCCGGTATTCCCGCGCTGGAACAGGATGGGCTGGCCGGTCTTCAAGTCCGACGCCACGGCGCCGAACGGCATTTTGAGCTTTTCGATCACCCGGTTGCCGACTGCTTTGTTCACGAACGACTGCAGGGCTTCGCCTTTCAGCACGCCGGAAGACTTGCCGAACAGCGGCAGCGCCCAGTCGGAAATGGTCGATTCATCGAGGTCGACAGCCATTTTCTGCAGGGCCCTGGCGTCGTTGCCGGCCGCGTACAGCGCGCCGACCACGGAACCGGCACTGGTGCCGACCACGATATCGGGCACGATGCCCTGCGCTTCCAGGGCCTTGATCACGCCGATGTGGGCGAAGCCGCGGGCGGCGCCGCCGCCCAGGGCAAGGCCGATCTTCACCTTGCGCTGGACCGGCGCAACCGGTGGTACCACGGGTGGCGATACCGGAGGTTCAACCGACACCAGCGGCACGTCGTTCGGATTGATCGGCGGCGGCAGGTCGGTGGTAACGGTAGTAGTGGGAGTCTGGCACCCGGCAAGCGCTGCGGCGGCCAGGATGGCAAAAGCGAAACGTTTTAAGTGCATGAAGTGGTTGATCTGCTCGTTTTTTTAGGCGAGCAGATTTTACCTAATAAATGGGGTACGTCCCCATTTTTCCCCATTTTTCTTCTCAGGCCGCTTGCGCGGGCTCGACAGTGGTTGAGGCCAGCGATTTCGGCAGGCTGACCGTGAAGGTGCTGCCATGCCCCGCCTCGGAGCTGATATTCAGCTTGCCGCTGTGGCGCAGCAGCACGTGCTTGACGATCGCCAGGCCCAGGCCGGTGCCCTGGGTTTCGCGCGAGCGGCTCTTGTCGACGCGGTAGAAGCGCTCGGTCAGGCGCGAAATATGTTCGGGGTTGATGCCGATGCCGGTGTCCTGCACCTGGAACTGCACCCCGGTCGGCGTGTCCTCCCAGCGCAGGCGGATGGTGCCGCCAGACGGCGTGTAGCGCACCGCATTCGAGGCCAGGTTGCCAAAGGCGCTATGCAATTCGTCCATATTGCCCATCACATCGCCGCCGTGCACTTCCAGCGAGATCTCGTGCTTGCCGCCGGACAGCGCGCGCGCTTCGTGCAGCACCTGCTCCAGCAGGGCGCCGATGTGCACGTGCTCGGGCCGCATCGGGTGGTCGACCGATTCCAGGCGCGACAGGGTCAGCATATCCTCGATCAGGTGCTGCATGCGGTGGCTTTGCTCGCTCATCAGCTTGAGGTGGGCGGCCCGGGTTTCCGCATCCAGCTCCATCGAAGCGGCGATTTCCAGGAAGCCGGCAATCACGGTCAGCGGCGTGCGCAGTTCGTGCGAGGCGTTGGCGATAAAGTCGCGGCGCATCATTTCGGCGCGCTGGGTCTCGGTAATATCGTGCGTGACCAGGATCTGGCGCCGGTTTTCAAACGGGATGATGTGCGCCACCAGCTTGCGGCCGCGGAAATTCAGCGTCAGCGGCTGGTCGTAGCGGCCCAGGATCAGGTAATCCATGAAATCCGGGCTGCGTACCAGGTTGGTCACCCGCATGCCCTTGTCGCGCGCCTGCTGCAGGCCCAGGTGTTCTTCCGCCGCCGGGTTGCACCATTCGAGGAACAGCACGTCGTCCATGATCACCACGCCGTCCGGCAGCAGGTGCATGGCCTGGCGGAAGCGCGCCAGCCATTCGGTCAACTCGGCCTGGTTCTTTTCGTCGTCGCGGCGCAGGCGGTACAGGCGCGAGAAGATATTGGTCCATTCGCCCCAGCCGTCCGGCAGTCGGCCGGGCTCCGGCTTGTCCAGCCATTCGCTGAGCTGGTACAGGTATTTGAGCTGGATGAAGACCGCTGCCAGCACGCCGGCAAACGCCGTGACGATGCCGGCCGCCAGGCCGAACCACCACCATACCAGGCCGGCCCCGGCAAGCAGGAAACCCAGCCTGATCGCGACCGGCACCCAGAACACTACTTTTGGATTCATGGTTTTTCAGTCAGCATATATCCCACGCTGCGCACCGTCTTGATCAGGTGCTCGGCATCTTTCAGCGCCTTGCGCAGGCGCAGTACGTGGACATCGACCGTGCGCTCCTCAATCACCACATGGTCGCCCCACACCTTGTCCAGCAGCTGGCTGCGCGAAAACACGCGCTCCGGGTGGGCCATGAAGAATTTGAGCAGCTTGTATTCGGCGTGGCCGATGTCGATCTTATTATCGTGCATCGACACCGTGCAGCTGACCGGATCCAGCACCACCGGGCCGGCCTTGAGCTGGGTTTCGGCCAGCTCCGGGCTTTTGCGGCGCAGCAGCGCGCGCGAGCGGGCCAGCAGCTCGCGCGGCGAAAACGGCTTGGTGATGTAGTCGTCGGCGCCGCCATTCAGGCCGGCCAGCTTGTCCTCTTCCATGCTCTTGGCGGTCAGCATGATCACCGGCACGGCGGCGAAGTGGCGGTCGCTGCGGATGCGGGCCAGCAGGCGCAGGCCGCTCTGGTCCGGCAGCATCCAGTCCAGCAGCACCAGCTGCGGGGTACGGGTTTGCATGACTTCCCATGCTTCCTGCGTGGATTGCGCCACCACGCAGTTCCAGCCCGCTTCGCGCAGCGAGAACCTCACCAGCTCAACGATCGCCGGCTCATCTTCAACAATCAGTACGGTCGTTTTGTCGGATGCCATTTATTTGCTTGCTTCTTGGGTCGCTCCGTGGGAGTGGCGGATATCCTTGCCTTCCACCACGTAGATCACGTATTCGGCGATATTCTTGGCGTGGTCGCCGATGCGCTCGATGGCCTTGGCCACCCACATCGTGTCCAGCGCCGCCGAGATTGTACGCGGATCCTCCATCATGAAGGTAATCAGGTTGCGCATGATGGAACGATACTCGTGGTCGATCACCGCGTCCTGGGCGATCAGCTCGAGCGCCTGCTTCCCGTCGCCGCGGGCAAAGGCGTCCAGCGCATCATGCAGCAGGTCGCTGGTGGCGGTGGCAATGGTGCGCACCATTTCGTAGTGATTCAGGGTCACCGCGCCGCGCGCGTGCAGGGCCTTGGCGATGCGCGCGATCTTGGCCGCTTCGTCGCCGATGCGTTCCAGGTCGGTGATCACTTTCAGCGTCGCCATCACGGTACGCAGGTCGTTGGCGGTCGGCTGGCGTTTGACGATCAGGTGGCTGCACTGGTCATCCAGCTGCACTTCCAGCTGGTTGACGCTGGCGTCTTCGGCCACCACGCGCTCGGCGCGTTCCGGGTTGCCGATGCGGAAGCAGGTCATCGCATCCAGGAACATGGTCTCGACCATGCCGCCCATCAGCAGCACTTTGGAGCGGATGCCTTCGAGTTCGGTGTCGTAAGCTTTGGAGGAATGTTCGCCCATCATAATGTCTTCTCTCTCTTTTTCTGATTAGCCAAAGCGGCCGGTGATGTAGTCCTGGGTCTCTTTGCGCACAGGATTCATGAAAATCTGGTCGGTTTCGCCGAATTCCACCAGTTCGCCCAGGTACATATAGGCGGTGTAGTCGGAGCAGCGTGCCGCCTGCTGCATATTGTGGGTCACGATGGCGATCGTGTAGTCCTCTTTCAGCTCGGAGATCAGCTCTTCGATCTTGGAGGTGGAAATCGGGTCCAGCGCGGAAGTCGGTTCGTCCAGCAGCAGCACGTCCGGCTTCACCGCCACGCCGCGCGCGATGCACAGGCGCTGCTGCTGGCCGCCGGACAGCGACAGGCCGCTCTTGGACAGCTTGTCTTTCACCTCGCCCCACAGCGCGGCTTTTTTCAGCGCCCATTCGACGCGCTCGTCCATCTCGCCTTTCGACAGGTCTTCGTACAGGCGTACGCCGAAAGCGATATTGTCGTAGATTGACATCGGGAACGGGGTCGGCTTCTGGAACACCATGCCTACCTTGGCGCGCAGCATGTTGACGTCCAGGCCTGCTTCCAGGATGTTGTGGCCGCGGTAGCGGATGGCGCCTTCGGCGCGCTGGCCCGGGTACAGGTCGTACATGCGGTTCAGGGTGCGCAGCAGGGTCGATTTGCCGCAGCCGGACGGGCCGATGAAGGCGGTTACCTTCTTCTCGTGGATGTCCAGGTTGACGTTATGCAGGCTGCGCGTCTTGCCGTAGTAGAAGTTCAGGCCGGAGATTTCAATGATTTTGCTAGCTTGGGTCATGATCTGTACTCGTTATTTTGGTGCTTTTTGCGCAAACACGGTGCGCGACAGGATGTTCAGTGCCAGGACGCTGAAGGTCACCACCAGGGCGCCGGCCCAGGCCAGGTCGCGCCAGTTGTCGTATGGGCTCATGGCGAACTGGTAAATCACGACCGGCAGGTTGGCCAGGGGCTGGTTCATGTCGGCGCTGAAGAACTGGTTGTTCAGGGCGGTGAACAGCAACGGTGCGGTCTCACCGGCCACGCGGGCCACGGCCAGCAGCACGCCGGTCATCACGCCGGCCTTGACGGCGCGCAGGCGCACCATCAGCGCCACTTTCCAGCGCGGTGCGCCAAGGGCGTAAGCCGCTTCCAGCAGCGAGTTCGGCACCAGCTTCAGCATATTGTCGGTGGTGCGCACCACCACCGGAATGGCGATCAGCGACAGGGCGATGGAGCCGGCATAACCCGAGAAGTGCTGCACTTTGGCCACGTACAGCGCGTACACGAACAGGCCGATCACGATCGACGGCGCGGACAGCATGATGTCGGTCACGAAGCGTGTCACCTGCGCCACTTTGTTTTCTTCGCCGTATTCGGCCAGGTAGATGCCGGCCAGGATGCCGATCGGGGTCGAGACAGCAGTCGACAGGCCCACCATCATCAGCGAGCCGACAATGGCGTTGCGCAGGCCGCCGCCATCGCTGCCTGGCGCCGGCGTGTCGCCGGTGAAGATCAGCACGTTAAGGGCGGAGAATCCGTTGACCAGCAGGGTCGCCAGGATCCACAGCAGCGCAATCAGGCCGAGCGACATCGCGCCCACGGACAGCGCCATGCCGACACGGTGGTAGAACAGGCGCTTACGGTAGACAGGGTTTTTGGTCTGGATCATTTGACGCCCTCCTTGCGCGACAGGCCCATCAACATCAGCTTGGCGCCGGACAGGACGAAGAAAGTAATAATGAACAGGATCAGGCCCAGCGCGAACAGCGAGGACACATGCAGCGTGCTGGAAGCTTCCGCGAATTCGTTGGCCAGGGTCGAGGCGATCGAACTGCCCGGCGAGAACAGCGACGTCGGCAGCTTGGCCGCATTGCCGATCACGAAAGTCACGGCCATGGTTTCACCCAGGGCGCGCCCCAGGCCCAGCATGACACCGCCGACCACGCCGGTCTTGGTGTATGGCAGGACGACCTTGCGCACCACTTCCCAGCGCGTGCAGCCCAGGCCGTAGGCCGATTCTTTCAGCACGGCCGGCACGATCTCGAACACGTCGCGCATCACGGAAGCGATGAACGGGATGATCATGACTGCCAGGATCAGGCCGGCGGTCAGGATGCCGATGCCCATGGTCGGGCCCTTGAACAGCGCGCCAATGAACGGCAAGACGCCGAGGGTGGATTTCAGCAGCGGCTGCACGTATTCGCTGAACATCGGCGCGAACACGAACAAGCCCCACATGCCGTAAATAATCGACGGCACACCGGCCAGCAGTTCGACGGCGGTACCCAGCGGGCGGCGCAGCCAGGCCGGGCACACCTCGGTCAGGAACAGGGCGATGCCGAAGCTGACCGGGAAGGCGATCAGCAGCGCGATACCGGCACTGGCCAGGGTGCCGACGATGGCAATCGCGGCGCCGAACTGGTCATTGACCGGGTCCCATTCGACGGTGGTGATGAAGCCAGGCCCGAACTCTTTCAGGGCAGGCAAGGCGCCGTTGATGAGGGAAATGATAATGCCGACCAGTACAAACAGTACGGTCAGCGCGAATACCATCGTGATCTTGTGGAAGAACCAATCCTGAATGCGCTGCTTGCGCACCACGGACTGCATGGCAGCTACGGAGGCACTCATGGTGGCGGGTTCCGATAACCGGAGGGGGGCTGGTGAGGTGATTTCTGCACTCATAATTTATGTTTGGTTAGCTAACCGGGGAAGCCTGCACTCAGGCTGCCCCGCTTAACTTCCTCTTGAACCGGCAACCCGGTGTCTGGCCCCGCGGGTCAGACACTGATTTACCGGTTCTCAGAAGATCAGTTCAGCGGCTTGCCCGAAGCATCCTTCAGGTTAGCCTTCCACGAACCCTGCACCAGCTTGACAACGGTGTCAGGCAGCGGCACGTAGTCCAGTTCGATGGCGGCTGCATCGCCGTTCTTGAAGGCCCAGTCGAAGAACTTGATGACTTCCTTGCCCTTGTTCGCATCAGCCTGCTGCTTGTGCATCAGGATGTAGGACACGCCGGTGATCGGCCAGGAGGTTTTGCCAGCCTGGTCGGTCAGCACCACGCCGAAGCCTGGGGTCTTGGTCCATTCCGCGTTGGCGGCAGCGGCCTTGAAGTTGTCGTCGTCAGGCTGCAGGAAGTTGCCGTCCTTGTTTTTCAGCTGGGTGTGGGCGATCTTGTTCTTCTTGGCGTAGGCCCATTCCACGTAGCCGATGGCGCCTTTGATACGCTGCACGTTGGCGGCGACACCGTCGTTGCCTTTGCCGCCCACGCCGGTTACCCACTTGACTGCGGTGCCGGCACCGATCTTGGTCTTGAATTCCGGATTCACTTTCGACAGGTAGTCGGTGAACAGGAAGGAAGTGCCGGAGCCGTCGGCGCGGTGCACCACGGTGATTTCAGCCGCTGGCAGCTTCACGCCCGGGTTCAGGGCTGCAATGGCCGCGTCGTTCCACTGGGTGATCTTGCCGAGGTAGATATCAGCCACAACCGGGCCGGTCAGTTTCAGCTGGCCAGGAGCGATACCGTCCAGGTTCACCACGGTGACCACGCCACCCATGATGGCCGGGAACTGCATCAGGCCGTCGGCATCCAGATCTTCAGCTTTGAGGGGCATGTCGGATGCGCCGAAATCGACGGTCTTGGCTTTGATTTGCTTGATACCTGCGCCAGAGCCCACGGACTGGTAGTTCAGGCCGTTGCCGGTGGATGCTTTGTAGGCTTCAGCCCACTTGGCGTAGATCGGGTAAGGGAAAGTTGCGCCTGCACCGGTCATGTCCGCTGCGAAAGCGGTCGAGAATGCCATTGCCGCCGAAGCGCCAACAACGAAGGAGGTCAACAACTGTTTCATGCGCATATCAAAGGTCCTTTTCAGGGGTTGGGTTGAATGCTGCGCAGTGTATGACGCCAATATGACAGCTTTATGACACGTCAAAATTAAGTCTAGGACAAGGTCACAAACTTGTCATATTTCTCAAATATACTATTAGTTATGAAAACAGCATTCCTAGATCGGGAGCTGTCACAGCTGGCGTTCAACCGCCGTGTGATGGCCCAGGCAGAAGACACCTCCATCCCCGTGCTCGAACGATTGCGCTACTTGTGCATTGTCAGCAGCAACCTGGATGAGTTCTTTGAAGTCAGGGTGGCCAGCCTGCTGGCCGCCGCCAGCGTCGATGGCGACCTGGCCACCCACCCTGCCCTGGCGGCCACGCTGGAGCGGGTCAGCAACGAATGTCATGAACTGGTCAAGCGCCAGTACGAAGTATTTAATACGGCGGTGTTGCCGGAAATGAAGGCCCAGGGCATCCACATCGTGCGCCACAGCCAGCGCAACGAAGCCCAGAGGGCCTGGGTCAAGGATTACTTTGATCGTGAAGTGCGTCCCCTGCTGACGCCGATCGGCCTCGATCCGGCCCACCCTTTCCCGCAAGTCGTGAACAAGAGCCTTAATTTCATCGTTGCACTGAGCGGCAAGGATGCCTTCGGACGCGGCACCGCCATCGCTATCGTTAAAGCGCCGCGCGTGCTGCCGCGCGTGATCCGCCTGCCGGACCACCTGTCCAAAGAAGGCGGCGTGTCCTTCTGCCTGCTGTCCTCCGTCATCCACGCCCACATTTCCGAGCTGTTCGCCGGGCGCGACGTGATGGCCTATTCCCAGTTCCGGGTTACGCGCGACTCCGACCTGTGGGTCGACGAAGATGAAGTGAAAAACCTGCGCCAGGCGCTGAAAGGCGAGCTGCAAGGCCGCGCCTACGGCCGCTCGGTGCGGATCGAAGTGGCCAAGAACTGCCCGCCGGAGCTGTCGCAATTCCTGCTCGACCAGTTCAGCCTGGGCCAGAGCCGCCTGTACCGCGTCGACGGCCCGGTCAACATGGTGCGCCTGAACGAGATCGTGGAACAGGCGCGCCGCCCCGAGCTGCGCTTCCCGCCTTTCATCGCGGGGGTGCAGGCCAAGACCGTCAACAATGACATTTTCGCCACCATCCGCAAGCACGACATCCTGCTGCACCATCCATTTCAAAGCTTCCAGACGGTGATCGACTTCATCCGCAGCGCGGCACTCGACCCGGCCGTGGTGGCGATCAAGCAGACCGTCTACCGCACCGGCATGAACTCCGACCTGATGGAAGCGCTGATTGCAGCGGCCCGCAGCGGCAAGGAAGTCACGGTGGTGGTGGAACTGATGGCACGCTTCGACGAAGAAGCCAATATCAATTGGGCCGACAAGCTGGAACAGGCCGGCGCGCAAGTGGTGTACGGCGTGGTGGGACTGAAAACCCACGCCAAGGTCGCCCTGGTGATCCGCCGCGATGAAGGCGGCCTGGGCTACTACGCCCACCTTGGCACCGGCAACTACCACCCGACCACGACCAAGTTCTATACCGATTTCGGCATCCTGACCTGCGAGCCGCAGCTGGGACGCGACGTCAACGAAGTCTTCATGCACCTGACCAGCCTGACCAGGCCGCAGCGCATGAACCACATCTGGCTGGCGCCGTTCGCGTTGCAGGACCAGGTCATCAAAGCGATCCGGAATGAGGCAAAAATCGCAAAAACCGGGCGGCCGGGCCGGATTATCGCTAAAATCAATGCATTAACCGATGAACCTGTGATCCGGGCGCTGTACGCCGCCTCGCAGGACGGGGTCAAGATCGACCTGATCGTGCGCGGCGCCTGCACCCTGATGCCAGGTGTGCCGGGACTGTCCGAAAACATCCGGGTCCGCTCCATCATCGGCCGCTTCCTTGAACATAGCCGCATCTATTACTTCCGCAACGACCTGGCCCATGACGTGATGCTGGCCAGCGCGGATTGGATGAACCGCAACCTGCTGCGCCGCATTGAAGTGGCGTTCCCGGTACTGGACCGGGGCCTGAAACGGCGTGTGATTGCGGAAGGTTTGACGCCTTACCTGAAGGACAACTCCAACGCGTGGGAGCTGGATTCGCACGGCCAGTATCAGCGCCGCAAAGCACGCGGCAAGCAAAAGGCCTTCAGCGCCCAGCAGCACCTGATGGAGTTACTCGGTACGCCGGCCGATATGCCGGCGCATTGAAGCCTGTTCACGGGAGGAAGCATGGACCTGATCTTGTGGCGCCACGCAGAAGCCGAACCAGCCCAGCCCGGCCTGGACGACCTGGAACGCACACTCACGCCCAAAGGGCATAAGCAGGCGCGCCGCATGGGCCAATGGCTGGACTCGGTGCTGCCGGAAAATTGCCGCATCCTGGTCAGCCCGGCCACGCGCACCGTGCAGACGGTGGCGGGATTGGGCCGCAAGTACAAGATCCATCCCGACCTGGCACCGGGCGCCGACGCCAGCGATATCCTGAGAGCGGCCAACTGGCCCGCGTCGAAAGAAGCAGTGCTGGTGGTTGGCCACCAGCCCACGCTGGGCCAGGCCGCAGCCTTGCTCATGACGGGCGAGGACAGCGATTGGGAAATGAAGAAAGGCGCCGCCTGGTGGTTTGTGCAGCGCGAAGCGGACGATCCATCCGGCTTCTATTTAAAGGCCGTGATGCAGCCTGACCTCGTTACGAAATAGATCTTTCTGCTGGCCTTGTAATTGCCACATCGGATGCTAGAGTTTAATTGTATCAACTCTAGGGAGCAGCCCCCGGAAACGTCGGCTGGTTTGTTATGTGGGTATTGTTCACCATGGGCATCTTCGGCGCCATGATCGCATTAATCGCGTTCGAAATTGTCGCTGAATATCGCGGCGGACATCATCGCTTGGTCGACCGCTACCACGAGTAGCATTGCGCTTCTGCAGAAGCGAGGCTCCGCAGCAGGTCCTTCGGGATTCTGGTGTTGGAGCCTTCAGTCTTTCCGGGGTTCAGGCCAGGATGTCGAATAGCGACGAGGCGCCGCCCGATTGCTCATCCTGCGAGTAGAGCCGCACCAGCGCCTGTGCCTGCACCGTGAGCATGTGCGCCATCGACGACTTGCGGCTTTGCAGGGTATCCACTTCGCGGTCGGCCTGCGCCAGCGCACGCGACACCACGCTGCGCTGGCCAGCGAGCGATTCGAGCCGGCTGCCAAGTGCATCGGCCAGCCCCCTGCCCTCATTCGTGAACAGCTTGGTCAACGCTTCAGGATCCGCCGCCACCGCGGCATTGAGCTTGGTGCTATCGAGCTTGAGCCGGCCATTGCTGTCGACCGTCAGGCCGGCATTGGCCAGCGAATCGGTGCTGCCGCCGACCGAACGCACCAGCTGGTCCAGTTGGGTACGCACCTGGCTGAGCGCAGGATTGCCGCGCAGTGCGCCTTTTTCCAGGTTATCCAGGCGATCCTTCAGCGCGTTGAAGCCTTTGACGAATGCGTCCACGTTCTTGCCGATCTGGCTGTTGTCGCGCGCGACGGTGACCGTGGCATCGCCTTCATCAGCCAGATTGAGGGTCACGCCGGCGATGGCGGATTCCACGCTGTTATCGGCGCTCTTGATGGTCTTGCCGTCGACGGTCAGGATCGCATCCTGCGCCGCCTGGGTCTGGGTCGCCTGGCTGAACAGGCTGCGGATCGTGGCATCGCCCGCGACCGATATATTCAGCTTGCCAGCCTCGCCGCTGGCACTGCGCAATTGCAGTGCCGTGCCGGTGCCGGAACGCACCAGGCTGGCGTCAATGCCCGCTTCCTTGAGCGCATCGGCAATGCCCTGCAGTGTATTGTTGCGGCTGTCGACAGTGATGGTCTTGCTGCTGTCGCCGCTGCCGATCTTGATCACCGCCGGCGCCCCGGTTCCCAGCCGCGTATCGGCGCCCTGCGCCTCGGGGCTGATGAGGATTTGCTGCTGGGCCAGTTGGCTGACCTTGACCTGATGCGAGCCGATTTCCGCTTTGCCGTTGGTGGTCACGCCAAGCACGCTGCCGGCCGAACTGCTGCCGCGTGTGCTGAGTCCACTACCCGCCAGGCTTTCTGCGATGTCCTGGAACACCGACAATGCCGATTGCAACTGGCCGAGGCCGGAGAATCGCGCCTGGGTAAGGTTGATGCTTGCGTTGAGCTTGGCTGCAGCACCGCGTTGCGGCGCCAGCGTCTGCTCGACGCGGGCCAGCACCGCATCCGATGGCGTGCCCACGACGCTGGCATTCCCCAAGCCCAGCGAGGTCCCGTACATGGTGCTTAGCAAGCTGCTCACATTGTTCATCCTTACAGTTTAGCGCATGAACTTGGTTATTGCTCCGGCTGCTTCATTGTCGAGTGGCGCAAAAGTGAAACCGATCTTGAATTCATCGCCGCTGAAGATGCAATTGTTGACCTTGCCGCGCGTATTGACGATTTGCGGCTTGCCATCGACAAGCATCTCGAACACGATCTGGCCGCTGGCCCCGACCTGGACCTTATGCCCGGAGGTCAGGGAAATGCCTGCCAGGCCGAGGTCGAAGGTGCGCGCAGCCATGGGGCCAGCGCCATCCATCACGATCATTGCCCGTACACGTATGATTTTGCGGGCGCCTTGCCTTGAATCGACTAACAATTTCTGGTCCGGTTTCTGGTTGGAATCGAGCCTGACATTGTAGCCAATATTTAGGAAAAATCTATATTACTGAAGCTCGCGCAGGCGATTGAATGCATCATCGATACGCTCGACCGCGATGATGGTCATGCCTTCGATCGGCTGCTTGGGCGCATTCGCCTTCGGGATCATGGCGATCGAGAAGCCAAGTTTGGCCGCTTCGCGCAGACGCTCCTGGCCGCGCGGCGCCGGGCGGATTTCGCCCGCCAGGCCCACTTCGCCAAAGACCACGAAGCCGTTCGGCAGTGCCTTATTGCGCATCGAGGAGTTGATCGCCATCAGGACGGCCAGGTCGGCCGCGGGTTCGGTGATCTTCACGCCGCCCACGGCGTTGATGAACACGTCCTGGTCGAAGGCCGCGATGCCGGCATGCCGGTGCAGCACCGCCAGCAGCATGGCCAGGCGATTCTGCTCCAGGCCGACCGACAGGCGGCGCGCATTGGGCAGGTGGCTGGTATCGACCAGGGCCTGCACTTCAACCAGCAGCGGGCGCGTGCCCTCCTGCGTCACCATGACGCAGGAACCTGGCACCTGGTTCTCATGCGAGGACAGGAACAGCGCAGAAGGATTCGACACGCCTTTCAGGCCCTTCTCCGTCATGGCGAACACGCCCAGCTCATTGACGGCGCCAAAACGGTTCTTGATGGCGCGTACCAGGCGGAAGCTGGAATGGTTGTCGCCCTCGAAATACAGCACGCAGTCGACGATGTGCTCCAGCACGCGCGGGCCCGCCAGCGCGCCTTCCTTCGTGACGTGGCCGACCAGGATGATGGTGATGCCGCTGGTCTTGGCGACGCGGGTCAGCTGGGCCGCGCATTCGCGCACCTGGGCCACCGAGCCTGGCGCCGAGGCCAGGGCATCCGAATACAAGGTCTGGATCGAGTCGATCACCGCCACTTGCGGCTTGAGGTCGGCCAGGGTGCCGAGGATCTTCTCGAGCTGGATTTCGGCCTGCAGCTTGAGGTCCTTGGCATCGACCGCCAGGCGCTTGGCGCGCAGCGCGATCTGGGCGCCCGATTCCTCGCCGCTGACATACAGCACGCTCTTGACCTTGGACATATTCGCCAGCGCCTGCAGCAGCAGGGTCGATTTACCGATGCCCGGGTCGCCACCGATCAGCACCACGCCGCCCGCCACCAGGCCGCCGCCCAGCACACGGTCGAATTCCTCGATGCCGGTGCCAAAGCGCGGCACGTCCAGCGCTTCGATATCCTGCAGCGACAGTACGGGCGCGGTCTGCGCCAGCGACTGGTGCTGGGTCTGCGAGAAGCGATTGGCGCCGGCGGCTTCGAGCACCGTTTCCACCATGGTATTCCACTGCTGGCAGGACGAGCACTGGCCGGTCCACTTGCTGCTGATGCCCCCGCATTCGCTGCAGGTATAGTTGGTCTTCGCCTTGGCCATGGTTTAAGCCTCGGTCACGTGCACGCGCGGCGCCAGGGCGCACATCAATTCATAGCCGATGGTGCCGGCGGCAGTTGCCACATCGTCGATCGGCATGCCCTCCCCCCACAGCACGACTTTGCTGCCGACGCGGGCGTTCGGCACATTGGCCAGGTCGACCGTCAGCATGTCCATCGAGACGCGGCCGACCAGGCGCGTGCGCACGCCATCGACCAGGATCGGCGTGTCGAGCGGCGCGTGGCGCGGGTAGCCGTCGGCATAGCCGCAGGCCACCACGCCGATGCGCATGGCTTGCTCGGCCCTGAAGCGGCTGCCGTAGCCGACATAGTCGCCAGCACCGATTTCCTGCACGCCGATCAATTCGCTGGACAGGGTCATGGTCGGCCTCAGTCCGAACTCCTCGGCAGTCTTGCCGCCGGGCGAGCCGCCGTACAGCATGATGCCGGGGCGGATCCAGTCTGTCGCCAGGCCGGCGCCCAGTTGCGGCATATGCAAGATGCCGGCCGAATTGCACAGGCTGCGCGGGCCGGGCAGGCCGGCAGTGCCATCATTAAAGCGGCGCACCTGCTCCGCCAGCGGCATGCACGGGTGATGCAGCTGGTCGGCATTGGCAAAGTGCGTCATCAGGGTAACCGTGCCGACATGCGGGATGGCGCGCAGGCGGGCGTGGGCGGCGGCGTATTCGCCCGGCTTGAAACCGAGGCGGTTCATGCCGGTGTTCATTTTCAGGTGCACATTGATTGGCCGCGCCAGCGCTGTACGCTCCAGCAACTCAAGCTGCTCCAGGCAATGTACGGTGCCTTCAATACTATGTTCCGCCATGGCCAGCAAGTCAGCAGAGTCGAACCATCCCTCTAAAAGAAGAATCGGCTTATTCCAGCCGAGTTCGCGCAGGCGCACGGCATTGTCCGGCTCGATCAGCGCCAGGCCATCTGCTGCGGCGAAACCGCGCATGCCGCGTTCCAGCCCATGCCCGTAAGCATTGGCTTTGACGACGCCCCAGGCTTTTGCGCCCGGCGCGCAGGCTTTGGCGCGCGCCAGGTTATGCTGCATTGCAGCGAGGTGGATGTGCGCGACTATTGGCCTAGGCATATCAAAAACCAGCAGAATAAGAAAGCAGCATTCTACCTTTTGCGCCTGCCAGATGCTGGCCGAATTCTTGGGAAACCTTACTTTCCATGGTATAAAGCATCCCGAGATTATTATCTGGCGTCCCTGAATGAATCGTGGTTTCTATACCATCATGGCCGCGCAGTTCTTTTCGTCGCTGGCAGACAATGCTCTGCTGATCGTGGCGATCGACCTGCTGCTGACCATGCAAGCTCCGCCATGGGTGACCCCATTGCTGAAGCTGACTTTTGTGCTGTTTTACGTGCTGTTGGCAGCATTTGTAGGCGCTTTCGCTGACGCCCTGCCGAAAGGCCGGGTCATGTTCATTTCCAACCTGATCAAGATCTTCGGTTGCGCACTGATTTTCTATCACGTGCACCCGCTGGCAGCTTATGCCGTGGTCGGTTTTGGCGCCGCGGTGTACTCGCCGGCCAAATACGGCATCCTGACTGAGCTGCTGCCGCCGGAAAAGCTGGTGGTAGCGAATGGCTGGATCGAGGGCTTGACGGTCAGCTCCATCATCTTCGGCATTGCCATGGGCGGGGCCCTGATCGGCGGGCCGGTCTCGGCAGCGCTGCTGCACATCGATATCCCGGGCATCGAAACGGGCCTCGATACCACGGCCGAGATTGCACTGGCGGTGGTCGGGGTAACTTACCTGCTGGCGGCCCTGTTCAACCTGCGCATCCCGGATACCGGCTATATCTACGAGCACCAGGAACGCAACCCGCTGCGCATGATTTCCGAATTCGCCGGATGCTGCAGCATCCTGTGGCGCGACAAGCTGGGCCAGATTTCGCTGGCCGTCACCACCCTGTTCTGGGGTGCCGGCGCGACGCTTCAATTCATCGTCCTGGAATGGGCCAAGCAATCGCTGGGCATGCCGCTGAATAAAGCGACCAGCACCATCGCTATCGTCGCGGTGGGCGTGGCAATCGGCGCCGGCATGTCGGCACGCTTCATCACGCTGCGCAAATCGCTGACGGTGATCCCGCTGGGCGTTGCCATGGGCATCATCGTGATGGGCATGGTCTTCGTGCACGACGTGCGCCTGGCCTACCCGCTGCTGCTGGTGGTGGGCTTGCTGTCAGGCTTCTTCGTGGTGCCGATGAATGCGCTGCTGCAACACCGCGGCCACGTGCTGATGAGCGCGGGCCACTCCATCGCGGTACAGAATTTCAACGAGAACCTGTCGATCCTGACCATGCTGGCGGTGTACTCGCTGATGGTGAAATTGCACCTGGGCCTGAATACCATTATCGTCTTGTTTGGCTTGTTCGTTGCCGGCTCCATGCTTGGCATCATGCGACTGCATGCTGCCAACCAGCGCGAGCACGACTCGCTCAGCCTAATCGGAGAACATAAGCACTAAGCGCAATGAAACGAGGTTTCTATACCATTATGGCGGCGCAGTTCTTCTCGTCGCTAGCCGATTCTGCGTTGCTGATCATCGCAATTTACGTACTGGGTACCATGAAAGCGCCGGCGTGGATGACGCCGATGCTGAAGGAGACCTTCGTCCTGTTCTACGTGCTGCTGGCAGCCTTTGTCGGCGCCTTTGCCGATGCCCTGCCCAAGGGCCGCGTCATGCTGATCGGGAACATGATCAAGATCTTCGGTTGCGCCCTGTTTTTCTATGACGTGCACCCATTGCTTGCCTATGCTGTCGCCGGCCTGGGCGCAGCGATCTATTCACCGGCCAAGTACGGCATCCTCACCGAACTGCTGCCGCCTGAGAAGCTGGTAGCCGCCAACGGCTGGATCGAAGGCTTGACCGTCAGCTCGATTATCCTCGGCACCGCACTGGGCGGCGCCCTGATCGGCGGCCCGGTCTCGGCCGGGCTGCTGGCGCTAGACGTGCCCGGCGTCGATACCGGCTTCGATACGGTCAGCGAAATCGCGCTGGCCTGGGTTGGCGTGGTCTACCTGCTGGCAACCATCTTCAACCTGCGCATACCGGACACCGGCTACGTCTACCCGCGGCAAGAACGCCACCCATTCCGGCTGATCCGCGATTTCGCAGATTGCTGCGGCATCTTGTGGCGCGATAAGCTGGGCCAGATTTCCCTCGCCGTCACCACCCTGTTCTGGGGTGCGGGGGCGACCTTGCAGTTCATCGTACTCGAATGGGCCAGGCAGTCTCTCGGCATGCCGCTGAATAAAGCCACCACCACGGTCGCCATCGTGGTGGTCGGGGTAGCGCTGGGCGCAGTGATGTCGGCGCGCTTCATCACCTTGTGCAAGGCGCTGTCGGTGATCCCGCTGGGAATCGCGATGGGCGTGATCGTGATGTCGATGATTTTCGTGCACGACCTGCGCCTTGCCTATGTACTGCTGCTGGTGGTAGGTGCGTTGTCGGGCTTCTTCGTCGTGCCGATGAATGCCCTGCTGCAGCACCGGGGGCACGTCCTGATGAGCGCTGGACATTCGATCGCGGTGCAGAACTTCAACGAGAACCTGTCGATCCTGACCATGCTGGCCGTGTATGCCATGATGGTGAAGCTGGGCCTGGCGCTGAACACGATCATCGTGCTGTTTGGCTTGTTCCTCGCGGGCTCGATGCTGGCCATCATGGCGCTGCATGCCGCCAACCAGCGCAAGCAGGATTCGCTCGGCCTGATCGGCGAGCATCACTAAGACGGCAAAGCCCCGTCGCTGCGGCGCGCCTGGGCACGGGCGCGCCAGTCATCCGGCACCACAAAGCC
This sequence comes from Duganella sp. Root198D2, assembly GCF_001428585.1. Lineage (NCBI taxonomy): Bacteria > Pseudomonadati > Pseudomonadota > Betaproteobacteria > Burkholderiales > Oxalobacteraceae > Duganella > Duganella sp. Root198D2. The sequence continues at coordinate 25,780 of NZ_LMIC01000034.1, read as the reverse complement.
GCGCTCCACTTCTTCCAGCCAGCCGCCCTCTTCCTGCACCGTTGCGACCAGCACCGGGTTTGTGTCGGTGGCGAATTTTTCCGCCAGGACGTCCAGCAATGCCGCGCGCGTGAGCGGCGCCGGAGTCGGCGCGCTTTCGCTGCGCAGCACCGGCGTGCGCAGGGGCGCCAGCCAGTGCAGGCGCGGCATCACGATGAATTGCCCGTCTTGGGCTGCGGCTTGTTCGGCATGGGTCCGCCAGTGACCGCGGCAATGGTCGGGCGAGATGCCTTCGATCTGCGGCGCTGCTTCGGTGGCGTGGTAGAACAGCCAGCCTTTGACCAGGGCCTGGGCCCTGGTGATCGGCGCCGGCGCGACTTTTTGCGCGATCGGATGTTGGGAGAGCTGCAACTGGGCGTTGAAGATCTTGCGCATCTTCAGGCCGAGCGTATCGGCCAGGTTGGGGCCGATGAGGCGATTATAGTTTCCACTGTCCGGGTCGCCGTCGAGCAGGTAGAACTTGGTGGCGAACTCGATGTGGCGCAGGTTTTCGCTGCCCTCCTCCTGCAGGAGGAAGTCGAATTCCCCGATGGTGCCATTCTTTCCGTCACGGACCTGCAGGCCGTGCGCGGCCAGGGTGCCTTGCTGCGCGAAGTAGAAGGCCATCAGCTTTTCAGCGTACAGGCCAAGGCGCGAGTAGAAACGGTTGCCGAGGGCTTCGTCCAGCGGCGATGGATCGGCGTCGAGGTCGTCCAGCCAATTGGCTACGGCGGGCGCTATGGGCCCCAGCGTGGCGATCCTGCCTTGCCAGTGCGCGCTGGCCGGGTCGAGCAGGTCGGGCGAATCGAGCAGCCAGGCCAGCGCGCGGACGTGGGGCCGCGTGAGGTGGCCCCATTTGCGATGGAATGTCCTAGCGTCGGCCGGCATGGGCGGCTTTGGCAAGGCACAGGTCCTGCCATGCCTTGGCCTTGTCTTCCGGCTTTTTCAGCAGGTCGGCCGGGTGGTAGGTGGCAACGACTGGCACAGCGCCGTGCAGCATGATGCGGCCGCGGGCGGCGCCGCCCAGCAAGCCCTTGCCGGTGGTGTGGCCGAAGGCGACGATGACTTTTGCCTGCGTCAGTTCCAGTTCACGCTGGAGGTATGGACGGCAGGCCTGCAGCTCCTCGGCGCTCGGCGCGCTTGGGGCGTGGCATTTCACCAGGCTGGTGAGGTAGGCGCCCTTTTCCGTGGCCTGGCCGACGGCTTTCAGCATATTGTCCAGCAGGTAGCCAGGGTCGCCGGCAAACTGGTAGCCTTCGCTGTCTTCAGCCGGGCCTGGTGCGGTATCGAGGGCGATCCAGCTTGCCTGCTGGTCGCCGCGGCCCGGGATCGCCTGCTGGCGGGTTTCGCAACGGCCGCAGCGGCTGCAGGCGCCGATTGCCGCCTGCAGCGCGGGCCAGTCCATCTGGGCGATCTGTTCGTCGCTGAATTGCCCCTGCTGCGCAGCGCGGGCGGCAGCCGGGGCCCTGACCGGCGCGGCAGCTTGCTCGTCGTCGAACCAGGATGGCGGTTCGTCCATCGGAATATCGTCGTAGGCTGGCATATCGTCTGGCTTGGCTGCTGGCGGGGCGCTGGCAGGGCGCGGCGCAATTGGCGCCGGCCGTGCCGCCTGGGCTTGGGATTGGCGCTGTGGCGGAGCTTCGGCGGGCTGCTCGGGTGCTGCCACTTTCTTGCGCTGCGGTTTGTATTCGGGCGTCGGGGCGTCGTCAAACCAGGACATGTCCTCGCCTGTCGATGTGATGCTTGGCGTGCCGGCCGTGCGAGGGGGCGCGACGGGAGCGGCCGGCGCAGGCGGCATGTCGGCGACTGCTTCAGCGGCAGCAGGCGCCGGCGCAACGGGCGCGGAGTGCGGGACGACGACTGCGGCCTGCGGGGCCTCGGCTTGCACCGGCGCCAGCGGCGCTTGTGCATGTGCGTGCGCGGGCCCAGGCTCGGGCTCGGCCACGGCTGCATCGGCGGCGCCAGGCGAAACCGGGCGATTGCGCAGGCGCCACTGCGGCCCCACGCCCATCTCCTCCAGGAACACTGCGGATCGACGATCCGTCATAGCCCAAAACGCATCACGATAGCGTCCTCACGGGTTGAATCGGCAGCAGGATAATACCCCTTGCGGCGGCCGATTTCGGCAAAACCATAGCGCTGGTAAATTTCCAGCGCACGCACGTTGGACGGCCGCACTTCCAGCAGGATCGACTCCATGCCGAGCCCGCGCGACAAGGCAACCGCCTGGTTCACCAGCAAGCGCCCCACGCCGCGGCCCTGCCAGTTGCGCGACACCGCGACATTCAGCAGGTGCGCCTCGTCGACAATCCCCATCACCAGGAAATACCCCATCAACTGGCGATCCTGGGCGCGCAGCACCCAGGCGTGATAGCCCTGCGACAGCGAATCGGAAAAATTGGTGCGGCTCCATGGATATGGGTAAACCTGCTGTTCCAGCGCCACCACCTCATCGAGGTCACTTTCCTGCATCGGCTCGTAAATAAGCCGGGCCAGATCCCATAACTGATGCATCATGCCTGCGACGCCTTCATTTCCTGACGTTCCGCCTTGGTGTAGGCAACCTTATTGCGCAGGTACAGCGGCTGCGCCTGGGCTGCCGGCACGGCGTGCCCGGCAGAGAAAGCGGCGCGCCCGAGCTGCGCGACCTGCACCGCATGCGGCATGATGGCGCCATCGGCGCCGTCGGCGAAGGCCTTGCCGGCAAACGCTTCGGCATAGGCGGCAAAGCCGTTGCCGCAGGCACACGCCGCAGCTGCCGGGGCGACGGCGCCAGGCGCCGACAGGGCTGGCGGCAGGACCGCAAGCGGCAGGCCGCCTTCAAAACGGTACTGGGCCCAATACACTTCATTCATGCGCGCATCGAGCACCGCCAGAACTTCATCGGACGCGTGGCGCTCGCGGCAGGCCAGCGCCATGGCGTCCAGTGTCACGATCGGCAGCAGCGGCAGGCCGGCGCCAAAACCGAGGCCCTGGGCGATGCCGCAAGCGGTGCGCACGCCGGTAAAGGAACCTGGGCCGGCGCCGTAGGCGATGGCATCGCAATCACGCAGGACTATGCCCGCCTCCGCGAGCAGCTCCTGGATCATGGGCAGCACGGCCTGGGAATGGGTGCGCACGCCGGACGACTCGCGGAAATACACGCGCTCCCCGCGCAGCAAGGCGCAGGAAGCCATTTCAGAGGATGTTTCGATTGCAAGAATGGTAGCCATGGCCGGTATTTTACCCTGTGGGCATGTACAATAGCACCCCATGCACAGCACTACCCTACATGCCGACAACCGCGCCGAAGTCGCCGCCGCGCTGGCACAGGACCACCTGGTGGTCACCTGCCTGTGCGCCGCCTGGTGCGGCACCTGCGCTTCCTACCGCGCAGTTTTCGAAGAACTGGCGAGCCGCCACCCGGACAAATACTTCCTGTGGGTCGATATCGAAGACCATGCCGACCTGGTTGGCGACCTGGATGTCGAGAATTTCCCCACCCTGCTGATCCAGCGCCGCGAGCACGTGGCCTTCTTCGGCACCATGCTGCCGGATCCTAACGTGGCGCACCGCCTGCTTGAAATCCAGGCCCACCTTTCGGACGAAGAACTGGCGCACCAGGCTGCGTCCACCGCGGAGCGCCGCCTGTGGCAGCAGGAATGCAACCTGCGCGCACTGCTGGACCAGCGCAGTTAAGCCAACTTCAAGGGCAGGCTGCGCAAGCGCTGCCCCGTCAGCGCGAACACCGCGTTGGCCACCGCCGGCGCGATGGGCGGCGTCGCAGGCTCGCCCACGCCTTGCGGCGCTTCGGCGCTCAGCACGATCACCGTCTCCACCAGCGGCACCTCATTCATGCGCAGTACCGGGTAATCGGCGAAGTTGCTTTGCACGACCTTGCCGTCCTTGATGGTGATTTCGCCGCCCAGCGCCGCCGACAGGCCGTACACCACGCCCGACTCCACCTGCTGCGCGATGATGTTCGGATTGACGGCAATGCCGCAGTCGATCGCACAGACCACGCGGTGCACACGGATCTGCTTGTCCAGCACCGACACTTCCGCCACTTGCGCGACGATGGCGCCGAAGGACTGGTGCAGCGCGACGCCATGCGCGCGCCCTTCCGGCACCTTGCCGGCCTTGGAAATGGCGGCATTCAGCACAGCGAGGTGGCGCGGATGGTTGAGCAGCATGGTGCGGCGGAATTCCACTGGATCCTTGCCGGCCGCGCTGGCCATTTCGTCGACAAAGCTCTCCTTGAAGAAGGCATTTTGCGAATGGCCCACCGAGCGCCAGTTGCCCAGCGGGACGGCGCTGTCGACCACGACGTGGTTGATCTGCTGGTTCGGGACTTCGTACTGCATGTCGTACACGCCTTCGGCAGTCGAACGATCCGGCCCCGCACCCGGCATGCGCAGGTTGCGCTTGGTGAACTGGTGGGTCAGCGCGCCGCCAGCGGTCTTGGCTTCCCACGCGATGATATTGCCTGCCACATCGAGGCCCGCCGTCATGCGCGCCATGGCGGCCGGACGGTAAACGTCGTGCGTGGTGTCGTCTTCGCGAGTCCAGATCACCTGCACCGGCAGGCCCTTGGCTTCGCGCGCAATGGCGACCGCCTGCGCCACCATGTCCATTTCCAGCCGGCGCCCAAAGCCGCCGCCCAGCAGGTACTCATGCAGGATCACATTGGCTTCGCTGACGCCGCCCACGCGGGCGGCAGCGGCGCGGGCAAAGGTCGGCGCCTGGGTGCCGACCCATACCGTGACCTTGCCGTCCCTGACCTGGGCCGTGCAGTTGATCGGCTCCATGCAGGCATGTGCCAGGTAGGGCACGCGATACACCGATTTGATGGTGCGCAAGGCGCTGGCCGCCTGCGCCATGTCGCCACGCTTATGGTAATTGTCGCCGTCCTCGGCCTCGATGGCATTCGCCAGCGACGCATAGATTGCCTCGCTGGACAGCTTGGCGTTGGCGCCATCGTCCCAGCGGATCGGCAGCGCGGCGGCGGCCTGCCTAGCCTGCCAGTAGCTCTTCGCGAGGACTGCAACGCCGGCCCCGGCACCGTAATTCTCTTCGATGGCGTTGGAAAAATCGATCACCGACAGCACGCCCGGCATCTTCACCACTTCGCCCGGCGTAACGCCCGCGACCTTGCCCCCCACCACCGGCGACATGCGCACCGCCGCATACACCATGCCTTCCGGGCGCACGTCGATGCCATACAGCGCCGTGCCTTCCGACTTGATGCGCGAATCGCGGCGCGGCACGCTGGTGCCGATCAGGCGGAAGCTGTGCGGGTCTTTCAAGGTGACTTTGCCGGGCTGGCCAAGCGCTGCGCGCGCGGCGACCACGCCGTAGCCGACCGACTTCTTGCTGATGTCGTGATACAGCACGCCATTCTCGGCGCGCACCTGCTCCGGCGGCACTTTCCACTGCTGCGCCACTTCGGCAACCAGCATGGCGCGCGCCGTGGCGCCGGCCTCGCGCATCGAGGACCAGGCATCCTTGACGCTGGAAGAACCGCCGGTAATCACAATGCCCATCTCGCGCGCAACCTTGCCCAGCATCCAGCTCGAGAGCTCCTTCGACTTGCCCGTATCGTCCGGGTGGAATGGCAAGGTTTCGCGCATCACCGCCAGGTTGGCGTAGATCTTGTCGGCCGGCGCCTGGATCAAGCTGATCGCATCCAGGCTCACATCCAGCTCCTCCGCTACCAGCATGGACAGCGCGGTGTGGATACCCTGCCCCATTTCAGCGCGCGGCATGGCCAGCTGCACGCTACCGTCCGGCGCGATGGCGATCCAGCCGTTCAGGGCCACCGCGCCGTTTTCAAGCGGCAGCGGGGCCTGGCCGCGTACGCGCTGGCGCGGCGGCATCACGCCCCAGCCGACTACCATGGCCCCGGCGACGGCGACACCGCCCAGCAGGAAATGGCGGCGGGAAATCTTCTTCGGTTTGAGCATGGCTCCCTCTTTATGGCAGCCAGCGCTGCAGCAAATCGTCCGGCATCACCGGACGGCTGTAATAGAAACCCTGCGCCTGATTGCAACCGTGGCGCAGCAGGAAGGCCGCCTGCTGTTCCGTCTCCACGCCTTCGGCGATGACGGACAGGTTCATGCTGCGGCCCAACTGGATGATGGCGATGGCAATCGCTTCATCATTGACGTCGGTCGAGATGTCCTTGATGAAGGAGCGGTCGATCTTCAGGGTCTGCACCGGCATCTGCTTCAGGTACGCCAGCGACGAATAGCCGGTACCGAAATCGTCGATCGCCAGCGATACGCCAACCGCGTGCAGGTCGTTGATGAAGCCCAGCGCATCGCCGGTATTCATGATCACGGATTCGGTCACTTCAAGCTGCAGGCGGTGCGGCTCAAGGCCGGTCTCGCGCAGGATGTCGGCCACCATGCTGACCATGCTGCCGCGCTCAAACTGCTTGGCGGACAGGTTGACGGCAATCTTCGGCACGTGCAGGCCGGCTTCCTGCCAGCGCACCATCTGGCGGCAGGCCTCGTACAGGACCCACTGGCCCAACTGGCTGATGAAGCCCGTATCCTCGGCCAATGGGATGAAGCGATTCGGCGGCACCAGGCCCAGTTCAGGATGGTTCCAGCGCACCAGCGCTTCCACGCCCAGCAGCTTGCCCGAATCGATTTCGACCTGCGGCTGGAAGTTCAGGAACACTTCCTCTTTCTCGATGGCGCGACGCAGGTAGGTTTCCAGGCGCAGGCGCTCGACGCCCTCGCCCGACATGGATGGCTGGTAGAAGCGGTAGCCGTTGCGCCCGCGCGCCTTGGCCTGGTACATGGCCACGTCGGCATTACGGATCAGCATATTCAGGTCGCTGGCATCGGTCGGGAATACCGAAACGCCGATCGAGCAGGTGACGAACAGTTCATGGCCCGCCACTATGAATGGATGCTCGAACATGGTCACCAGCTTTTCGGCCACCTGGCCGGCGCCGTACTGGCCTTCCACGTCTTCCAGCAGCACGATGAATTCGTCGCCGCCCAGGCGCGCCAGGGTATCGCCTTCGCGCAGCTTTTCCGCCAGCGCATGTGCCACCTGCTTCAGCAGCTCGTCGCCGATGTGGTGGCCCAGGGTGTCGTTGACGTTCTTGAAGCGGTCCAGGTCGATGAACAGCAGCGCCAGCTGCTCGTTGCCGCGCACGGCGCGCTGGATGGCGTGCTGCAGGCGGTCGTGGAACAGCAGGCGGTTCGGCAACTGGGTCAAGGCGTCATGGTGGGCCAGGTGGTCCAGCTTTTCCTGCGACTCCTTGACCAGGGTGATGTCGCTGAACACGCCGACATAGTGCGTCGTCACCCCGCGCGTGTCGCGTACGGCGGTCAGCGTCAGCCACTCCAGGAACAACTCGCCGCTCTTGCGCATGCTCCAGATTTCGCCGCGCCAGTAGCCGTGCTCCACCAGCTCTTTCCACAATCCGGCGTGGAAGCCTTCGTCGTGGCGGCCGGAACGCGTCAGGCCGACGTCGTGGCCCAGCGCTTCGATCTCCGTATAGCCGGTAATCTGGGTGAAGGCCGGATTGACGGCAACGATGGTGCCCTTGTCGTCGATCACCATCACGCCGTCGGCGATGTGTTCCAGCACGGTGGCCGACAGGCGCAATTTTTCTTCCGCTTCCTTGCGGGCGCTGATGTCGGCATAGACCCAGATCGAGCCTTCGTTCGGGCGGTTCTGGTCGATGGCGCAGCCGGACACCATGCACCAGAACAGCGAGCCGTCCTGGCGGCGGTAATTGCGCTCTTCGCTGAAGTACTCGCCGTTGCCCAGCGTGGAATACTGGCGCGCACCGGCCGATTCGAAATCGAAGGTGGTCGGGAACACGATGGCGGTGGAAGCGCCGATCATCTGGCCCGGCTCATAGCCGAACAATTCCTCGCAGCGGCGGTTGACCGAGACGATGGTCCGGTGGCGCACGAACATCACGCCGAACATCACGTTATCCAGGATCGCGCTCTGCTCCGCCAGCAGGCCCTCGATGCGCATTTCATTGTGCTTGCGCTGGCTGATATCGGAAATGATGCCGTCCACCCAAGGCGCCCCGCCCGCCTCCGCCGCCTGCGGCTGGCCATTCTCGGCCACCCAGCGCTCGGTGCCGGCGGAGTCCATGATGCGGTATTCGATCTCGTAAGGCTTGCCGTCCTGGATCGCCTGCACTACCACGCGGCGCTGGCGTTTGCGGTCTTCCGGGCAGATCAGGTTGGCCCAGGCATGGGTGGTGCTGCGCATGAATTGCGCCGCGGAGTAGCCGGAAATTTCTTCGATGGCGTCCGAGACGAAATCGATCGGCCCATCGGGACGGAAGCGGAATACGGCGCCCGGCACCTGGGTCACGATGGTGCGGAAGCGCTCCTCGCGCTGGGCGATGTCTTCGAACAGGTGCTTGATTGCCACCCGCATCTGGTCCAGCTGGCCGGCCAGGCGGCCCAGTTCATCGCTGCCGCTCAACTCCATGCGCGTTTCGAAGTCGCCGTGCGACAGGCGGTCGGAGAAGCGCATCAGCTTGCGCAAGGGCTTCAGCAGGCGCTGGTTCAGGAACAGCACGATCAGCAGCAGCGACACGGTGAGCTGGGCCGCCAGCACGAATACATAGGACAGCTGTTTCTCGCGCAATTCCTGCTGGCTGCGGGCATCGTCCATCTCGACCATGATCTTGCCGATCTTCTCGCCGCGCACCATGATTTCGCGCTCGGCCCGCACCACATTGCCGATGGCGCGCTTGGGCGCTTCGACGTGCATGAACTGGGTATCGGCCTGGCCGGTGACCTGCACCTGCAGCACCGAACGGTCGCGCATGACGGATTCGACCAGCGAGTGGGCCGATTCCGCATTCATATTCCACAGGGATTCCTGCATGCCGAGGGCCAGGATGTCGGCGTTGCGCTGCAGCGATTCGTTGAGGACGGTCTGGGCCGACTTCTGTTCGTGCACCCCGATCAGCAGGTAAGAGCCGATAATAGCCGGAATCACCAGGCCGCCGAATACCACCAGTAACAAGGCGCCATAAATCGACAGCCCATACAGAGCGCTCAGGCGGGACCTAAATTTGTTATAAAAATTCCGAGCCATTCAGCGGGTCTGGTGGAAAAGATTATCCAACAGCAATTATGCACGTAACGCGCTATCATCGCTACTCTATATCAGAGGAGTTTCCCTATGTCGTTTTCCATGTATTCCGCTTCGATCCCGGTGTTCCGCCAAATCCTCGGCAGCCTGTTGTCCATCCTCGACAAGACCGAGGCGCATATCGAAGAAAAGAAGATTGATCCGAATGCCCTGCTGCAGTTCCGTCTGTTCCCGGATATGTTGCCTTTTACCCGCCAAATCCAGATTGCTGCTGACTTCGCCAAGGGCGCAGGCGCACGCCTGGCGGGGGCCGATGTGCCGGCTTACGAAGATACTGAAAAGACCATTGGTGAATTAAAACTGCGCATCCAGCGCACGCTGGCCTTTTTGGATTCGCTGCCGCGCCAGGCAATTGAGGATTCCGCGCAACGATCGGTAACTACCGGTAGCGGCGAAAAGGCCAAGCAGTGGGTCGGGCAGGAGTATCTGATGCACTATGCGCTGCCGCATTTCACCTTCCATGCGACCACCGCGTACAACATCCTGCGCCATAACGGGCTGGAGATTGGCAAGAAGGACTTTATTGGGGCGTGGAAGGCTGAGTAAAACCGGTAAACCAGGGTCTGACCCGCAGGGTCAGACCCAGTCTGCTCAACCGTCATGGGTTTGGTAACATGCCGACAAAACCCTTGGCCTTGAGACCGTTGTGGGCCTGACCCTTGGGTCAGACCCAGCCCTACCGGTTTTCAGGAATTGCGCCGCGGATACCCCTGCGCCAGGATCCGCTGCCACACCTTCTCCTTCTCCTCCGCACTCATGGCCACCCAGTGCGCAACCTCGAGATACGTCCGTCCACAGCCGCGGCAAATTTCATCGAAGGTCGTCGAGCAAACCGCCACGCAAGGCGTATCCGGCCGCTCGGGTACTTTATCTTGCGCCATCACTTCACCTGCAAGCCCAGCTTATCCCAGCCATCATGGCCGAGATTTTCCATGGTCTCGATATTCTTCTCAAAGATATCGGCCGCCTCCGGGAACGCTTCCACCGCACGGTCAATCGACGCCTCGCGCAGCAAATGCAGGGTCGGATAAGGCGAACGGTTCGTATAGTTGGAAATATCGTTCTTATCGGTATCGGCAAACTGGTACTCAGGGTGGAAACTGGCCACCTGCAGCTCGCCGTCAAGCTTCAGCTCTTCCAAAGCCGCATCGGCCACATCCAGGAATTCGTTGTAATCCCCAAAATCCTGCAACACCAGAGGATGGATCAGCAGGGTTGTATCGACCACTTCCGGGTCTTCCGCGGCCAGGAATTCCAGCTCCTTGATCAGGTCTTCCAGCAATTCCTCTGGCGAGGACGCCTCCGACACCACATAGCGCACCTGCTTCTTCACATGCACGGCCTTGGCGAAGGGGCACAGGTTCAGGCCGATGACAGCCTTCTCCAGCCACTGCTCGGTTGCCGCGATAACGGCTTCGTAATCCACTCGGGTGTTGCTCATTTATACATCCAGAAATCGTTATCCAAGACGCCAATTATATAGCCTGATCGACATAATTATTCAAGAAAATCAGTCACATAGCGAATTTTTTCTTGACTCGACCGGGTTTCAACCCTACACTCCGGCCTTAGATAGTCCGCCCTTTGTTTCCACACGACAACCGCGAAACTCTATGCAAGAACGAATCAAAAATGCTGTCCTGATCGCCCTGGCGCTGAGCGCCGCGCTGCCGGCAGCCTCCTCCCTGGCATCCACCGACAGCGCGAAATCGGTGGTGTTGCAGCCTGCCGTGGAAGAATACAAGGAAACCGACGTCTGGGGCCGCATCCGCTCCGGCTACGCCATTCCCGACGTGAACAATGCCCTGGTCGCCAAGCATGTCAAGTGGTATGCCGACCGCCAGGACTACCTCGACCGCACCACGGCCCGTGCCTCGCTCTACCTCTTCCACGTGGTGGAAGAACTGGAAAAGCGCGGCATGCCGACCGAGCTGGCCCTGTTGCCCTTCATCGAATCCGCCTTCAACCCGCAAGCCCTGTCGACCGCCAACGCGGCCGGCCTGTGGCAGTTCGTGCCGGGCACCGGCCGCGACTACGACCTGAAGCAGAACGCCTTCAAGGACGACCGCCGCTCCGTGCTGGCCTCGACCGACGCCGCCCTGAGCTACCTGCAGCGCCTGTACACCATGTTCGGCGACTGGCACCTGGCCCTGGCCGCCTACAACTGGGGCGAAGGCAATGTGCAGAAAGCCATCAAGCGCAACCAGGCCGCCGGCAAGCCGATCGATTTCGACAGCCTGGCCGAGCTGATGCCGGCCGAGACCCGCAACTACGTGCCCAAGCTGCAGGCGGTGAAGAATATCGTCGCCAACCCGTCGCAATACGCCGTGCACCTGCCGGTGATCGACAACGAGCCGTATTTCACCGCGATCGACAAGACCCGCGACATCGACATGGCCCTGGCCGCCAAGCTGGCCGAGATCTCGGTCGACGAATTCAAGGCCCTGAACCCGCAATTCAAGAAGCCCGTCATTACCGGCAACGAGCAGACCAAGATCCTGCTGCCGACCGAGAATGCCGCCAAGTTCGCTGCCAACCTGGCCTCGTGGACCCACGCCCTGTCGAGCTGGACCACCCACAAGATTTCCAGCGCCCGCGAAAGCATCGCCTCCCTGGCCCGCCGCTTCGGCACCACCCCGGATGCCATCCGCCAGGCCAACAACATGCCGCAGAAATCGGTACTCAAGGCCGGCTCGACCATCCTGGTGCCGAATATTTCCGCCTCGGCAGCCGGCACGGATATTTCGGCCGACGTGATCGAGAACGCCGTGATGGCCGTGGAAAACGAACGTGCCGGTCCAAAGCGCAGCAACTACCGTCAAGCTTCCTCATCTCGCGGCGAATCCAAGCCTGCGGTCAGCATGGTCAAGGCGCGCGTCAAGCGTGACGAAGCCGGCAAAGCGAAGAACCGCCGCAGCAACTAAACGAATTGCCAACACGCTACCCCCTGCCAAGCTTGCAGGGGTGGTCCGGGACTGGTTGCAAGACTATTCAGATCTTGCAGTCCCGGACGTGGCACGTTTACAATCCCGTTCTTGCGGTATAACCCCATTGGAGTAGATATGGCTTTCTTGCAAGGCAAAAAAATCCTGATTACTGGCGTCCTGTCCAACCGTTCCATCGCCTACGGCATCGCGAAAGCTGCCCACCGCGAAGGCGCCGAACTGGCTTTCACCTACGTTGGCGAGCGCTTCAAAGACCGCATCACTGAATTCGCAGCCGAATTCGACAGCAAGCTGGTCTTCGACTGCGACGTCAGCAGCGACGAACAAATCGCCAACCTGTTCACCGACCTGGCCAAGAGCTGGGACAGCCTGGACGGTTTCGTGCACGCCATCGGCTTCGCCCCACGCGAAGCGATCGCCGGCGAGTTCCTGGACGGCCTGACCCGCGAGAACTTCCGCGTAGCCCACGACATTTCGGCGTACAGCTTCCCAGCGATGGTGAAAGCCGCCCTGCCCTTGCTGAAGCCAGGCTCCTCCGTACTGACTCTGTCCTACCTGGGCGCGGTTCGTGCGATCCCTTATTACAACACCATGGGCCTGGCCAAGGCATCGCTGGAAGCCTCCGTACGTTACCTGGCAGAGAACCTGGGCCAGCACGGCATTCGTTCCAACGGCATTTCCGCCGGCCCGATCAAGACCCTGGCCGCCTCCGGCATCAAGGACTTCGGCAAGCTGCTCGGCTTCGCTGCCGGCCACGCCCCGCTGCGCCGCAACGTGACCATTGAAGAAGTGGGCAATGCCGCCGCCTTCCTGCTGTCGGACCTGTCGTCGGGCATCACCGGCGACATCATGTACGTCGACGGCGGCTTCTCGCACGTGATGGGCCTGAATTCGAGCGACTACGAATAATCGCTTCATGTCCCGCCACAAAAGCCGCCCATGGGCGGCTTTTGTTTTTAAAGTCGGCGCCAAAGTCGGTGCCAGGTCTGTCATTTGGACACCGAGGCATAACCCTTGATCTATCTCAATACGCTACAACCGCCGATTTCCCGTATTGAGATTTATCAAGCGTGTGGCTTGTGTGTCCAAATGACAGACCTGGCACCGAATTTGTGGCACCGAATTTGACTTACTTGCACAGAACAAACGAATTGACTAAAGTGGGCGCCTTGATTGCGCTTACTTAGAATTCCCCCCGCATGCCCATCGAACCATCCGACGACGAATTGATGTTGCGCTACCGCGATGGCGAGTTGTCGGCATTCCAGGAGCTGTATCGCCGCCACAGCCGTGGCCTGTACCGTTTCCTGGCCTGGCGCAGTGGGCGCAACGAGTGGGCTGATGAGGTCGCGCAGGAAACCTGGCTGGCGGTGCATCACGCCCGCGCGCGCTATGCTGCGCAAGGCAGCTTTCGCGGATACCTGTACCAGATCGGCCGCAATCGGCTGGCCGACATGCAGCGCCAGCCCGCTATCGAGGAATGTGGCGATATGATCCTGGTGCAGGATTCGGCTGAAGCCACGGCGCTGGAGCGCCAGCAGAACCTGGCGCTGCACGCGGCGATCCGCCTGCTGCCTTCGGAACAGAAGGAGGCCCTGGTGCTGCAACACTTCAGCGGCTTGAGCATCGATGAAATTGCGCTGGTGGTTGCTGCGCCGGCGGAGACCGTGAAGAGCCGCCTGCGCTATGCCATGCGCAAGCTGCGCGAGCAATTCACGCAGGAGGAGACGGTATGACACCGGTGGATAAAGACGATTTCGAAGACGCGGACCTGGCGCGCCGGCTGGCTGCCCTGCCGCAGCCGGAGCCGTCGGCGGAACTCGACGCAGCCATCTTCGCGCAAATCGAGAAGGATCTGCGGTCCGGCCCCGCCGCGGCCAACGATCCGGCGCCAGAAACCCCGCAGCCAAAACCCAAGCATCGCTACCGCGCACCGCTGGCGTTTGCGGCCAGCCTGGCCGGCATCGCTATCCTGTTCCCGGTCTGGCGCAGCTACCAGCACCAGGAATTGCAGTCCGTGGAAGTGCGCATCGTGCCGGAGGAAATGCCGGCGGCCCCGCCCGTGCCGATGATCAGCAATGACGTAGCCTCCCCGGCGCATAAGAAACGCGAATCCGCCATCGCCGAAGCGAAGCCAGCATCGTCCTTGCCAGAGGCGAAAATGCAGGTGCGCGAGCCGGAGCAGGCGGCGGCAGCTCCTCCGCCTGCGGTACCGGCCGCCGCACCGGCACCTGTGCCTGCAGCCGCACCGCCGGCGCCGGCATTGGAAGTGGATGAACTCGACCCGCCGCGTAAGGCGGCGGTGCGCTCCTTGGATGCCGGGAACCCGAAAGACTGGCTGCAATCCATCGAGCACATGCTGGACGCCGGCGACACTGAATCCGCCGCTGCGCAATGGAAGCGCTTCCGCAAGGCCCACCCGGATTATCCGGTGCCGGACATCCTGGCGGGCCGCCTCAAGGCGCTGGAATAACGTTACTTCGGCTTCACTTCAAATTCGCCGACCAGGATCGAGCTGCCCTGCTCTTTCAGGCGCAAGGTGACCATCTTGTCGTCCGTTTTCTGGGTGCCAAAGCCGGTCGTGAAGTGAAGCTGCAGCGTAGTCGCACCGGTCACGATCTGCTGCGCGCTGCCAAAGTAGTTGACCTCGACGCGATAGATGCCCGGCTTGGCGTTGCGCAGCATGAATTCCTCCGGCCCGTAACCGCCAGTGAAGTCCCGCGACATGCGCCCGCCCTGGTAGGTCAGCTGGTGCCCGTAGTAAGCGCGCTCTCCGTCGGGATCGATAACGTGCAGGTCCATATCGCTGTTATCAGCATCCCAGGTCAGCACCACGCGCAAGTCCACCGGCAGGTTGCGCAGCAGGCGTGAATCCATCCCCCGCGTATCGAGCGTGCGTCCGCCAGACCTGGCACGCGCCACGATCGAATTCAGCTCCGACAGCGCAATCAGCTCCACGTCGGCAAAACGCCCATCCCATGGCCGCATGACCACCTGGTACAGCTGTTCGATTGCCCTTTGCTCCTGGCCGCTGGCGGCAAGCGCCAGCCCAAGATCGCGGAACGATTGCGGCTCCTCCTCCGCCATGTCCTGCACCCGTTCCAGCAAGGGAACGGCCAGGCGCGGAGCGCCTGCCTCCATCAGGCGGTAGGCCAATACACGCAGCACGTGGCGATTCTCCAGCTCCATCTCGGCCAGGTTGGACAGCACGCGCAAGCCCAGGTCGCGCTGGCCGCGCTCCAGCATCAGGCCCGCCACGTCCAGCAGGAAAGCGCTGCTGCCGGCATGCGATGGGCGCTCGTCCAGGTAGATGCGATACATGTCGCCTGCTGCCGCCTTGCGCATGCGTGCCGTATAAGGCGCATCCGGCTGCCACGCCTTCAGGCGCACACTTGCGCCGCCATTGATGCGCTTATCAGCTTGCATGTCCAGCTCATCCACAGCCATTGGAGCCGCCGGCGCAGTACGCGCAGCCATTGCCGGTGGCGGTGCTGGCGCGGGCATTGCCTCCATCATCGGGGCCTCGACCATCCGCATGTCGGCAACCGCCTCCTTCTTCAGCGCAGGCGCCGGTGGACGGTTCTTGGGGAACGGTTTCTCCCACCACGCCACTTTAGCCTGGAACTCCCGCACCACATTGTCCAGGTGCTTTACGCGCTGGTTGGCAACCTGGGTGCGGTTTTCGGCCTTCATTTTTTCGAAGGCCGCGCGATATTTCCCGGGCGGCGTCACGTCGTGACGCACATAGTCTTCCAGCTGTTCAAGCACCAGCAGCGAAGTTTCGCGGGTCGGCAGGGCGAACTCCAGTCCAAGACGCCGGATTGCGGCGCGATTGAGTTCATAGTTGCCCTCCAACTGCGCAATGCGGCGATTGGCCCACCACCATGCAGCCAACGGGTGGGATGCGTTCTTTTCGTCGACCGCATCGATGGTAACGTCGTATTTACGGCCCTGGTTTTCAAGCGACACGACCAGCGGCTCCCTGCCGCGAACCTTGCCGGCCACACGCAACAGGCCCGCATGCACCTGGCTTTCGTCAACCACCACATCACCGGTCTGCATGCCGGTGGCGCCGATAACCCTTACGCCCTCGGTAAGCAGTTCTTGCGATGCATGCTGCGCGTCGACGGGATCAATGGCGATATGCCTGCCACCGTTGGCATTGGCCCATGCCGCCAGGCGCGCAGTGTCGGCGCCGGCGCTGGAGCTCAGCGTGAACAGGCGGCGGCCTTTTGCAAGCAGCGGGAAAGTACCCATGCCATAGTTGCGCAAGCCATCGCTGAACATCAGGTATTCATCCACGTCGGGCTGCGGCTGCCAGTCGGCCAGCGCGCTGGCGCCATCGTAGATGGTGGACTCGAGCTCCTCAAGCAGGGTCCCCGCCTGCCCTTTTGCCAGTTTGAAGGCCTTGACCGGCTCCGCCTTGTCGCGCAGGCGCACCAGCCGCACTTCCACGCTACCCGCCGCTTCGAGGTAGCTTGCCAGCACACGCAATTCCGCTTTCAGGGCGCGATGCGAACCGGAGTTCGAGCTGTCCCAAAGCACGCCGACCACCTTAGGCAAAGTGCGCGGCTTGCGTTCGGCCGGCACCGGCACTTCGGCGAGGAAGTACTGCTGGCCGTTGAACTCCTCCAGATAGGTCTTCGGCTTATCCTGCGCAGCCGGTACCCGCACCAGGATTTCGCCTTTCGCCTTCGCCACATCCAACTGCCAGCCGTCCTCTGCGCGCGCGAAGCGATCCGGCACGCCGATGGCAACCGGCGCATCTTCACTTCCCATGACGCGCACATCCAGGGCCACCGGGATGCTGAAGTGCTTCAACGGCATTCGATAGCTCCAAGTCTTCTGCTGGCGCGCCAGGATCGCCGCGTACTTCAATTCCACTGTCCGCGTGCCGCGGCCTGGGATCGGATAAATGCGCAGCTTGAAGTTGTTGCCCTGCGTTTGTTCGAGCAAAGCCGGATCGATGCGGCGGCGCTCCTCAGCCTCCAGGATCTGCCGTCCACGCTCCTTCTCGATCGGCACTGCCGGACGCAGTTCACCGCCGACATCCAGCGCGAAGCCTATTACCTGCTGGCCTTCGCCGAGAGGAAATTGCAGGTCTCCCTCAAGCTGGCGCGCGTTCGGATTGTAGAAGACCAGCTTCACCGTCGTTTCCGCCATGCCGCCCGAAATGACGGTCTGCACGGTCGCGCTTTGCACGCGTACCGGCGATTCGCTGCCGGTCGTGATGGACCTGATTAATGGTGGTGTCTGTGCCACGGCCACGCCGCCGGCCAGCGTGCACAACACCAGGATAAGCCTCGCCAACATGATTACTCCCTTCAAAATGAACGCTTCTGAACAGGAATCGGGCGGGCGGGAAAAAAGGGGTTAAACAAACGAGAATAATTTGACAACGCCCCAAAGTGAGATTAAAGTGATATCACTTTGATTTAACCCTCCTGGATCGATCATGAACCGAACCGAAAAGCCGTTTTCGTCTTACAGTGGTTACCTGGCGTTGACCGTCGTAGTCATGCTGGCGATTTTTGCCTTCCTCCTGCTGCGCGGATTCCAGCCGGTTCTGGCTGCCGCCTGCGTGCTGGTGGCGGTATTCCTGGCGCCTGGCCTGTACATGCTGCAGCCGAACGAAAGCGCCATCCTGACCCTGTTCGGCCAATACATCGGCACCGACCGCAGCGAAGGCCTGCGCTGGGCCTTCCCGCTGTACCGCAAGCAGCGCCTGTCGCTGCGCGCCCGCAACCTGAATGCGCCGACGTTGAAAGTGAACGACAAGCGCGGCAACCCGGTCGAGATTTCTGCCGCCATCGTCTGGCGCGTGCAGGATACGGCACAAGCCATCTTCGACGTGGATGATTTCGAGCGCTACGTAGCGGTGCAGGCGGAAGCGGCAATCCGCCACCTCGCCTCGCGCTATGCCTACGATGATGGCGAAGACCTGGCCAAGGGCGAGATGACGCTGCGCTCCGGCATGGATGAAGTGTCGCTGGCCCTGCGCAGCGAACTGCAGGAACGATTCAAGGCGGCAGGCGTGGAAACCGTCGACGCCAAGCTGACCCACCTCGCCTACGCCCCCGAAATCGCGCAAGTCATGCTGCGCCGCCAGCAGGCCGAAGCCATCGTCAGCGCCCGTTCCCGCATCGTGCATGGCGCGGTCAGCATGGTTGAATCGGCCCTGAATGCGCTGGCCGAACGCGAGATCGTCGAACTGGACGCGGAGCGCAAGGCAGCCATGGTGAGCAACCTGCTGGTGGTACTGTGCTCGGATAAAGAGACCCAGCCTATCGTCAACACAGGCACCTTGTATAACTGAGTCAAGATGGCCAGCCCCGGCAAAAAAGCCTTCCCCCTGAGGATAGACCCGGCGTTGTGGGATGAACTGCAACGCCTGGCCGCCCAGGACCTGCGCAGCGTGAACGCGGAAATCGAGTTCCTGCTGCGCGAGGCATTGGCGCGCCGGGGTATCAAACCGAAGTCGCCGCGCGATCCATCTACGAGCGATGGCGATTAGCTTTGCGTTATGCCGCCACATGCAAAAGGGATAGTCTGAAATGCTGGTTGAAATTGCGATTGGTGATGCTTACGGAGCGGGTTTCGAGTTCTGCGGCCGGGAGAAAATTGCCGCACACAACACGCTGGCCGCTTACGTCGAGCATGAACTCGGACTCGAAGCTGGCCGATATACTGACGACACGCAGATGAGCATTGCCAACGCCGAGGTGCTGCTGGGCACGCCCGACGCGCGCAGCGACGACTTCGCCGATGCTTATGTCCGCTGTTACCGGCGCGACCGCAGGCAGGGCTACGCGAAGGGTTTTCAGGCGCTCATGGATGAATGCGAGACCGGGGCCATGCTCAGGCAGCGTATCCGCCCCGACAGCAAGCGAAATGGCGCTGCGATGCGCGCGGTGCCGCTTGGCTTAATTGCGGACAAACAGCATGTGATGGCCCTCGCCAGCGAGCAGGCAATGGTCACCCACGCCACTAGCGAAGGCGTGTTGTCATCGCAGGCAGTGGCGTTGATGGCACATCTGATCATCTATGAAAATACCCGGCTGGACGACTTGCCGGACCTTGTGGCGCAACAGACTGGACTTTCATTGCGCCGTGATTGGCAGGCCGAGGTTGAGTGCGATGCGATGCAAACGGTGCATGCAGTGAGCACTGCCTTGCTCAGAAATCGCAGTATGTCTGCCCTGTTGCGTGATTGCGTGAACTTTGGTGGAGATGTCGACAGCGTGGCCGCCATCGCCATGGGATTAGCCTCGCTGTCCAGAGAATACGTCTCCGATATCCCGCAAGTGCTGGTGGATGAATTGGAAGACGGTGCATATGGCCGGAGCTTTTTACGTAGTCTTGACGAAGCGCTGACGGAGCGTTTTCCGGTACTGGCCTGTGCCTCCCGCTCCGGCTGACAATCGAAAACCGCCGCCAGCGGAAGGCTCGCAACTGATTTCTACTACTTGATATATGCAAATAGTTTCTGACGAAGCCGCATGGATTAGTGCGCTTCCGCTTGAGTGTCAGCTCCGCTTCCTTGCGAGGCTGAGCTTTGGGCTAACCGTTGTGGGACGCGATAGCTATGAAGTCGGTACCGATGACCTTACTCATCCTCGTCAGCTTCGACGAGTCAATGAAATTCAACATAGGGTTGCCGCGTGCCTGTCCCAGCTTCTTGATGGCACCTGCCCAACGTAGCTGGCAGGAAGCGGAAAGGTGAACGTTGCTGGCGACGGTGCATTGAAGCTGCTGCCGGCCAGCAGCAGTCGTTCGCAAAGAGGCAGGACCTGCCAATAAGAATTTTATGTACACCATCCAAGCATTTTTAGCTAAACGAGGATCGTTCCCGCATCAGCTACCGGACCAGCTGACTTCGATTCAGCTAAATCAGGATATCGAAATGATTCCAATTGGAGCCGCTATGCAAGAGCGCTATGGAATTCCGGAGCTGCCACTGATGGATGACAGAACTATTGAGCTGCCGCCATCGTTGTTAGAGTTGTGCAGACAGCTCAGTGATACCGGAAAAATTGCGTACATCGAAGCCGAAATATTTGGCGGCGTTGGTGCGCAAGCATACGTTTATGCCGAAATGGGCAAAGTTGGCGCCTTTGTTGCAGGAGACAGGGCGATCAACGCAGCACTTTTGTTACTAGGAGTTGTGCCCAAGCCTGGATTTGACGCATTCGATTCAGTTGGGCTTGGCCAGAACCGTAGTGTGGATGGCTGGTTGAATAGCGCAACTGCACGGTAGCTCAGAGCTGCGCTTTTTGATCCAACAGGAAATTACTAGAGCTTATTGAGAATGCTGAGCACCTTTGACAGTTTTTCGAAAATCGACGATTGTTCCGCTTCAATGGACGGTGGATCACTTGGGATCGTGCTGTCAGACGCCGAAGGCGTCAACCATCACTTCATGATCAATCGTGCTATTAGTAGCTTGGGCACACTGAAGTTCAATCAAGTATCGGATGCAAACGGGCCGCTGAATGAAGATTCTCAGATACTGTTGATCACGGCATTGTCACGTATTCGGGCCCAGACAGATCCAAGCGATCAATGCTTTGAATTGCTGACTGAATTTGCCCAAAGCCTGGAAGAGGCAATTGAAGAAAAGGGAGGCAATTAATGTACATCACCTCTGACATTGCGCGGGCTACTCAATGAGCATTAGTAAAGAGCGAGCGATTTCGGTGGCCAGGAACTTTGCCAATGCAGAATATCGGGATTCAAAGTTTGGGCTTCGGATCGGTGAAGCGCATGCTCGTTTCGAAAATGGCGGCTTCGGACACAACGTTTTGGGCCTAGGCTTTGCGCACTGGTCGGTGTTGTTTGATCTTGTCGCGCTTGACGGGATGGTTGCGGTGATGGACCCGAACCACGTCATCGTCTTGGTTGATGCTGAAACCGAAAGGGCCGTATGGTTCCCCGTGATGTAATGACCAACCCCTTCGGTCAATTGAACTTCCTGCACGCTGCGCGCTCCGGCAGCTAGTTACCTTCAGTGTTGAAGTGCCGGTCGAATACGGCTAAAGCCATCATCATTTGAAGTTTGCCATGCTATATTTCTACTTTTGGTGCTAACAAATAGGATCTCAGTAATACTGTGGAAGCCCTGTATCAGTTGATTGTCAATGCTTATTGCCAAGTTCTTGGCTGCGGGCCTTTCAATCGATCATGCTCGGTTTGGCGTTTTCGGAATATGGGTCGGTCCTGCCAGGGATAAACTCCAGCCTGCCTCGGACTCTCAGCTAGACCGCTCACGTGCATCACGTGATGCGTGGAATAGCAGTTTCGGAAATTTGCCCAATCCGTATGCTGACCTTGTTACGTTCTACGAAACGGGTGCAAGCTTGGGGCGCTGGGAGAATCATATTCTCGATGTATTTGGTCCGAACGGCGAAAAGCTTTGGGGTATCCCTAGGTCTACCTTGGTAAGAGCAGCGGAATCGGTTCCGTGCGGAATGTGTGGCACCGCGACCTTGATTGGTACGGACTGCGAGGATTGTGGGAATAAGTTGGTTGGGACAAGCGACAGCTCTCAGCGCATGAGCGCGCCAATTCAAGAATTCAAGCGAGGCGGACTATCAGATGCTGATCGACAGCTCTTCTTGGCTGCATGGGGAGTTTTTGGCCGCACCGGAAACTGTAATGTTTGCTGCGACGTTTGCGGCAGCAAGATAGGATTCGAGAAAAATGGCACATCAGTTAAACATTCCTGTACTTGTGGGAAATTCAACGGCACATTGCGTGGGCTATAGCGTCCTTGCGCGGAGCGGTACAGGCCGCAGCCGACCACCTCTGCAGGCGTCCAAATCCGAAAGCCTGTACTTAAACTATTAATCAATCGAACGACCTAGGCGACGAGCGCTCAGATTGTCGTCAATCATAAAACGTTGGAATACTTCCTCCATGCCCACTGACCTGATTTGCCGTCCTTGCAATTACACGATGAAGATAGGTGGATACCATTACCACAATATTTCTTCTGGATATGCAGGCCGCACATGCTTTGCCTGCGGTGGATGTGGAACGAATCACTATATTGAGCGTGCCATTGGGAAGAATTCTTCCGATCGATATCTTTATCAAAAATCTCGCTCTGGTCTGGATGAGAAACAGCGCGCTTCAATGCCACACGAGAAAGCTGAAGTTAGTTCTGACTTATTTTGCGGATTC
This sequence comes from Duganella sp. Root198D2, assembly GCF_001428585.1. Lineage (NCBI taxonomy): Bacteria > Pseudomonadati > Pseudomonadota > Betaproteobacteria > Burkholderiales > Oxalobacteraceae > Duganella > Duganella sp. Root198D2. Next base: position 3,509 of record NZ_LMIC01000034.1, on the reverse strand, counting down.
GAACAGTTCGTCTGTCCCTGCTGTCAGACCAAAGGCAACGTGATCACGGTGGAAACTATTAAGGTGCATTTGCCAAATTGTCCGTTGTGTGAGCGTGAAATGGAAGAGCTTGGGTTTTGGATGACATGAAAATTGAATACGATACTGGCTTCTGAATTGGTTGGCGCAATAGCCACAGATCTCGTACTGCCTATTATTCGCGACATTGACCGGGAAACATCGCAACAAATCCACGCTGAAGTTGTAATCCTGTTCCAAGATGATGTGGTTAAGCGGGAGATTCAATCGAATATTGGTCCGTTGCTATCGATCGCAAACGGTGAAGTTCGAGTCGTGATTCGGGAAGCCCATCACCATGATTCGTTCCGCTTTGACCTCGAGTCTATCTTTCAGGGGATTGCACCAGGAACGTAAGCGTCAAAGCAGCGCCGTCTTGAGCGCCACGCTGCTTTAACCGATGATGTTCCCAACACCGCTGGGAAGCGGAGTTTAAACGCCGGAGAATTTATCGGCGTAGTTCCAGGGNGCCTGCTCTTGGCGTGATATAGGCGTTCTGTTGCGGCTGTCCTGGCTGGATAAAGGTAAGCGTCAAAGCAGCGCCGTCTTGAGCGCCACGCTGCTTTAACCGATGATGTTCCCAACACCGCTGGGAAGCGGAGTTTAAACGCCGGAGAATTTATCGGCGTAGTTCCAGGGCAGGAAGTCGTCCACTCGATTCACCGGATGGTCGGCGATATGAGCCAGCACGTAGCGCAGCCAAGCCTCGGGGTCGACACCGTTAAGCTTGGCCGTTCCGATCAGCCCATACATGGCGGCAGCGCGTTCGCCGCCACTGTCGGCGCCTGCAAACAGGAAGTTGCGACGGCCCAGGGCCACACCGCGCAAGGCTCGCTCGGCGGCGGAGTTGTCGATCTCGATGCGGCCGTCATCGCAATAGCGCGTCAGCGCCGGCCACAGTTTGAGCGAGTAAAGGATGGCGGATGCCGTATCGGACTTGCGCGACAACGTGGCGAGCGTGGCGTGGAGCCATCGTTCGAGGTCGTCTAGCAGTGGTCTGGCATGTCGCTGGCGAGTGGTGCACCGCTCGTCTGGCGGTTTGCCCCGTATGCTGTCCTCGATGACATAAAGCTCGCCGATCCGGCGTAGCGCTTCGGTCGTTATGGCCGATGGCCGCGCTGCGTGCAAGTCGTAGAATTTGCGGCGGGCATGAGCCCAGCATGCGGCTTCGCTCACTTTGCCTGTTTCGTAGATGGCATTGAATCCGGCATACGCATCTGCTTGCAGGATGCCGCTGAAGCTGGCTAGATGCGACTGCGGATGCTCGCCTTTGCGGTCGGGCGTATAGGCAAACCATACCGCTGGCGGCGTGCTGTCGCCGCTGGCGCGGTCGTCGCGCACATAGGTCCAAAGACGCGCCGTGCGCGTCTTGCCGTTGCCCGGCGCAAGCACCGGTAGTGGCGTGTCGTCGGCGTGCAGCTTGGTCGCCGCCAGCACATGTCGGCGCAGCGCATCGACCAGTGGGCGCAGCAGCGCTCCGGCGGCGCCGACCCAGNAGCATGCGGCTTCGCTCACTTTGCCTGTTCGTAGATGGCATTGAATCCGGCATACGCATCTGCTTGCAGGATGCCGCTGAAGCTGGCTAGATGCGACTGCGGATGCTCGCCTTTGCGGTCGGGCGTATAGGCAAACCATACCGCTGGCGGCGTGCTGTCGCCGCTGGCKCGGTCGTCGCGCACATAGGTCCAAAGACGCGCCGTGCGCGTCTTGCCGTTGCCCGGCGCAAGCACCGGTAGTGGCGTGTCGTCGGCGTGCAGCTTGGTCGCCGCCAGCACATGTCGGCGCAGCGCATCGACCAGTGGGCGCAGCAGCGCTCCGGCGGCGCCGACCCAGTTGGCAAGCAAGGCGCGCTCCAGTTCCACGCCTTCGCGCGCATACATAGTGCTTTGGCGGTACAAGGGAATGTGGTCGGCGAATTTGGCCACCAGCACATGCGCCAGCAGGCCGGGGCCGGCCAGACCGCGCTCAATTGGGCGGCTGGCGGCCGGGGCCTGTACGATGGCATCGCAGCAGGCGCAGGCCAGCTTCGGGCGCACATGGCGAATCACACGGAAGCTGGCCGGGACATATTCCAGCTGCTCCGACACGCTTTCGCCCAGTACCCTCAATTTTCCGCCGCAGTCCGGGCATGCTTCACTGGCTGGCATCTGCACTCGCTCCTCGCGTGGCAGGTGGGCTGGCAGTGGCTTGCGCTCGGCCYTCTTGCGCGGCGCAACCTCCACCGGCGCTTGCGCCTCCGCCACGGCTGCTTCGGCTTCCAAGTCTTCCAGTTGCAGCTCCAACTGTTCGATCTGCTGGNCTCTTGCGCGGCGCAACCTCCACCGGCGCTTGCGCCTCCGCCACGGCTGCTTCGGCTTCCAAGTCTTCCAGTTGCAGCTCCAACTGTTCGATCTGCTGGTCCAGCTTTTCCGAGCGACGGCCGAACTGCATGCGCTTCAGCTTCGCCAGCACCAGCTTCAGATGCTCGATTTCGGCGGTGCGCGTAGACAGTTCGGCGCTCAAGTGTGCCACCTTCGCTTCGCTCGCCAACAATGCCGCGTCGCGCGCCAGCAGCATGGCTTTAAGCGCTTCGATATCGTTTGGCAGATTGGCGGCGTTGAGCATGCGACCAAGTTTACGCAAATCGTGCCATGTTTACAAGGCCGATTGCGGTCGCCAGGTGCGTTCTGGTCGGCGCCAGTCGATTCCTTCCAGCAGCATCGACAATTGGGCCTGCGTCAGCGCCACGCTGCCACTGCTGGCCTGCGGCCAGATAAAGCGGCCACGCTCCAGGCGCTTGGCCAGCAAGCATAAGCCGTCGCCGGTCCACCACAGCAGCTTGATCAAGTCGCCGCGCCGGCCACGGAAGACAAACACGTGGCCACTGAACGGATCTTCTTCCAACGCGGTTTGCACTTTCGCTGCCAGGCCATTGAAACCACTGCGCATRTCAGTGGTGCCTGCGGCCAGCCAGACTTTCGTACCTGCCGGCAGGCCGATCATCGCAGCACGCGCTCCAGCACTTGTGCCAGCGTGGCGGCGTTGGCCTGGCCTTCGATACGCAGCCGCACACGCCCAATTTCCAACGTGATGATTCCGGCAGGGGCAGCTCCAACCTCAGTTTGCTGCGCCGGCGTCGTCATCACCACTGGCAGCAAATCATTCCCCGGCGCCGCCGCGCCGCCTACAAGCTGCCCTGCCTCGTATAGCTTGCGCCAGCTAAACACCTGGTTTGCATTGACGCCGTGCTCGCGCGCGAGGCGCGCTACAGAAACACCGGGCTGCATGGCCATTTCCACGAGCGTTCGCTTGAACTCCAGGGAATGCTGGCGGTACTTGCCGCGCGGTCCGCGCTCAATGACTGGTTGAAAATTTGTGTCCATAATTGAATTTGTGGGCACAACTGCTGTGCCAAAATTCGATCATGGATGGGGGCGATTCCTACGTCCAGACGGTGCTGGCTTTACGCTTAC
>NZ_LMIC01000033.1:0-11241 GCF_001428585.1 Duganella sp. Root198D2 | reverse complement strand
TCTCCTTCTTGCGGTTGCCGTTGCTGTCGTACTCGTAATCRGTRCGCGACAGGTTGCTGCCGCCTTTCTGGTGCAGCACGCTGCTGACGCGGCCGGCCTTGTCGTAGTTGAAKACGCTGGCCACGCCRTTGTTGTAGTCGATGCGCGTTTCCAGGCTGGAGCGGTCGTAGCTGTAGCTGGTCACGCCCGACTTGCCSACCACCGAGGTCAGGCGATTCAGCACATCGTAGCCGTAACGGGTTACCTGTCCATCCTGGGTCAGGGTGGACAGCTTGTTGCCGTTGGCGTCGTAGGTGCTCGATAYCTTGGCGCCGAAGGCGTCGGTGTGCGTGATCTGGCGGTCGAARCGGTCGAAGGTGTAGCTCGAAGTGCGCGTGCTGCCGCCCTTCTGCTCCACCGACACCACGTTGTTATTGGCGTCGTAGCCGGTGGCGATGTCGGTAAAGCCGTCTTCGCTGGCCGAGTAGTGCTTGGTCGTTTCGCGATTGATGGCGTCGAAGGTGCGCGTAATGACCGTACCGTTGCCGTCGGTGTGGCTGCCCATATTGCCGGCGGCGTCGTAGACGAAGCTCTCGCTGGCGCCATCCGGGTAGCGCACGCCGGTGCGGCGGTTCAGCACGTCGTAGTCGTAGCGCGTTTCGTTGTTCAGCGCGTCGAGGTACGAGACGTGGTTGTCGGCCTTGTCGTAGCGGCTACCCTTTTCCTTGCCTTGTCGTAGCCGTAGGTGTGCGTGCCGGCGGCGTCGCTGACCGTTTTCAGGCGGTTGGCGGCGTCGTACGTCGACGTCGCGGCATTGCCCAGCGGGTGCACRACGCGCGTGCGGTTGCCCACGCCGTCGTATTCATACGCCGTGGTCTGGCCCAGGGCGTTGGTGACCGAAGTCAGGCGGCGGCGGGAGTCATGCGTGTTGACGGTCTGGCGGCCTTCGGGGTCGRTGACTTTCGCCACGTCGCCCACGCTGTCCAGTTCRAACCTGGTGATCGCMGCCAGCAGGCGGTTCTCGGACGTGCGCAGGTTGCGGCGGTCGTAGCTGTAGGACGTCGCRTTGTTATTGGCGTCGGTTGCSACCAGCACGTTGCCGTTGCGGTCGTATTCCTGCTTCAACAGCACCTGCCCRTCGCGGGTGCTGCTGGTCAGGCGGTCCACCTTGTCGTAGAYATGGGTGGTGACGATGCCGCGCTTGTCGGTTTCCTTGACCTTGTTGCCGTTCGCGTCGTACTCGAACTTCACCGTCTGGCCCAAGGCATCGGTCACCAGCACCGGACGGTTCAGCGCATCGTACTGGGTAGTCGTGCTGTGGCCGAGCGGATCGGTTTCCTTGGTCTTGTTGCCGACCTTGTCGTACTCGAAGATATGGGTGCCGCCWTTGGCATCCTTGCTCAGGGTYACGCGGTTCAGCCTGTCGTACTCGTAGCTGGTYTTGTTGCCGCGGCCGTCGGTCARGCCGGTGCGGTTGCCCATCAGGTCGGCTTCGAACGTGAGCGTGCGGCCTTCCGGCTGGCGCGTTGTCGTGCGCTGGCCAAGCTCGTTGTAGTCGTGCGTGGTGGAGTTGCCGTTGGCGTCGGTTTCGGACAGCAGGTTGCCGTCGCCATCGTAATCCCACGCGGCGAACTTGCCGACCGAATCGTAGCTGGCGATACGGCGGTTCAGYTTGTCATAGGTGTGGCTGATCTCGTTGCCATTCGGATCGGTCTGGCCAACCAGGTTSCCCACGCCGTCGTAACGGTAGTCGGTTTGTTTGCCTTCGCCATCAATGGAGTTGATCTTGCGATCGGCCGCGTCGTACTCGAACTTCGTAACGTTCAGGTTAGGATCGGCCGTCTTGACCAGGTTTCCCACCTCGTTGTACTCATTGGCGGTGACCTGGTCCAGTTCGTCAACGCTGGTGAGCAGGCGGTTCGCCGCATCGTAGACGAACCTGGAAATATGGCCGCGTGCGTTGGTTGCGCTGACGCGGTTGCCGTTCTTGTCGTAGTTGTATTCAATAGAGGCCCATGGCCTCCGGCAGCCTGCGAACTCCGGCAGCCTGCGAATTCATCATTTCACAGGCTGCAAATGGAACGGATTTTTAAAGATCGATTGCCGTTTTGCGTCGGCAAAACATTTGCACGGACAGGCTGCCAGAATTCTAATCGATTGATGCTGCCGCGTGAAGAAGGCGCCCGCAGTTAAAGGTGAAAAGCTGCATTCATGATGCCTGCTTTTGAATGCCGGATCGCACGGCAAATATCGGTACAAACAACTACAGCGAATGAATTTTCTGCTTCAGTACTACATCTACTTCATGGACTGGTGGCGCAAGCATCTGCGGCAAGTACTGCGCAAGCATGCTTTGCTAGCCGACTTCGGCCGAAGAGCAGCGCAGCCACCAAACTTGCGAGTTCGCCCGGCACCACCACGCCCAACGCGGCGCAACCGCAAGCCTGACTAGGCGGTCGAACTGGTGCTGGCGTTGCATCGGCACGGCCTGAGCATCCGTCAGATCAAGGCCCAGTTTGATCGACAAGGCGCAGCCCTTGGCCAGTCGATCAGCTTGGGCACCATTTGCGACTGGCTGCGGCGCTACGCCTCGGACATGCGCGCTGTCCAGCAGCGCACCAAGCATCGGCTGCCGAAGCATATTCCAGCCAACAAAGAATGGGGCGTGGATGCCACTGGAAAGCATGACGCGGYAGGGAGCGCACTTCATCTTTGGCATCATCGACTGCGGCACACGCCTTTGCATTCATCTTTCCCGCACAGAGGGCCAGACATCAAAGGTGCTGCTGAACRAGCTGCGCGCAGCCGTTGTCATTTACGGTAAACCCAAGCGGATTTGCACCGACAACGCTCCAGTCTTCCACAGCAAGGAATTCGCGCAAGGACTACGTGCGCTCGGCATCAAGCATCGCTTTATCGAGCGTGGCAAGCCCTGGCAAAACGGGCGCATTGAGCGCTTGTTCCTGACCTTGAAGCAGAAGCTGAATTTGCTGGTGCCTGACCGCCCGCAGGACCTGGACTCGCTGCTTGCCACGTTCAGGAAGTGGTACAACGAGATTCGGCCGCATCAGCATCTGTTTGGCTGGACACCGATGGAGGCCTGGCGCGGCATCAAGGACTCGCTGCTTGCCACGTTCAGGAAGTGGTACAACGAGATTCGGCCGCATCAGCATCTGTTTGGCTGGACACCGATGGAGGCCTGGCGCGGCATCARTCCTTATCTGAACCCKCCGAAAGCGTTCGTTCCATACCAGGGCTGGAACGGGCTTCTGAAAGGATTCGTGCCGCTGCATTAGCCAGCAACCAAGTGGCGGYCTATTGAACATGGYGAACGACAGGTGTTCAGGCTCGTGCTCGCCTGCTGGCCTGGAATTGCTGAAATTGCAGGCACATTGAGTTGGGCGGGCAGACAGTTTGCTGATTGAAGCGGCTCGACGGTCAACGAGTTGTGTCCGACGGCCCGCTTTTGGTTTGAAAAAAGCGTGCCGCAGCCCCCTACCCCAATTTCAACTGAACACTGAACGGGGCACTTGCGGCGCCTCACTGCTTATACGGCGAACCCAATACCCCACTTGGCGCACCGGGTAACCTTCCGCCAGCGCGAATGCTCGCTGCGACATACCGCTCTTGCGCCAGCGCGCTACTCGCTCCCGCCACAGCAAYTCCCGTTCAGTGTTTGACATCCCCATCTCCAAAGTAAAAATCRGAGTATGGCTTTGCAAATCACGCTTTCACAGGTGGAACGGCTGCACGCTTACGTTCAGCCTGTCGTACTCATAGCTGGTCTTGTTGCCGCGGCCGTCAGTCAGGCCGGTGCGGTTGCCCATCAGGTCGGCATCGAACGTGAGCGTGCGGCCTTCCGGCTGGCGCGTCGTCGTGCGCTGGCCCAGCTCATTGTAGTCGTGCGTGGTGGAGTTGCCGTTGGCGTCGGTTTCGGACAGCACGTTGCCGTCGCCATCGTAGTCCCACGCGCCGAACTTGCCGACCGAATCGTAGCTGGCGATACGGCGGTTCAGTCCGCTCTTGCGCCAGCGCGCTACTCGCTCCCGCCACAGCAATTCCCGTTCAGTGTTTGACATCCCCATCTCCAAAGTAAAAATCAGAGTATGGCTTTGCAAATCACGCTTTCACAGGTGGAACGACTGCACGCTTACCGGACATCCGCGGCCGAAGCCCCATCGAGCCAGCAATCGGGCACATGAAAAATGACGGCCGCTTGCGACGGAACTGGCTGAAAGGCACAGACGGCGATGCGTTCCATGCCCTGCTGTACGGCTGCGGACACAACCTGCGCATGATCTTGCCGAAGCAGCGGCTTCTTTTGGTCTTGATCACTGCCGGGGCAATGGCGCCGTTTCCGGTGGAATGGACTTGGCGCCGGCTCCAGCACGGTCATTGCTGACTGTCGATTTATTCAGGCCGCACTAATTACGCGATCTCGCTTCACGTCAAAAAAATCAATATTTAGATCGTAAAAGAATCTCTCGACGCCTATAGATTGGATGAAGTCAATTTCCTCTTCGTAAATTGGGTATATTTGTGATAAAAATATCGTACGATCTGCCAATTTAACAGTCAGGTCTTCTTTGGCAAGAACCGTACATTCGAAGCAAAGGAATGCGCTCATCTCTGATTCTTCCGAAATGGCTGTGCGGAAATCCAGTATTTCACCCCATGAAAAAACGTGCTCTCTACCCTTGGCATTCCTAATGAGTTCACCCATAGCGATGGCCCAAGCCACATCTTCCGAATCAACCGAAATCACCAATTCTGGCCGTATTGACGTCCAACCAACTACGGACGCACTAGACAGGCCGAAGCTAAAGGCAGTTAGACACCCTTGTTCAGGTACATTAGCGTATGAAACCACTGCCAAAAGGGATTCCGACGAGTCCGATATCTGGAAATATTCCCCATTATCTCCAGCAATGGCTTCTATATGCTCGAGGTATTGTTCAACTGGTTTACTTTTGGTCACGTGTACGTCCCCTATTCATCGAACTATCTTCCCAATGATATAGATCAGGATTGTTTTCCGCCTCAATTACCTGTTTTCTCGTGGCTTTATTTTCAATATGCATCTGCCGCCGCTTTTCCCAAGTGTGTTCCGGTGTATGTCCCAAATCCGTTCGGCCGATCTTCAATGGTTCGCGGCTATATGGATCTAACATCGCGCCGCGCTCATTTTTCGGTTGTGCCTCATCTACCGCTTGAAGTGTTTTCTTTCGCGGCTTCACGCGGTTGTATCTTGGATCATTCTTAGCCTGTGGTGTCTCGACATCTGGATGCCTACCACCTTCGTTTTCCCATGTGTCAATACAGTCGATATTATGGACCCACACCATTTGGGCACCGACAAAATAGGTATGGAATTCTGCGACTGTTAAATTGTAAGTATCCGGGGAAGCCAGCGTGGCGACCAGAGATTCGACGACGAGCGTTTCGCCTGCACTGGTCAAAACACGCATTCCACGCTTTAAATCGCCACTATTAACCCAACCGGCTCCAGCCTCGCCAATTTCCAAGAATGATCGATCGATAACCCAGAATGGATGGTTGTCCGTGACCTCGAACTTCTGGATCGCGCCGGTAGCTGCGCGCAACGTCAGTTCGAACACTCCCTTATTCCTGGTCAGGATCAGGTCGGTCACCGGTTTGTATGCAACCTCGCCAGTAACTTGGCTCTTCGACAGAACGAAATCGCCGACGCGAACGTCCTCAATGGCTTTGAACCCTTCCTTTACAGCGACCAGCGTCCCCGCAACGAAGCAAGACGAGCATCGCTTTCGCTTTGGATTCGCCTCAGGTTTTGCCGTCTTCTGCCCCGTAGAGGCTTGCTCGTTCGGTGCAGCGTCTTTTACCCCAGGGCCACTGCCGCGCTCGGCAGTCGTCTGGCCTTCCGCGTTCGCGCCGGCCTTCGCAGGAGCCGCTGGCGCTGCTTCAGCAGGAGCCTTCATTTCCGGCTTGCTGAGTTTTGCTTTGATCTTGCCAGCCATGGAAGCAGCATTCTTCACGGTCGCTGCCGCATTTTGCGCCATCATTACGCCATTGATGGCGTCCTCCGTCAGCCTACTGGTGGCGGTGACATCGCCGTCAGCGGCAGCCGCGGCATCTGCTTTTACTTTGTTGAGCGTCTTCCTCCAGCCGCCATTAAAGATGAAATTAGCTGTCCCCTTTATGCCATTAACCACGGCCGTGTTTGTCGCGTCGATGTCGTTTCGCGCAGCAGAAGTATCCATGCCGTTAACCTGGCCTACTGCTACCTGGTAACCGTTCGCGATGTAATCGAGCGGGATCAGGATGCCGTGGCCCAGGCCGGCAACGACCTTGGTCGTTCCGGTTGCCACAGCGCCGGCATGGCCGAGTGCCGTACCGTTGCCATAATTGGCAACCTGGCCGTTTAAGTATTGTGAGAAGTTCCCCAGCTGCTCCGAGGCATCTTTGAAGACGCTCTCGTAACCGTTCAAATCCACATATACCGTTGGATTGGCGTATGCATACAGGTAAACGTTATGCGCTGACGCGAGCGGTCGTAACGCAAGCCATTTTTGCTAGACGCATCAATGACTTACGGGCGGGCGCTGCTAATGAATTGTTTAAAGAGCGAGGAAATTTTCCAGACGCGAGTTTGGCCGATTGCCCGGGCGCGCGCAAGAGACGATTTTCTCGGCGGCCAGGCGGCCTTGATGCCGGCCGGCCGCTATGTGGTCGCAAATTGCGACCACATAGCGGAGAGTATCGGAGGTGGGCACTGCGGTGTGTCGTGATTGTTACTGCGTAACGGCGCCGGCTTGATGGCCAAACATGGCGCTGCACGCCCGTTTTATGGACGCGTGCAGCAGGAGATGGATAGCTTGGGCTGCAAAGCAGCAGCGGCATGCCGCTCGGGTTCGTTACTGCGTAACGGTGCCTATTCGAAGTCGAGGTAGGCGTCCGCTTTCGTAGCGTCATGCCTGATGCCGGCCAGGATGCGCTCCTCCTCGGCCTCGTCGCCGGCAAACTGGCGCCGTGCGCGGCAGGCGGAATGCCCTTGTGCTACGGCGCGTCCTCGTCGTCGGACTCGTCAGCTTCCAGAGCTGCCAGGAGGGCACTGGAAGCCGCGCTCGATGCGGGCCGATCAATCAGGTCGCCGTCACCCCGTTCGCCGCCCTGGCGCCGCTCCAGGCGCGCCGGATGGGTGGCCGCGTGGATTTCCTTGAGCTTGTCGATGGAAACGTGGGTGTAGATCTGCGTCGTGGCCAGGTTGGCATGCCCCAGCATCGCCTGGATGAAGCGCGTATCGGCGCCGCCTTCGAGCATGTGGGTGGCGCAGGCGTGGCGCAGCAGGTGCACCGCGCCCGGCTTGTCGATGCCGGCGAAGGCCATGTAGCGCCTGACCTTGGCAGCAACGAACTCGCCCGACACCGCCTCGCCGTAGTCGCTCACGAACAGGGCGTCGTGCTCGACGGTGAGCAACTGCGGGCGCCCTTCCATCAGGTATTTCTCGACCCAGGCCGCCGCCCGCGCGCCAATCGGAATGACGCGATCGCGCCGCCCCTTCCCCTCGCGCACGAACACCACCCGCCGTGCCAGGTCGACGTCGTACAGCATCAGATTCGGCAGCTCCATGCGCCGCAACCCCGTGCTGTACAGGGTTTCCAGCATGGCCCGATCGCGCAGTCCCTGTGCGTTGGCGGGGTTGGCCTCGTTGATGATCGCCTCGACTTCCGCCACGGAGAGGATGGTACGCGGCAGTTGCCGGCCCTTCCTGGGCAACTCCAGTTCGGACGCCGGGTTGAAGGCGATGTGATTCTCGCGCGTGAGCCACTTGAAGAAGGTTTTCAGGGGCGCCAGGAAGCCGTGCTGGGTGCCCAACGTGAGCGGGTTGCCGTCTTCCTTGCGGTAGTAGAACAAGTGGCGCTGGTAGCGCTCGATGATTGGTCGCGTAATGGTGCGCGGGTCGACGATGCTGCGCTCGGCGCACCAACCGATGAAGCGCTTCAAGGCGCTACGCCGCGCCCGCACCGTGTCCTCGGCGTAGCCCGTCACCAGCATCCATTCGAAGTGCAGCTCCATGTAGCGCGTCAGCGGGTGCGCGTCCAGCGTGCGGTCGCGCTGCTTGTTCGGCCCGCCCGGCTTGACGGCGGCCGGGCGGCGGGTCTTGATGCGCTGGCCCTTTTGCATGGCGTCACACCAGGGCGGTCAGTGGCGGATGCGGGTACGACAGGACCGCGCCGTTTTCGGCAGGGACGTGCGTTTTGGTCGCTGCGCGCCGCGTGTGACCCGCTACGCCCGGCACGACTGGCGATTCGGCACCCCGCGAGCCCCCCGAAACCGGCCCGCTATCGGCCCGCAAGTGCCCCGCAACTTCGTCTATTTGCCCCCGCGAGTTGTCGGTCGTAGCCCCATCCGCGACACTCTTTCCGGCAAGTTGTCCGACATCGATCAGGCCCGGCAGATGCGGCCGGCCACCCTCGCCGCCCGCGTCATACGCCAGCTCATAAACGAGCTTGCCGCCCGGCCCGTTGCGGCGCCCGATCACGTATTCGAATTCGACCAGTCGTTCCAGGTGCAGGCGCAGCTGCGTGTCGCCAATCTCCAGCGCCTCGCGCGCCTGCCTGCGTGTAAAACGCACGTCGCTGCGCGCGACGGCCTGTTCGCCGGCGAGAGCGTCGACCATCTGGCACAGGGCGCGCAGCAGCGAGCGCGTTTGCGGCGGCAGTTCGTCCAGGCTGCGCCCCAGTACCTCGTGCGCCAGCGCGTTGGCGCATTCGATGTCCGCCTGCGTCACCTCGATGTAGTCGATGCTGCGCTCGCGGTGCTGCGTGCTCTTCACCGGCCGCTGGTACTGGTGCAGCAAGGCGATGGTGTCGATCAGGGTCAGGTACTTTTCATGGTCGCGCCGCGTGCGCGTGGCGTTGTCCGGGAAGGTCAGGCGCTCGGCATACGGGTTCATCACCGCCAGCGGCCGTAGCAGGCGCTGCGCATTCTGGTGCAGTGCGACGATGTATTCCTTCTCCTGCCTGGCGAGCAGCCCTTGCAAGGTGCGGCGCTGGCGCTGCAGCCGGTGGATCGCCTGCGTCTGCTGCCTCCCCTCGTCCACGCTCAAGACCAGGCAGCGGTTGAGCAGCTCGGGATCGATGTCGAGCGCCGTCGTCGTGGTAAACAGCATCACCGGCCCCTCGACCCGGTATTCCTGCGTGATCAGGTTACCCGTCGCGGCGTCCTTGCCGGTGCTGGCGATGGTCAGCTCGCCCTCGGACTGCAGCAGCTTCAAGGCGTAGGAAGCGCGCGAGGCGCCCTCCTCCTCGGCCAGCGCCAGTATCTTGTGCTTCAGATTGGCCTGCCCCATGTAGAACAGGCTTTGTCCCGTCATGGCGCTGTACTTGATCTTTTCCTCGGCCGGCATCATCGCCAGCACCGCATCCATCAGGGAGGTCTTGCCGGCCGCCGACGAGGACCGGATCACAATGGCCAGCGGGTTGGCCAGCTTGCGCGAGGTCGCCGCCAAGTAGCCCACCAGCTTGTTCGTCACCTCGCCCGTGATGCCGGCCGCGTCCATGTCGGCCACGATGCGGCCCATTAGGTCCGGGTCGGCCAGCAGTGCCAAAGCCGCGCGCTTATCCTCCTCGCCGATCTGCACCGCCTCCACGGCTGCCGGGGCCAGCGCCTTGCGCAGGCGTTCGTCCTGCAGGGCTTCCAATTTCAGCATCACGCGGCCCAGGTCGGCCCGGATCACGTCCTCGCCGATCCGCAATTCACTGGCCGCCTGCGCGGCGAAACTGGCGCGCGCACGCGCCGCATACAGGTCGAACGTGTCGACGTGGAAGTGCTCGCCGCAAGCGGCCAGCAGGTTGACCTTCAACAGCTCCGAACTGGTGTTCTTTTCCAGACCCCGCACGCGGTAGTGGCGCTCGCCGAACACCATGCGCAGCGCGTTGTCGACCTCCTCGGGCGGCGCTTCTACGGCGGGCGCTGGCGGCATGGGCGAGGCCGGCAACGGCGGCAGTGATGGCGATGGCGGCAATGGAAGCAATGGTGGCAATGGCGAGGCCGACGCTTCGGCAACGGCAGCAGCAGCGTCGGGCCGCACGGCTGGCGTGGATGGCGCAAGCGGCGTGGCGTCCGGCACCCGAGCGGCTAAGGTAAGAAGCGGACCATGCGGCGCCTCGCCCTTGCCGAGCCACTGCGCCTTGCGGATCGCCGCGCCCAGCGTCACGGCCGCCGGCTGCGGGCCATGCAGCGCCGTCGCATTCGCATCCATGTCGCGCGCAAAGACGATGCGGTAGCACTCGATGCCACGCTCCATCAACTGCGCCGCCAGCTTGGCCGCGGCCCGCTCGCCCGCATCGTCCCGGTCGTAAGCGATCAGCACGCGCTCGGTCCCGTTACGCAGTAACGCGGCCAGGTGATCGTCCGTAAATCCCTCGACGCCGTAAGCGGCGGTGACGTTTGTGTATCCAGCGCACCAGAACGTCATCGCATCGATCAGCGCCTCGCACAGGATGATTTCCTTCGGCTCGGCCAGCGCTTGCGCATTCCACACGCCCCGGTGCGCGCCCGGCAGGTACAGGTGGGCCGGCGTTCCTTTCCTCAAGTCGTCGCGAATCTTGCGGCCGTATATTTCGGTGACGTTGCCGGCCTCGTCCATGATCGGCACGACGATGCTGCCGTTGAAATGCTCGTGGCCGGACTCGCGGTAGATGCCGACCTTCTGCAGGCGGGTGCGGATGCCGGCGCCGGCCACGCGGTCTTTCTCCGGCAGGCGCAGGCCCAGGGTGCGATTGGCGTAGCCCAGCTTGAAGCGCGCTATCAGTTCGGGATGGTCCAGCCCACGCGCGCGCAGATAGGCCAGCGCCTCGGGCGATTGCATCAATGTCTCGTGGTAGTAGCCGACCGCCTGGTTCAGCAAGGTCTGGTCGTCGGCGTCGAACGCGACTGGCGCCGGCAGGCTGCGCACGGTGGCGCGCTTGATGGGAGCATCCTGCACACCCGCAGCTAAGCGGTTCGATGCCAACTGCGGATCGGCCTTCAGCAACTCGACCGCGTGCCGGAACGACACACCCTTCCACTTCATCACCCAGTCGATGGGGCCGCCGCCGATCTGGCAGCCGAAGCAGTGCCACAAATTCTTGGCCGGCGTCACGACCAGCGACGGCTCGCTGTCCTCGTGGAACGGACAAATATAGTGGCCCCCGAAATTGAGACGGTGGTTTAAGCTGTCGTCCGCGAAAGGATGATAGCAAATGAGTGAAGGCAAAAAACGCAGGGTGCATACGGCGG
>NZ_LMIC01000032.1:5482-8668 GCF_001428585.1 Duganella sp. Root198D2 | reverse complement strand
GACGACCAAATTGCTGAATCTGGCCTCGCGCAATATTGAAAAAGATTGGAAGATGCCGCAGCGGACCTGGAAGATGGCCGCCAACCAGTTTGCCATTCTGTTTGGGGAACGCTTCACCAACGCGATTAACTAACTACGAACCGCGACCCCGGCACACAAAATTCCTGACAGGTCCGTTGTGACCAATGTCGTAGCCGCCAGGAGGCCGTCAACCATGCCCTCTGCCTGGCTGAAAGTCTTGCCCCGACCGGCATACCCAGGTCGGCTTGCTTCAGAACGGCTACAATCTGTTCCGCAGGAAAATGTTTTCGCTTCATGGTCATCCTCCATCCACAAAGGGATTATTGACCAAAAAACTCGTGCTCAAAAGCGTCTAATTTTTCCACAGCAGATCACCGACCGTGCCGACCGTTACGTCGACGATGCGTTAGGACGCACCTAATCGCGAGTTTTGTGCAATTGCATCCACTAGAAAGTCATTGAACGAATTCCAAGCAAGAGATGGTGAGCCATTTCCTTCCACATACTGATACACAGGAGGATCATCCCCATCAGAAATCTTAAAGTATGTAAACTCGTACCCTTGGTGCATCGAAAAGACAAATGCATCATCCGGAAGACTCGCATCTTCCTCATTCTCCCTCAGAAGTTGAATCGCGTCTTCTCTTAATCCGTCAAGTGCGGCAAAAAAGATATCCGTCCCGTTAAGAAACCGCCCCGCTCCCCGCCCAACTCCAGACAGGAATTCTCGATATTCTGAAGGCAAACTTTTTCCAATATTCGCTTCCAAGCGCGCAACTTCCTCAGGAGTCACGCCGCGCACCTCGTCAAGATGACATATTCCTGCGTCGACTAAAGATGAAATTAGGACTTCTTTTTTCATTATTACCTTCCTGGGCCATGAGTAACAATCACCCGAATGCCGGGGAATGCTTGTTCAAATTGAGGAACAACCCCCTTGCAAGAGATGCAAAGAGGCAGCTCCGAGAATAGATGCAATGTACCGATCGCATCGGGTTTCAATCGGCTCGCAAGATTCTCTAAAATCTTCACTTCTGAATCAAGTTCGCGCGTATTGTTACCTGTTGTAATCGTATCGAATCGACGTTTTTCAGGAGCACCGACTGTCCCCGGACGCGTAGCGTTCCCACTTATTCCTACCATTTCACCAGTTTCGCCGTTAATCTTAAATTCGGCAATCGCAATATTCCGCTTCGCTCCGATATCAAGCGACTGACGCAGCTGGTTTACTTTATCCAAAGAACTGTCAACAGTTCGAACTGGGAAATCTAAAGTCTGCACCGCCGGAGCGGAGCTTGAGGCTTTCGAACCTGGCAGCGATTTTCTATTCGTCTCCAGCCGAGCATAGTTGCCAGTGTCTGAAAACTCGGCTAGCCCCTTCCCCGCCCCTTCAGTTGAATTATCTAAAGTCTTCGTTGTCGCTGCAAGCTCGTCTCTTACTCCTGCATCAGTTGCCTTGACAGGGCGAGTGCCGAATTGAACTGGCGAGAGTCCCAACTCGTCAAAGTACGCTGGACGGAGAGGCCCGTAGAGTACTTCATCAAACGCATGGGATGCCGAGGCTGCCCCTGAGGTGCTGCCCGCAGACTTGGAAGCAGCGACAGGTATACGGCTCCCGGCAACTGCAAATTCTCCTTCTCGAACAACTGTGCCGACAACTCGGGCTGTATTCCATAACTCGTCAGCTCCGGCGAGCAATGCGGCACCCCGCGCTGCCACACCAAACGGCAATGAAAGAATATTGAGGGTTCGCTCAGTTTCATATGCTTGCCTTGCGCGGTAATCTTGCGTACCTCGATCACTTTCGATCAGAGCCGAGCTCCAAGGAGTTGCGGATGCTGCGGGCACCCGAGCGACTGCAGCCCCCGTTACTCCGTCGCGATACTGCCCAGCGCTTCGATCCAACTCCACGTATCCAGACGAGGTCTGGGGGTTGGTGTTATTCGACCCAGCAAAGTATTCTCCCGCGATCGAGTGCGCCTTTCCAGCGGCCACCTTCGCGGCCTCGAAGCTCGATGTTCCCAAGGCCCAGTATTCATCGGCACCGGATTTATCGCCTTGTTTAGCCAGGTTGTAGGAAATTTGGTAGAACGCAACGGATCGCGCCCGCAAGGCGTCTTCCATGCTTCTGCATTCTTTTACGTTGATGCACTCACCAACTTGATCGAGTACTTGTTTGCGGTACACCGCTGGCGTAATTTCCCTTTTACCCTGAAGGAAGTTGTTCTCCACCGCATTGGTCGCAACCTTTCCGCCAACTGCAGCGTCAAGTAAACTGGCGCCGGTCATTCCGGACAATAGTGCGCCGATAGCGCTTGATAACGCACTAACGTTGTTTACTTGGTCCGGCGTAAGCTTGTCACGTTGCAGTACACCATTGGCATCAAATGCCTGCGGGTACAGTTCTTTCGTCAAGACTTGCGCGGCAAGTTCTCCGCCGCCGCCGGCCAGCGCGCCACTGACTGCGCTGGAATTGTTGGCAACCGCCAGAGCTGCGCCGAGGACCGCATGACTTAAATTCTGCAGCGATTGGTTTTCGTTGCCTTCCTTCTTGAAGTAGTCGCCAATCTCGGCGGCGAGATATGGCGCCGCTGCATTTGCTGCAATCTGCGTGCTGGCCTGCCCTGCGACCGAGCCAACCAAAATGCCGGTGACAACATTCAGTGCGCGGCTCTTCTCACCGCCTACGCCCCACTCAGTCTGAACCAGTTTGGCGGCATCAATTGTTTTGGTTGCTTCTGCCTTCTGTTGATCCGTGCTGTTCGAATTGTTAAGTGTCTTTTGTGCCTCGACTTCTGCCTTGCGCGCTTCAGTCGCAATATCGCTTGCCACTTGTTTGGTGGTTGCGATCACCGTGCCAGCGGCGGCCGACATGGCTTGCTGATCCTTCAGGAGCTTCTGCAAATCAGGCAGCTTGTCGAGTGCGGTGTTGGCCTTGCTCGCATCGGTGTTGATGCCAAGGTCCTTCACGGAGTTCGTCGTTACACCGCCGATGTTGATCTTGCCGTCGGTGATTGTGGCGTAAGTGGTGGAGCTGTCACTGCCCTTCTCCACCATCGGCAGGCCTGGCGTCATGTTGCCACTCTTCGGGGTACCGTATAGCTGCGACTGGCTCAGCGACTTGGTGTTGCCATCCGCGTCCTTCGCGCCATATTCGCTGTCGCC
>NZ_LMIC01000032.1:0-5447 GCF_001428585.1 Duganella sp. Root198D2 | reverse complement strand
GTTGTTGCTGGCGATGGCGCCGCCCTTCAGGTCGATCGTGTCGGCCTTGACGTGGTAGCCGCCGTCACCAGCGAACAGGCCCGATTGCTGGCCCACGCCTGCGTAGGTGCCGCTGCCCTTTTGTTGCGACAGGTTGCCGCTGGCACCCATGACACCAAACCCTACCTGCACGCGCACACCAGTATTCGTTTGCACGCTTTCAAACTGGCTGGTGTCTTGCAGGCTTTCGATGGCCAGCTTGCCGCCGACATCAGTGTTGATGGTGTTGGCGGTTGCCGATGCGCCTTTCAGCGTGGTGTCGCCTTTGCTCTTGATATTGATCGTGTCGGCTTTGAGCTCGGTGTTGTTGTTGATCGTGGTGTCGTTCTTGCTGTGGCCTTTGCCCACATTGACAGAGCCGTAGACGTACGCGCCGGTTTGCGCGCCGACCTGGAACCCAACACCTACTTCCGCGCCGGAACTCTTGTTTTTTCCATCGCTATGCAGGGTGCCCTGGCTGGCATCCAGCACGACGTTTTGAGCTGCATCCAGGCTCAGGGTTTTGCCGGCATTGAGCGCGGCGCCGGTAGCGTGGATGTCGCCAGTGGTGGCCGTCAGGGTCACGTTGCGGCCGCCGTTGATGGTACTGCCCTGTGCGGTGCTATCGCTGCCGCTGCTGGAATTGCTGCTACTGGCAAAGCCAATGCCAGCTTCGCCCTTGATCAGGACACCACTTTCCGTGCTGGCAGCCTGGTAGATGTTGGCGACTGCCGCCATGCTCTGCATGGCCTTCAAGCGGTCATCGGATTTGCGCGCTGCATTCACGTTGTTGACCAGGTCAATCAGCGGCGAGCTGACGCGGGCGAAGGCGCCGATTTTCAGGTCGCTGTTGGATTCCTGGTGGCTTCCGGTATTCTGCAGCGCCGTGATGTCGATCGTTTTGGCGGTGATGTTGACGTCATTCGCTGCCAGCACGTTGCTTGAAGTCTGGGCGTACTTCTCACCCGCGGTCAGGTTCACGTCGCCTTTCAGGCTGGAGACGTTGGAGGCAACCTGGGTCACCTGGTTGCTGTTGTCGCTGCGCTGTTCCTTGTGGTAGCCGGCAAAGCGTTCGGTGTCGGAAATGGCCACTTTGCCATCTGCCTTGTTCTTACTCTGGTTGGCGTTGTGGAGCGTGTCCTGCGCGCTGGTGATGGTCAGGTCGCGTGCGGCATTGATCGACAGGTTGCCTTCAGAAACCACGTTGGCGCCGGTCAGAGTGATGTCGCCGGCTTGCGTGGCAATGGTGGCGCTGCCGCCGACCGACAGCTTGGTACCGGTCACGGTGTCGGTACCGCCCTTGCCGTCGCCCTTGTTGTTCAGGATGCCGCCGCCCAGGAGGGTACGGTTATCGCTGACAAAGGCCGATTTCTTTGAATCTTGCGATCTGGTTTCCGTGGTATGGGCAACGTCAAACTTGATGCTGTCCTTGGCCAGCAGCAGCGCATTGCCTTCGGCGCTGATCTGCGCGCCCTGGCTGGTGATCGAACCATCTGTTGCAATGATGGTCAGGTCTTTGCCGGCAGTCAGGCTGCTGGTGCGCGCTTCGCTGACGGCGTGGTTTTGCGTGCTGTTCGAGCTCTTGGAGCCGAATTGCGTCGTAACGAAGGTCGTTGCCGCCTTGACGCCTTCGGCCAGGCCTTCTGCCTGGCTGAGTGACTTGCCGACGAAGTTGGAATTTTTGGTGTTCTCGGTATCGGACCGGTAAGCACTCCGGAAGGCTGCCAGCGGGTTAACCGTCAAGCCCATGGCAAAGCCGGCAGAGTTGCTCTGGGTGCTCGACTGGCTGACCGAATTGTTCTGCGCTGCGGCCAGGTCGACGTTCTTGCCGATCAGCGTCAGGTTTTCCTTGGCGGCGATGTCGGAGGCGACCACTTGCAAGGTTTCGCCGGATTTGAGCTTGACGCTGCCGCCAAGGGCGCCGATGCTGGAAGCCAGCTGCGTGACCGTCTCTTCCTCGCTTTGCGAGGAGGCCTTGGACTTCCCATATCCAGCACTCAGGTTGCCGGCCGAATAGTTGATGCTAATACCGGACTTCTTCTCCTGTCTGGTGCTCGATGTTTTGCTGGTTTCTTCTGCGCTGACGATCTTCAGGCCACCTTTGGCGTCGATGCTGAGGTCTTTATCGGCCAGCACGGTGCTGCCCTTGATCAGGGTATCGCCACCAATGGTGGCGACCACGTTGCCGCCTTTGATGCTGCTACCGATCGCCAGAGTGCTTGCGTCGTAATCTGTAGCATCGCTGCTGCTCTTCTTGACCGCGTTGCCCGATTTACGATGGATTTCAATATCCGAGAGGTGAGACTCGCTGACGCTGGTGATATTCAGGTCTTTGCTCGCCTTGAGCGTCAGCGTGCCGCCCGCAGCAAGCGTGCTGCCTTTGATGTTCAGGTCACTGCTTTGGTTGATGCCCGCATTGACCAGCAGGTCGCCAGTGGAAGCCACTTTAGCGCCTACCACCGCCTGATTTTCGTGGATCTGCTTATCCCAGTGTTTGGTGTTGGGATCACTCAGCAGACTGCTCTTTACTTCGTCGACCACGGCGGCGATGTTCACACTGCCGCCAGCCAGCAAATTGCCGGCTCCGGCACCGCTGGTTCCGATCGCCAACTGAGTACCGGTCAGGTTCAGGTTGCCCGTGGCGGCCATCAACAAATCGCCGCCAACGTTCACGCGGCTTAGCTGGTTGTAGGTAGCACTGTTGTCGATCGTGGAGCCATTCGCCTGGTAGTGATAGGCACTGCCGGTCTTTACCGTATCGAAGGTGATGTTGTTGCCAGCGAGGATGGAGGCGCTGCCTGCGTTGATCGCGCCGCCCAGGTCGGTCACATTGCGGCCGGCATCCATGATCAACTGGCCGGTGGCCGAAATCGTGCCCTGGTTGGAGAGCGACGTGAAGCTGCCGCCGTTCACTTTGGACGACCACTTGCTGTCTACGACCAGCGATTCGTTCCTGATATCGCGGCCGGCTTGCAGCGCAACGTCGCCGCACTTGATGCTGCCGCCTTTGTTGATGATGTCTTCGCCAGCCAGCAGGATCGTGCGGCCATTGCCGCTGTCGATCACGCCGCCCTGGTTCATGATGGTTTCGCTGACGTCGATCGTCACGCTGGCGCCGCTCACCAGCGCGCCGGTCGGCTTGACTGCATTGCCGCTGACGTGGGCCAGGTAGACTTTTGGCACCAGCACGGTTTCAATCGAACCATCCGGCAACTGCACGGTCTCGCTTTCCAGCCACACAATGTCGCTGGTCAGGCGGCTCACTTGCTCGGGGCTGAGCGAGATACCGGGACGCAGATTGAATTCCTGGGCGACGCTGGCGGCGTTGCTCAGCATTTGTTTGTACAGCTTATCGTCGCCTGGAGCGGCGCTTGGGGCGCGGCCGGTCAGTTTGGACAGCTGTTCGCGCACCAAGCGCTGCTCGTAGAAGCCGTCGCCCAGGCGTTTTTGCGTGGTCGCGTGGTCAACTGCCAGATTGTCCAGCAGGTAGTCGCTGCTGGTCCACTGGTCCTGCTTTGCAAATTGTGGGCGCGTCTCGAACAGGTATTCACCTTTCGGGTCCGGGTTGCGCAGGAACAGGCCGCCAGGCGAGATTTGCCGCACGCCGAGGATGCCTTGGCCCTGTACTGCGCTGGCGCTCTGCCCTACGGAAGCACCTGCCGCGGCGTTGACGTCACCAAGCGTGCTGCTGCGGGCCTGGTTCAATACGCGCCCGAACAGCGAGCCTTGGCGCGCAGGCCCGGCCGATTGCGCCGATCCAGCGGTATCCAGGCTGTTACCGGTGCCGCTGCCAGACGATGTGCCACCCGCCAGCAGTTGGTTGGACGTTCCGCTATTGCCGGATTGGTCGGCGCTGGCCAGATTGGCACCGGCGCCGGACGAACAGGCACCGCTACCGTTGCCGGCGCTGGCACTGGCATTTCCACCTGCGTTGGCTGCGGCATTGGTGCCGCTTCCAAGAACAGTTACCGAGTCACGAATGTTGCCGACCGTGCCGGCCGTTACGTCGATGATGCGGAAGCAGCGGGCGTTGATGTCGCCCTACGTTATTACCTGACAGGATTTCGAGTACGCCTCTAGCGATGTATTCGATTCTTGGTTGACGAAGTGAGTTGCCGTCCACAGGCGCCAGGAAAAACACTCGTCTATGCCGTACCACAAAAGCGGCCTTTTACTCAAAAATCAATCAAGGCGGCGTAAAAAAACCCAAAGGGGCTGAACATATATTGCACTTTCCGCCGCCTACTCGTGGCGCCGTCAAGCAAGAACGATGCCTCGCACCGACAGGAATCCCTGTTCGGCCACTCGAACGTTGCGCCGCCAGAAATCCCTATTTGAACAGGACACACACGTTCATGCGGCTGAACTGTTTGAGGGGCAATGTTAGGCCCGGGCTATTTCTTGGAGAAGAGCTCATAAAATTCTTGATTCTCCCAGTCATCATCGAATGCCTCAATCACTTTCTCTAATGGGCGGCCGGTGGCAATCGGATTGGACATCATTCGTATGTTGATCTCGGCCCATTCGCGCACTTCTGACCAGCGCAAAACATGCATGAGGAATGCCAACGGCTCATCACTAATTAAATTGGCTTCGAAAAGCGAGGTCAACAGCTTGAAAACTTGATGCCTCATTTCCGGCGCCCCTCTAATAATCTCGAGACAGCGGATGTAATTTGGCTCCGCCCTTTCAAACGAATACACCGTATTTAATATATGCTCTGCCTCGAGCAATTCACTCTTTAGCGCATTCATTGTCATTGCTTCATCCATTTTCCACCTCTCGCCAACGACGAATCAAATTTCCAAACTTTAAACTGAAACTTATCAGTCGCATCTAAGCCTATCTTACTGAAAAGGCAGATTCCGCAATGTCCTTAATTTGTGGGCCAGATGGCTGATAGTGCCCCGATGCATTGTCGAGCCATTTGATCTTTCCGTTATAAAGTTGAACTTCGCCTGCCGCCTGTACTCGCATGTTATTCGTAAGACTAGTATGCGGTGACTTCCCAAGCACAAGAGAGCCGTCCTCAAGTATGACGTAATTCAAATTCCCACTCATGGTCTTCAGCGCTACTGGCGAGACAATTTTCGGGTCTGCTATCTTATCTTGAGGGAACTTGTTATCAAAAAGGACCTTCTCCAATGCTGCTGTGCTATTTGTACTGTTCGCTGTTGGTCGCGAGCCAACAGCTGCCCCTCCCGTTGGCGAAGAATTTGTCGCGTTTCCGTTCAAAGATGAGCCGCCATTAGCAGACTGTCCAGCCGACTTAGCTTCGGCCTCTTCGGACCCCGAGGAATACAAGACACTGTTAGGTAGCTGCCAAGTATGCGTCCAGCCATTCCACCTTCACAGCGGGTTTAGGACTGAGTAGAGTTCGGGAATGGCAACAACGAATCGATCTGACTGTTGGGGCACGTCGGGAGACG
>NZ_LMIC01000031.1:0-10872 GCF_001428585.1 Duganella sp. Root198D2 | reverse complement strand
CCCGACGTGCCCCAACAGTCAGATCGATTCGTTGTTGCCATTCCCGAACTCTACTCAGTCCTAAACCCGCTGTGAAGGTGGAATGGCTGGACGCATACCTAAAAGCCTTACCAGCTATATCTACAACGGGCAGCCGGACACGAACGGTCAAATACTGACATGTGCACCTGCCACGACACTTCCGGACGGAAAACCGATCCTCGTCGTATGCAAACGAATCGAGCAGGCCACCAGTGACAACAATGGGGCAATAGGATTCAACGCTGCCTTAATAGGTCGCCCAAGGGTATGGAGCTTCACCTACAACGCATTCGGGCAGATGCTGACGTCCAACGGTCCGACAAATGAGAGCGGCGGCATGGAGACGACCGCCTATGCGTACTATGCCGACACCACTTCGACCCATACCAGTGGGAATCTGCAGACCGTTACGAACGCATTGGGACATGTCACCCAATATTTAGAGTACAACAAGTCGGGAAAAGTCACTAGGATGCAAGACCCGAATGGCAATATCACGGCATTCACTTACGATCCGCAATCGAGAATGAGAAGCCGTACGCTGGCCCCGGATACACCAGCCCCACAGACTACAACGTTTGACTACGATGGTGTTGGGCAACTCATTAAGGTCACCGCTCCAGATGCTGCCTTCATCTCGTACACCTACGATGCAGCGCATAGGCTAACCGATATCAGAGATGGCCTTGGCAACTCGATCCACTACACACTGGACAACGCGGGAAATCGAATCCGCGAAGAGGTCAAGGACTCCAGTGGGAATCTCCGCAAGCAAGTCAGTAGAACTTTTGACCCGTTGAACAGGCTTCAGCAGGTAACGGGAGCATCGCAATGACGAATCTACATGTGAGGCCAGTCATGATATGCCATGCGAATTTAATACGAAGCATCGTTGCTGTTGTCACTTGTGCAACTGCCGCTGTTGCAATCGCACAGGTTCAAAATTCCACTACCTCGTTTGAGTACGACCGCCAGGGCAACGTAACCAAAATTAGCGATCCGCTTAATCATGCGACCACTTTCGCATATGATGCATTGTCGCGGCGCATTCGCTCGACCGACGCGACCAATACTGGCATAACACTATACGGATACGATGGCGCTAATCAGTTGACCCAGGTGACCGATGCGCGCATGGTTGTTACCAGTTATGTGATCGATGGTCTGGGCAATCTAAGCCAAACCACCAGTGCAGACAGCGGCGTTACAAATAGTACCTACGACGATGCGGGAAATCTCACCAGTATCACGGACGCCAAGCAGCAAAAAACGACCTACAAGTATGATGCGCTGAACCGCCCAACCTTGATCACGTACGCCGACGGCGCAACCGTCGCATACCAATACGACCAGGGCGCAAACGCCATCGGCTGCCTGAGCCGGATCACAGATGCTAGCGGCAGTATCAATTACAGTTACGATCTCCAAGGACACGTGACGGCCGAAATCCGCATCATCGGGGGCGTCACTTCTACAACAGGCTACCGCTACGATGCGGCAGGCCGACTCTCTGGCATGACATACCCGAGCGGGCGCACTATCGACTACGGCCGCGATGCGGCTGGCCGCGTTACCCAAATCAATACGGGTGGCGGCACAGTGTCGGTGGTGAGTCAGGTGCTATACCAGCCGTTCGGGCCAGTGCAATCGATCACCTTAGGCAATGGCCGCACCATAACGCGCGGATACGACCTTGACGGTCGAGTGACCAGTTTTGGCCTAGCAGCGCAAACGATGTCAGTGAACTATGACGCGGCCAGCCGCATTACTGGAATTGCCGATGCCAGCAACACGGCCAGCGGCATGAGTTACGGATATGACGTTCTCGACCGTCTAACCAACGCGATCAGTCCAACGGCAGGGATCAGCTATGCCTACGACACGGTTGGCAACCGGCTTCAAAAGAACAATAACGGTTCCAAGACTGCCTACACATACGCCGCCACCAGTAACCGTCTGACGAAAAAGGGCACCCAGGCGATTTCAAGCGATGCAACCGGCAGCATCACAAACAATGGTAGCGCGACTTTCAACTATGACGCACGTGGACGCATGATCTCGGCCAATACCGCCATAGGCTTGGTGCAATACACGATTAATGGCTTAGGCCAGCGGGTGCGCAAGGTAACACCAACAACGACGACGGTGTTCCATTACGACCTATCAGGCAAGCTCATTGCTGAAGTGACTACCGCGGCCGGCATGAGCACAACCCAGGAATACGTTTATTTGGGCGATTTACCATTAGCGGCCTTCAAATGAGCCGCATTTCCGCACACATGGGAATATGCGCTGATGAGGCGTATTCCCAACATTTGGAGATCGCTAACATGCTAATGCGCTTCCTGGCCATACTGCTGTTTAGCAGTGCCATGATCAACGTCCATGCTGCCGGCAATTTACCCCCAAACGTTGCGATGACTGCAACCGTAACTGCAGCAACTGCCCCGGGAACAATTTCCTTGAGCGCCACTGCAAGCGATGATGGCATCATTTCCAAGGTAGAGTTCTTCAACGGCACGAGCTTGCTCGCAACAACGACGCAGATGCCCTACGCTTTCACTTGGTCGAATGTACCAGCTGGTACCTATAGTCTCACCGTTCGAGCTACTGACAACAAGGGCGCCGCAACAACTACGCAGCCAACCGTGGTTACCATCGCAGCTGGTGCCCCTCAGATCTACTATTTATACGCCGATCAAGTCAACACTACGCGTGAGATCACAAACGCGGCTGGTGTAGTTGTATGGCGCGGCGACTCCTCTGAACCGTTCGGTGCGAATGCTCCTAACGAGAATCCGTCGGGCTATGGCGTCTTCTCATACAACCCACGGTTCCCAGGGCAGTACTACGATAAAGAAACCAACCTTCATTACAACTATCATAGGGATTACGATCCCCAGATAGGTCGGTTTGTGCAGAGCGATCCAATCGGGTTGCAAGGCGGCATCAACACATACGCTTACGTCGGCGGAAATCCACTGTCCTTCTCGGATTCAGATGGACTGCAGGCGCAGGCGGCCGGTTGCGCGATTGGCCTGCCCTTTGGCGGGCCAATCGGGTGCGGTATCGGAATTGGAGTAACAACTGCCGCCACGCTCATTGGTGTCGGAGTAATGATGACTGGGGACACAACGAAAGACCGTGAATGCCCTCCGAATAATCCATGTCCTCCATGCAGGACGATCAGTGGAAAAGTGGTGCCGACGGGAACCATCGCATACCGCCCATTAGATACTCCCAGAGATGGAAAACCGCATCACGGCATCATCGGCCCGCATTACAATATCTATAAGGCAAACCAAAGTCCTAAAGACTGCCGATGCTTCTGGCAACCGCTCGGCGCAGTTTCCCCTACAGCGTTGCCGCCGGATGCTATACCAATTGAGCCATTCGCGAATTGAAGAGGGGGCACAATGAAGTACTCAAATGGGCAAGAGGTCAGACTGGGTGATAAAGTAAAACTGGGTGATGACTCTGGCGGAGTGGTTGTCTTTTCCATCGACACAGACGAATATGCGCCAGATTATCCGAAAGCACAGTGGGACTATTTAAAGCGGGGTGTAATGGTCAACTTTCCAAAATTCGGGCTGATCCATTACGAGGAGGCAGAGGAAGACCTGGAATTAATTGCGCGCGCCACCTCAAAGTAAGAAATAATTCCTGGATCAATTAGCGCCTTTTCGACACTGGGCTCACTGACTACGAGGCGCGCGGACACATGGTATTGACGATCACCTCCAAATAAGGATCAGCTATTCGCGGTCGCGCTGGATGGCGATTGGAACTGTACGCTTGGTATCGAGGTTGCACACCACGCCATGCTGGGAGAGTTGCCCACGCGAGAACAGCTCGTACAGAAGGTGTGCTGCGTGGCGGACGATAACGTCGTTGATGAAAAGCCCCTGTGCTGCGAGCGAGAGTCGCACTGAACACGATGGTGCGCTGTCTTCCGGTTGATCTGCGTCCAACAATTCAGGATACAGTTCCGTAACGCACGGCATCCGTTCGGCATTCTCGACGCGGCGACCCGCGTTTGGTCTGCCGGGGACGCCTAACACGGCCTGCCCATCTTGTTCGTTATTGCCCAAGTCGAGCCAGTACCGGTACCGGTCTCCAGAAAACAAATACTCATGGATGGCGCGGCGGGCCGCGCGCGTGTCCACGCAACTGATGAGAATGTCGGCCACGTGCCCCCGGTGGTAGTCGAGGCGGCTCCAGAAATCCTCAATCCGGCAAATGCTCGCCTCCCAATCGAGTCCATAAAAATGATTGAGCCGGGTGATGGTAATGGCCGCCTTGCTGCCGCCAATATCGGCTGGGCTATACAGCTGGCGGCCCACGTTCGCCTCCGTAACAGTACTGGCGGCAGTTCGACCATTTCGGCCCAGAAGGCATATGCTCCACCGGGATGGTTCACCAGCCTTTTTGGCACGTTGGGGTGGGTGAAGTAGGAGCGGAAGAAGGCATCCTCCCACTCGGCGATCCTAGGCGATGGTGGTCATAGCAAACAAGCATAACGTTTTCCGCCTTGTCGGCCAGCATGTGCGAATCTTCACGTCCACGAGGCCCCAGCGGGTCCGCACCTACAATGTGTGCGAGTTGGCCTACATTCCCTGAGCGGCTGGACTTGCCAATCTTATCTACTCGTTTCCCGCAGCCTTCGAACATGCAGACATTTGCGGCGTCTTTTAGTACTTCCTCTTTTGCAGCGCTGTTTAGATTTGGCCCTCGGCCGAGCTTCATCAAGCTCTTTCTATTGGTGTTCCATGAGGCGAGCTCTGTTCTACTCATCATGCTGCTGGGCGCAAACTGGGAAACAGGTAACGATGGAGGACGGTCACCGAGAGTGTCGGGCCAGTCCACTTTTCGAAGTGCTCCCTGACTTGCCAAGCGGGTGAGCTCCTTATATGTGAACGTGCCGAGTTCGCCCGAATGCGCAGACCAGGCGCTACCGATTTCAATCGCAACGATGAAACGGTAGGCCCGCGCCATAACAGTTACCGCGGAGCCTGCTGGCGCACTGAGCACCTTGGAAAGTTCGGCATCATCTGCGCCATACGAAACCGAAACGGCAGGAAATACGGCGTGGGATGGCAGTGTTGGCGAAGCTGTCGTCATTGGCAATTCCTGTTATTTGATGTTGACGATGAACTGGCCACTCTTTGCGACGCAGTAGCCGTCTTTCACGATGAAGCATTCGAGGCTGTGCGAACCACTGTAGCGTGCAGTCTCATTTCGGGAGAGGTCTCCCGACTGCACGATGCCTTCATCGAATCCACCGCGAAGGTCTCTGGCAACACGAGCTTCGTCCCCAGTGTTCACGACCTGCCAGAAGACCTTAAAAGGCTTCTGAATCGTGGTACGTGCATTAAAGGTCAAGGTGCTTCCGCGCGTTACAAATTCTCCATCGCTGCTCCTCGCATCTGGGCGGTACCCATTGCGGCTCACCGTGAGGCTCAGCGATACATTGCCGTTAGCGCCTGTCAGCAGAGGTAGGGTCATTGGCTTGCGGTGCGGTGCATCTCGGAATTTGAGAATCTTCTTCGAAAAATTGGTCGCACTCGCGGCAAGAGAGTGACCGATTGTGGGGCTGCCACGCTTCACTGCTCCCTCGACGAGGGAACGACCCATGCGCGGA
Source organism: Duganella sp. Root198D2 (assembly GCF_001428585.1). NCBI lineage: Bacteria > Pseudomonadati > Pseudomonadota > Betaproteobacteria > Burkholderiales > Oxalobacteraceae > Duganella > Duganella sp. Root198D2. The sequence goes on along the minus strand of NZ_LMIC01000031.1, from coordinate 5,210 downwards.
GCCATCGCTTCGATGAAGTCGCCTTCTGCATTTGCGCTTGCAGCCAACGCAAAGTCTTCCTTCGCCAGCTCCAGCCACTCATAGAATGCGTCTTTCTTTGCAGGCGTTTCCTGCCACTTGTCGGCGAAGTTCTCACGAGGATCGGCTGGATTCTCTATCCAATACACGCCATTACGCTGTTCAATGTGCGAGGCCATCCTTTCGAGAATGCCAAAAAGCGCGCCGGTGATTGTGGTCTCCTGGTTATACGCAAGGGCACTCAGCGTGGTCAGGATGATTGAGATTGGGCTAAGCTCTTCGTCGCCGGTGAAGCGCATGTCTCGGTGCCGCTTCAGTATTTTGATTGCCGATTGCATTGGCGTCGTCACGCGGTACTCTGGAATTTCTTCCACGGAGGCTCTCATTTCGTACAGGCGCATTCGCTCACGGCGGGCATTGAAAACAATCTTCATTTGCTCGCGGAACCAATCCGAATATCCCTTGGGATTGCTTCCTGGCCAGTCGTTGGTTCGCCTGTCGTAGTTCTCGTCGTATATGCACGTAATCGCGAGAGATTGGTCAAGGCTGCTCTCCTTGAGTCCTGCAGCCATCGCTCTGAGCTTTTGACGCAGTCCGTCAGGAAGAGCCGGCAGGATATCCATGTGGAACTGTTCTCCGTCCGCATAGTTCAGAGTCCAGCACCGCCTGGCCTCGGTGGGCTCGGCCATACCATGCGCACGGGCATACGCCTTGACCTCTTCGCCGAGTTTTGCCTTGAGCTGCTTTTGCGTCAACTCCAGCTTGTCCATCGAGATTTCGCACACCACGTCCAAGTCGTACTGCCCATCTCTGTCATGCGGCGGGATCACCGTGCCTAGGCGGAAGGACCCTTGGGGATAAACGGAAACATTGTTCCCTGCAAAGACTGACTCCTTTCGGTCGAGCCAGCTTCCCACGGACTTATAGCTTCGTTCCGCTGCCACGTACTTGCCGTCAGGAATCTCCAGGGAATCGGCCAAAGCCTGAAGAAGAAGTTCTGCCTTGCGAGTAGGGACTACCCATTTCTCGGCATCCTCTTGGCCATCTAGCGCATCGTGGACGAGAAAAGCATCCTGCTCCTGGCGCAGTTGGCCGAGCGTCATATTGGGCGGATTTGGATCGACCCGCATGATCCAGTCGAGGATCGGCTGCATGGGCATCAAGATGATCAAATGGCGGTTGATCGTGAAGCGGGAGTAGTTGTTTATGGCAAGACAGCGCGCGGGGAAACCTCCATTTTAGCTGGCGCGAATGTCAAAGCGCCCTTCATCATGCGCAGATAGGGCGCCTGCGCCGCCAGGCGCCACCCAAAGCCGCAGGCCAATGCCACACCGGCGGAAAGGCAAGCCTCGCCAAGAAGCGGCCGACCAGCAACTGCATGCCCAGAAGCAGCCTGCCCAATGCGGACAGCTCATTAATTACCGTCAGGCCGGCGGCGATCTGGCTGCTGATGGATAACAACGTCATACGTGATCACCTTGATAAAGCAGTCTTGGGGAAAGACCAACAACCGCTCCCCTGTAGGGGGGCGGCAGCGCGCGCCGTCAGACGTTGCCGCCAGTCGGGCCAGCGAGGATCTTGATCGTCATTAATTTCGCCATATGAACAGGGTACGGAGAAGAATCTCAGCTTTAGTCTGCGATCTTGTACATGGGGGGGCACGAGCCGTATTTATTGGGCCACGTTCGTTCGCCAATCACCATGACTATCACGCCGCCAAATCGATCCATATATATGTTTAGGAGATGGCGTATCTTCATGCTATCGTCAGTGGCTGCTCTGACTATATCTATTCCTGTTCGCAGCAGTGCAATCACTGAAGCGGAGGCTATATGAAAGATTTCACCCGACCCGACGAAGGCATGGCCTTGGCCGTCGATGCAGCGATCGAAATGGAGGCATTTTCCGGATGCGTACTCGCATGGCAACACCTGCAAATGCATGCAGTTCCACAAAGTGTAGCGATGAGGGTGCTCTCCCAAAATGGCCCACGGCGCGCTTCGAACTCCAATGGCCAAGGCGCATTCTTGGAACGCCTCTCATCTAACCGCGATCAAGTTGCCGGACATTCGACAGAATTGGCTGCGGCAGGATTGGGAACCGTCCTAAAGTTCCGTGTACCGAGGACAAACAACACTCTCTCCGAAACGATTGATCAGGCTATAGAGATGTTGGGGGTCCACAATCGATTCTACGCTGAAGCGCTTCTACGAATCCATGCCGTCAAAACTCCAGTCATCATGCGGGTATTATTCGACGTCGCACGCCGAAGGAGCATTGCCTCTCCAACCACTTTTCCAGCGCCGGCACGTGGTGGTATTCGATTGTTGCACTCAGTCTGAAGCAGCCTCCCCACAACCGAACGCGGTAACGGTAAAGACGCAACTCGTGAATCTCAGTTTTTTCGCGTCGTATCCTGCACAAGGTGACGGTGGGTTTCTGACATCAACGTTTCGATTCCGTTCGCTCCGCCATCGCCCTGGTGATTTCCGTCAGTGTTCTGACGGAGAAGCTCCAACGATTGTGCGGAGTGCTTGCTCGATGCAACGGCGATCGCTTCACGGTGCTTGGCATCGGCTTCAGAGTGCGCCTTGTCCCGCGCAGCCTGGCGCGTTTGTGCAAGTAAGATAAGCGGCGCAGCATAGGCCGCCTGTAAACTAAATGTCAGATTCAAGAGGATGAATGGGTAGACGTGAATGGGTAGACGTCGAAATGAGCAAGCCCCAAAAAATTGGCTGCAATCCACTTGGCGACAATGATGGTTTGCACGCCAAGAAAAACTGGGGTACCGAAGAAGCGAGTAAAGGCTTCTGCTTTCAGCCCGAACAAGTCACTGCCAAACGTCTTGGATAAGTGTTCGTGCTGGCGATGAAAACGTAAATGATCGACATGTGATTCTGACCTGCCGAAGACAGGTTTGACGTTGGAGATGAGTTCACGCGACCTCCCAAAATGGCCGGAATTGATTCGCTCACTATGCGCAACTAGTGATCGGAATTTTCAGCGCGCTACCGTGGTTGGCATCGACGATCACTGCGCCGACGCGCAAGCCTGTTAAGGCGTACACTTGAATTGAGTCATGACGCAGAAGCGCGGCCAAGGACATTGCCGGCCTGGCTTTCCAACGCCAGTCGACCAGTGCACGCACTATGTCCTAATATTTTGACGGAGAAAATCATGAACAGCACAAAGAAAATCCAGGATCCAATGCCGCACAAAGCGTTCCCTGGTAAAGCAGGTGACATCAACAAACAGCAGCAGAAAGCAACCCAAAATGAAATCGCAGGCCGTCATAAAGATGACGGGAAAATGGGGCATCGTGGCGCTCGCTGAGGGCGAATGGAGACATTCACCTTTAGTCCGGCCTCATGACGTAACGCTTTTGATTGCGTCAATTCGACGATATATATAGTAATGGCCCTTCAATGTGCAATACTTTTAATAGGTGAAATTCAATGAATAACGCTCCTGCGGGAACTCGCCGCCGTGATGTATGGATGACTGAGCTCGTACAGTATGGCGTTACCTTGCGTACCATTATTGGTCGCGCGGAAGCCCACCGCTACCTGCTTTCTCGGTGCGCACCGCAGGATGTCGTTGACCGTGTACTTTCCTACTTGGGCGGGCCACGTCGCCCCTAGAACTGAGGTTCCCCCGAAATTTAGTCTTCCAGCGGTGACGTAAAATTATCGGTACCAAAGGAAGTAAGAGCATGAACAAGATACCGAAACAAGCGTTTACAACTGAGTTCAAGGAGCTCGCCGTCAAGCGCGTGCTGGACGGGCTATCGATTCCGGCGGCTGCCAAGGAGCTGGGCGTCAGCGACCAGACGCTGCGTAACTGGGTCAAGGCAGCGGAAGGCGGGAAACTGAAAGGTGCAGGAAAATCCGTGGCACCAGCGGAGATGGAACTGTCCCGGATGCGAGCAGAAGTAGCACGACTAGAGCGGGAAAATGCTCTGTTAAAAAAACGCCCCACACGGCTGCCCGTGGCCCTTATGAATAGAAACTCGGGAAGCGTACACTAACGGCACGCAGAGTCAGTGGCCGGTAAGCGTGGCATCAACCTTCCGATTATCCGACAAAGAATTCTCTCAAGGCTTGGTGCGAGGAATTCGAGGAAACTGGGGAAATTCAGGCGCAATACGTTCGCACGAAGGCGAAGTACTCCGAGGAGCAGAAGAACGTCGCCATCGAGCATTATGTCAATCACGGTCGCTGCATTGCCTTGACTCGACAAGAGCTGGGGTATCCCTCTCGTCAAAAGCTTGCAGAATGGGTTGACGAGCGCTACCCGGACTCCAGGAAATTCGTTACTCGCAACGTGGGCAAGCCAGCAGCGTCATTGGCGTCCAAGCGTGCAGCGGTCTACGAACTGTGTACGCGCGAAGGAAGCGCACAGGACGTTGCGTCGAAGGTGGACGTCTCCAGGGTATTCATCTCCGAGAAAGTTGTGCGGCGCCTGATGAGGCAAGGATGCCTGGTGGCGGCCAGGCGGAAGCGCCGCAGGTACCGCTCGTATATTGGCGAGATCAGCGCTGCACCTGAGAACATCATCAATCGCGATTTCCAGGCGACTGCCCCCAACGAGAAGTGGCTTACCGATATCTCTGAGTTCCATATCCCGGCCGGAAAGGTGTATCTGTCGCCGATGATCGACTGCTTTGACGGCATGGTCGTCAGCTGGTCGATTGGCACGAGTCCTGACGCCGAGCTTGTGAACACTATGTTGGATGCGGCCATTGAGACCGTTAGCCAGAACCATAATAAGCCGATTGTCCATTCGGATCGTGGCGGTCATTATCGATGGCCAGGCTGGATATCGCGCATTGCTGATGCGAAGCTGACCCGATCAATGTCGCGCAAAGCGTGCTCGCCTGACAATGCGGCATGCGAAGGGTTCTTCGGCAGGCTAAAGACGGAGATGTTCTATCCAAGGGACTGGCGGTCGACGACGATCACTCAGTTCGTGGAGGCGCTTGATGATTACATTCGCTGGTACAACGAAAAGCGAATCAAGAACTCGCTTGGCTATTTGAGTCCAATCGAGTACCGTGAAAGCTTGGGATTAACAACATAAACCAGTCCAAGAAAACGGAAATTTTCAAGCTAGTTGTCGCCTAATTTGATAATTCAAGCTGCTTGTTTCAGTGTCAGTGGTTCCGCCTCCGTTTCGCTGTTCAGCGTGTTTCC
>NZ_LMIC01000030.1:0-12483 GCF_001428585.1 Duganella sp. Root198D2 | reverse complement strand
GAGTGCTAATTTGATGCTTTCGGTTGTGCATATTGGGGACCTACCGCTGTACTCTAAATTATATCGGGTAGGTGTCTCAAGTTATATTGGCACAGAGGGGCCTGCATTGTATGCATAGCGGCTTGTGTTGCCTGTGGCGTCAATGAACTCGGCCAGGCGGCTGTATTTGTCGTAGCTGTAGCGGCTAATGTAGCCTGAGCAATCTGTGTACGAAGCCAGTCGCCCCGCATTGTCGTAGCTCAGATGCTTGGCGCCTCCTCTGGCATCCGTCAGGACTGCCAAGCGGCCTTGGGAATCATATGCATAGCAGGTGCTATGGCCCAAAGCATCGGTGCGTTTGACGATGCGTCCGGTGTCATCGTAATCTGTGCGTGTAGTGTGGCCGAGAGCGTCGGTAACGGCTACTGGCGCGTTGGCGCCATCGTATTCGATGCGGGTGACATGATGTAGCACGTCCGTGACCGATGTCAGATTTCCGGAAGCATCATAGGTATAGCGAGTAGCCTGATGCTCAGCGTCGATGTCAGCCAGCAGCATGCCATCACTGTCCCACTCGCGCCGCCCCAAAGAGCGGCTGCTGCCGTCAGGGGCGATGCGGCGGACCTCAGTCGGCAGCCAGTCGGCATTGAAGCGATATTCCAGCACACCACCATCCGCTTCGGTAACGCGAGTGGTATCGCTGTCGATGTAGGCGATGCTGACTTCGTCGTTACCGTCAGCCGTGGTTGTGCGCACCGCACGCGCCTGGTAGCTGTTGTTCAATGTGATCGGATGACGCTGCGCCAATTCGGCATCGGCCAGCGTGTTTCCAGCCCAGCGCTCGCGCAGGAAGGCGAGGCTGACCCATTCCAAGCCATGTGTGAAACCGGTGTAGCTTGTGTATTGCGTTAAGAGATGGTGCCGGTAAGCGTAGGTGCGCGATGCGTCAGCGGCCCCAGTCTGCTGTACCAGATCACAGCGAAGCGGCATCGGATCAACCGCGCTTTCTTCACCAATGATGTCTGCTTCGTATCGATACTGCGCAAGGCATTCCCGGCTCCCGTCGGCGCGCACTTGCTCAATGCGGCCAATACGGGGAACTGTTTCAGGAGTATTCGGCCCCAGTTCGGCAGGCAGGTAAGCGTCGCGAATAGCCTCAATCGTGACATCGTCATCAGTGCGCAAACGTAGCAACACTTCGCCTGGCTTGGCATTGTGGTGCCGCTCAATATGCAGTCCTTTTCCGTCGCGACTAGCGCTTCGAACAAGGTAGAAGCGTTGCGCACGCACTGCCAGGCGCGGTGCAAGCATGGCGTTGACGCCCTGATACCCGTGAGGCAGCCAGCTGTCCGGTCCGATGAGGAAAATGTCATTGCTGCCATCACGCCAGCGCAGCGTAAACTGGCTGTCATTGTCGCGGCTTAGCAAAAATCCTTCTGCGCGGTTGTCGTGCTGCTTGCCCGCTGCCAAGGTTGGCAAGCGCAATGCGCGGCCACTGGCATCGTGATAAACGATGCCCTGTTCGCAGACAGATATCGAGGTTGTAAAAGGCGTGGCCCAACGAGCGCCAAGAAGACCCCAGTCCTCGGTTTCAGAACCGGAGCGGTAGCTTCGCACCCATGCGAACGAGGCGGCTCCCGCTAAAACGAAGTCCGTTTGCGAGAGAATTTCTTCGCCGGTGCCAAAGTGCACAGGGTGCTTGCTCTTAACTGACTTGCCCCCTGGCGCGCCATTTTTCGGGCAGCAGTCCGATGGCTTGTCTGCTTTTTCTTTCTTCGGCTTCTTCGTTTTGCCGCCGTCCTTGCCGTCCTTATCGCCTCCGCCCTTGCTGTCTGCGGGGGGCTTCTTGGGTTGGGGAGGCGTTTTACCTGGCACTTCCTTCTTCTTGAAGAGGCGCTTTAAGAGGCTGCTTGCACCAGGAATCTTTTTCAGGACCAGGTTCTCCGCCGCATTGGTGGCCATTCCCCCGAGGGTGCCCATGATGTCGGGCGATTTGCCACTCAGGATGTAGTCAGCCGCCTTATCCATCGCAGTGGCGGAGGTGTCGACCGCTAAGCCAGTACCGGCCACGGCGCCACCAACTGTGGCACCAGCTGCAGCGCCGGTCTCCATCACTGCAGCCGCCGGCAAACCGACACCGGTAGCGCCAACCGCAAGCCCTGCGCCGCCAAGCGCAGCGCTGCCCATGCCGATCTTGCCGCCGGTATCCATCGCTTTGCCGCCAAAATCGTGCATCGGTTCGGAGTACTTGTCCTTGTATTCCTGTGCCGCCTCTTTCAACGTCGGCAACTCCACGCCGAGAATCTTCAGCCGCGGCCGTGGCGCTTGTACCTGTCGCTCGTGAATACGCCCTATCGTATTCTTGTCGTTCATGTAGATCAGGCGCGATTCCTGTACCGTCTGGGCGCCATTCGACCCCTTGGTCGAACTGAACTCCAGCGGCTGCGCACGCTTGAGGTAGGTCTGGCTCTTGATGCCGCCCAGCGTGCCTCGTTCATCGCCAGTAATGCTCGGGATGAAGCTCTTATTGTGAAGCAGGACTTGCTCGCCCTGGGTCTTGACGTTTCTTGAGACGTCGGCTGCGTTCTTGAATTCTCCCTTGATGTTGTAAGGAAGGATGGCAACGCTGCTGCCTACCGGCGTCTTGCAGAGGTCCGGGCTGAGGCTGACGCAGTAGAAGCGTTTGGATTTGGTGACTGTTTCGTGAGCCATGGCGATTCGTATTGCGAGTTATGCGGTGTATCAGGCGGCGAGCGGCGCAGGCTGGGACTGGGCTGCCTGCCAGTCTTTCAGGCGCGTCAATTGATCGGGTTCCGTGGCCTGCATCAGTCGAACGTCCGCGAAATCGCCATCAGCCACGATGGCAAGTCGCCATACGAGTTCGACCTGCTCTGATTCCATATTGATGATGACCGTATCGATCGCCAGCGGCCAGACTGCAACCTCACCCGCTTCCGTGGCGGCCATGGCAAACAGGGAATGTTGCGGCAGCGCGAACGCCAGTTGCCGGTTGCCGTCTGTGTCAAGCTGCGCAACGTTGGACGATGGATGCGACAAGTTGGTCAGCCTGAACTGCTCGCCGCCGAATAGATGTTGGCACTGCTGGTCATCGGGGGCGCCATTCCAATAGCGGAAATCGAAATCCTTAGGCAGAAGCGGAATCTCGCCTTCCTGCCATTCGGTCTTCTCTTCAACCGTGCCCACCAACTGCCGGCGCGGCAGCCAGCCACGCCCCACAAACCCCATACCTGCCGTCGCCAAATCGGATTGGCCTTTGGCGATATTCCAGAACATGTCTGCGCTGAACGGCTTTGACGGGGGCTCGATGCGCGGAGCAAGCATTTCGAACGTCCGGGTCGCGTCCAGATACCAGTTCCTGCTGAAACCACAGCCCACAGGGTTTTGCTGGCTGCTGTCGTGCGCGTCGGGGGCGCCCGGCGGCGTTGGGTAGTTGGCGGTCTGCTCATCCTTCAATCGGTGCTTTTTCGGGATCCGGTTCGTCAACCCGCTGGAACGCTCAATGCGGCATTCCCCACCCAAGGCCGACTCATATCGCAGTGGGACGGCGGTTGCCGGTTCCGCAGACGTCAGGCACCACGGAGTCGGCTGGAGCGCACCCAATGACACAGCCCGGGCCAAGCCACCCAGCCATCTCAAAGGTGCGGCGCGGCGGCGCAAATAGCGTTTTCCAGTGACGTTCAGCGTTTTATCGATGAGTACCTTGCCGGGGATGCGGGTGCGTTCCGCAATAGCCACTTGCTGCTGCCATTCCTCGAACGCAGCGGTCGACAGGGCTTGCATGGGATTGAGCGGGCGCGGCCGTTCCGGTATCGGTGCCGGTGCATCTGGATAGTTTGCGCGCAGGCCGACATTGAAATGCGATACCTTCGCATTGGCCGGCGGATGGGCTTCGCCAATCACCACCACATCGCAGGCTGGCTTGTACGGAGCCAGGTCGCTTTCCACTCGTACGCTCTTTTCCAGGTCGTCGTCATGGTGGTGGTCCTGGTCGTACAGCGGCAACGGCTCTTCTGTCGGGACCAGTTTGGCCATGGCGTTGGTTTCGCCCGGCACAATGCGATAGCCGGTCTTGGCGACGATGACGTGAAAAGCCACGCCATTCTGGTCAATGGTATCGAAATGCAGCGCGTCCAACTCTGTACGGTTATCGAACCGCAGGCTGGGAATAGATGGGATCAAAGTATTCTCATGCCTTCGGATTGGTATCTACGTCGTCACCGTGCAGCTCAATCTTTTTCGACGCGCGGATGATGATTTCCTTGCCGGTTATCTCGATGCGGCCATCCTTGTTCATGTAGAACGTGCTTTCGCCCACTTCGATGCGGAATTCTTCCCCGGCAGTGAAGGTAATCTTTTGCCCGGCAGTGACAGACTTGGAAAGGCCCACCTGCTCCGCCTGCATCAGCGCTACCGTGGTGTTCATGGCTGCGCCAACGGTAGTCTGATAGGCTCCGCCGATGGTCAGCATCTTTGCCAAGGCTACGGTTTCAGTTTTCACCTTGCCGACGGTGACGTGGCGGCTGCCGCCAATCTTGACGTTTTCATCCTTGCCGACGTCTTCCGAACGATTGTCGCCAATGCTGATGGTTTCGTCATGGTCCACCCGTTCTGTGCGGTTGTTGTGCACGGTGATGGTTTCGTCGTGGCCAACGGTTTCCTTGCGGTCGCGCTTTACCTCGGTGGTTTCGTCGCGGTCAACCGTCTTGCGCCGGTCGTTGCCGACCCATTTATCCTCATCGTGTTCGACCTCGGTGAGCTGGTCCTTTTCGGCGTGCAGCCAAAGCTGCTCATTGCCCTTCTTATCTTCGAATCGGATTGCATTCGCATTGTCATAGACGCCGCCCGGCGTGGACCGGGACAGGATGCCGCTCTGCGTTTTATTGGCGGGGAGTTCCCATGGCGGCATCGATTTCGCATTGGGCACCATGCCAGTAATCAGTGGACGATCCGGATTCCCATCAAGGAATTGCACGATCACTTCCGTACCGATACGAGGAATGGAGGTCATGCCAAAGTTCGGCCCCGCCCAAGCTGTAGCGACACGTACCCAGGCCGAGCTCTTTTCGTCATAAGCACCGATGCGGTCCCAATGGAACTGGATTCGCACGCGGCCATATTCGTCCGTGTAGATCTCCTCGCCCGGTGGGCCTACTACCAACGCGGTCTGCAAACCATAGACTTTGGTTTGCTCGCTATTGAAATTCCTGCCCGGTCGCCAAGGGATTTTCTTGCGGATGCAGCGGATGGTATTTTTGTAACGCGATGTGGAGTCGCGGCCGGCTTGATAATTGTTGCTGGCATTATGACAGGCTTCCAGGATCAGGAACGTCCTGTCGTCTGCACTGCCACCAGCATCGTCGAAGTGGCCAGTCAGCTCGAAGCAGCGGCCAGGCTGTGCGCTACGGTCATTGCCGGTACCTTCAAAATACTTGGCCTTGGCTTCGATCTCTTCAAGACGCAGGCGCGTGATGTCATCGGCATCGCCCTGGTCCTTGAAACCATAGGTGCCAGCGTATTCATATACTTCCGTTTTGAGGACTTTACCTTGTTGATTGACGCTAGGCAGGCTGGCAAGTACCGGGTGCGGTTTTTTGAAATCAAAACCGGCCAAAGCGAAACTGCTCGGCGCCATGTTGCGCACCGGCGTCCAGCTTCCCAGCGCGTCGTCTTCCTTGGCTCCAGCTTCCTTCTGGAATGGAATGTCGGCACTTGCACCGTCAATTGGCGATGCTTTTGTGGAGTCGTCCGAGATTACCAGTGTATGCCCGTTCGCCCGATGCTCATACCAATAGAACCAGCCAGCCTGCTCCCAGCGCCTGTGCAGGTAGTTGTAATCGCTTTCGTTGAACTGGCAGGCATCCGTGAACTCCGGATCCTTGCCCGAAGTTCGGAATTCGACATCACGCAGCGCATAGTCGCCCAGAATGTCTTCGCTTTGCTGCGAGAGCGATTTGCCATGAAAGAGATAGTTATCGCGCCGCAGGCCCAGGTAGGCCAGCCAAGGCCGCAGCACCATCTCATAATAAACATAGCCGCCATCGGCACGGCGGCGCTGGAATTCAAAGACATAGCCATTGAAGTAGCGCAGGCTGCGATCTTCGCGTACCAGCTCCACGGTCACCATCTTGCCCAGCACGTCTTTCAGCGCGATGTCGGGATCGTTGGTAATGACTTCAATGGTGAACCTGAAGTCGCGCGAGAGGCATTCTTCAGCATCCAGGCTGTTGGCTAGTAATTTGGCTTGGGGGCCGTCCTCGTTAGGAAAACGCAATCGCAGCAGGCGGTTGGTTTGGCGCGAGTCACTGAACGCCTGGAAGGCGTCGGAAATCATGTTCATTCAGGTACCTGCAAATGATGTTTCAATCGTGCTGCGTGAAACTCAAGGTTGAATCGAGCCCGCATACTACTTGAATAACATTGCAGCAAAATTCACAGATTGTTTCGTGGCGACTTGCTTGTAATATGCAAGTAACTGAATTGGCGGGCGGGGAGGGCGCTATCTGACATACACGCACATAGTCAAAGGCGTCCTCGAGAGGAGGATCCCGGCCAACATGCCCATTTGATGTGCTGGGCTCGAGATTATTTGAGCGCGAGTACTTCTGCCAACGCTTCCTTCGTGTCCGGATAAGGCTCATCATCGAAAGCGCGCTGCAAGATCTGGCGCGTGCCATCTGGCCAATTTGCCACGCCCCATCCTTTCAGGGCACGTATTGCCATATTGCGGTTTCGAATGACCGGACTACGCAAACCAGCTTGGACCAGCGGCCATCCTGTTCCAGGAAAACGCCCGATATCCTGAAGTACTGCGCCGATTGCCGAGTACTTTTCGTTGCCTGGACCGAGCCCCATTTCTTCCGCTGGCCCGGTTGCGATTGTAGCCAGGTCGAACTGGGTGAGGAGAAGGTCGATCACGGCTTGAATGCGGGCGGGATCATCTGTACGCATCAGGTAGTACCATTGTTCGGAAAGTTTGGCATTCTGTCGCTCAAATCGCTTTTCCCATACATCGAGGCCGAGAATTTCGCCGGCCCTGGCCGCCGTCCAGAATATCTGGTCGTCATTCGTAGACCATGCATCTTCAACAGCTTTTGGCCAGTATTTCGCGGCGAGAAAAGCCCGGCATGCAGTAGCCAGTTGTGTACGCACATCCGCAGACCATCCCATTGATTCAAGAGGCGCCCATTCGGTGTCTTCGTTGTCTACGAAGTCGAGGATGCGTGAGATGGCCACAAGAACCTTCAAGTTCCCGGTTTCTGCTTTTGCAGCTGTACGAACGTACAAAGGTACCGCCTTGTAGCCATCGTCGTAATAACTGATGTCCTCGGCAGGGCCGCCGTTAATCAGTGCCTCGATAATCTCGCCGGCTCCTGTTAGTAACGCGTCGTCGATATTTTCTGACTCAAGTGCACCGAGCAGATTCCCGCCTGTAGCGCAGCTATAGGCAAGGTACTCGTACATCACAGAATTTTTGTAGCCTTCCCGGAGCAGCCACGAACGAATGTCGGCACGCTGGGTATTGGCGAGTCGTTCGACAATATGAATTCGGCCCCAGCCATGCACACGCTGTGCGATCTGCCACCATGCCGTTTCAACTTCATCCGCGCTCAAGGTGCTGCCTAATGCCACAACGCTATAGAGCGTGAACTCTTCGTGCAAACCGAGTGTTACCAGGAGGTCTGTATCTTCAGCAGGTGCAAACAGCCCCAGTAAGGCAATGCCGAATTTCACGGCGCCGCGATCCGGGCTTTCGGTGGCCAGCCATCGAGCCAGGGCGCGCAGTCGGTCAACCGGCACGTTCGCTGTGCCGCGGATGTTTTGCAGCAGCGGATCGACAGTTCTTAAGGCGTTGTCGGCCGCCAGCATGTCGTAGAGCGTCTTCAGATTGTCTGCGGTCGGGCTTCTCGCCGCCGACAACAAGACATCGTGAATCGCCACCACATCGGCGGATGCACTATCGCTCGTATGGTGCCCGAACGCCCCGTCCAGTGCGCCGGCTGCCCAGCGCAGCTTGCTACCGGACCGGCTGTTGACGATATCGTCGTCCGGAAGCTCATACGCGGCTTCAGGTAGCCCTTCCTGTGAACTAGTTGGAAACGCTGCCAGGAAGCTGAAGATCGATACCCGGTCTGCTGCCCACGGTTTGACGAATACGTCCGCAAGCGATGAAGAAGCCGGCTTCCGGGCCAAAAGTTTTTGAATCCATTCTTGAATCATTGTGTCTCACTGGGGCCCGGCGGGCGGGTTCTTCAAAATAAAGTGCTACGTGGCTAAAAGATCACCAGATCTTAACTGACCCCGAGGGTTGGGGTTTCACTGAAGGCGAATGGCGGTATCAAATATCCAGGTACGTCGAATCTCGATCACGTCATACTGGCGTGCCAGGTTGGGAGGGAATGCACCATAAGGAGCATGCCTGGCCACCACGTTTCGAATTGCCTCGTCGATCGCCGGCACCCCGCTGGAAACGACGAAAGTGACTTTCTCTACCGACCCGTCAGCGCGAATCGCCAACGTGACCATGGGCGGAACGTGCCGCTGTTTTGCTGCTTCGCGAACCATGTCGAATGCCATATTCAGTTCGAACTTCTTGCTTATCGCATCTGCATATTGAACAAGGTCTGCATTTGGATCGACGCGACCAAAAAGCCAGCCGCGGCGCATGCCGCTAACCGTAGGGAGCAGTGAGCGTGAAGGGTTCTTCAACGCCGCGTCGCGCTGGGCCGCCTCTTCGTTGAGTTGCCTGCCGATTGCGCGCAGGCGCTCTTCCCGTTCAGCTTCCTGCTTCGCTTTCTCCAGTTGCGCCTGCTCGCGTTTCGATTGTTCAAGGCGCGCGGCCTCCTGCTTTGCGGCTTCTTGTCGCCCAGCCTCTTGTTTAATGGCCTCCTGGCGCGCCGCTTCCAGTTGTTGTGCCTGGCGTGCCTCCTCAAGCTGCGCTTGCTTTGCCTGTTCTGCCCGCTGGGCTTCCGCCTTGCGTGCGGCATCGAGGCGCGCGACTTCGGCTCGTTCCTGCGCCTGACGGGCAGCCTCCTCGCGTGCCTTCTCTTCCAGTTTCGCCTGTTCGCGGCGAACTTCTTCCTGGCGGGCTAACGCCTGGCGCTCAGCCTCTTGTCGCGCAACTTCGTTCCTGGCTGCTTGCTCGACGCGAATGGCCTCTTGGCGAAGTTGTTCCTGGCGGGCAGCTTCGAGCTGCGCTTGCCTGGTTTGTTCCTGTCGGATGATTTCCTTGCGTGCGGCTTCATCGCGTTCCTGCTCCTGGCGCGCGGCCTCTTGCAGTTGCTGTTCTTTTCGCGCAGCTTCTCTCTGGGCGTCTGCCATCAATTCGGCTTGACGCAGGCGTTCCGCCGCTTGCTTTTCTTGTTCAAGCTTAGCCAATTCATGCGTACGTTCACGAGCCTCTTTCTCAAGAACCTTTGGCGCAGGGTCGCTAGCGTTATCCGGTACGAGTGCCTCGCGTTCCTGAATGGGGATATTGCGCACCGTGGCGTTGGCAGGAGCATTTGTGGGTGCGGCGGCAGGGGCGGGTGGAGACGGTATATCCGGCAGCTTGCCAGCCGGTGTTACCGGCATTGAGGTTGGAGCGTGCGCAGGTGCTGGGGGCGGAATGAGGACGGCAGGTGCCTCGCTGTTTCCGATAGCGGGTGGGGGCGAGGTCATTGAAGCCACCGGACTTGCGACTGAAGGCCGCTCCACTGGTGCCAAGACGGGGTTAGCGTTCTCTTTTAAAGCTGCGAGTGGTGCTGGCGTTAGCGCCACTGGTGCAGGGGAAGAGGGCGGTGGAGGCAGCAACAGTACTTGCAAATCGTTGGCACCCAGGCGTCGTTCCTGCCAAGGAAATTTCAGGGCAGGGAGGCCGAAGGTTTGTCCCCCCAAGGTAATGCTTAACAGTCCCGCGTGGATGATGGCGGAAATCACCACGGCACTGCTTAATCGCCAGGGCTCGCGCTGGAGACTATAGGACCGGCCGATAGTGATTGCTGAGGACATCGGAACAGACTATCACAAAGGCAGCAGACTATTGACCAATCGGCAACTGAAACGCTGAATTTGCAACAGCGCCGTTGGCTCCTGCAGCGCTTAAGCCTGTGCAGGCGGTTTGTTGAAGCGATGCAGCATTCCGTTCAATAGCACGTCAATCAAGGCTTCGAGGTGGCGATTGAACTCGTCATGCTCAAACCATTCTTCCCCATCGCCGAACACCAGGCGCAGCGACACCATGCCGTGCAAGCCTTCCCAGAAGATCTGGGCCATGGCCTCTGCCTGCTCCACAGGAATCTGGCCAGTGGTGGCCAGGTCGACAAAGAGCTGGCAGGCAAAGGCATAGGGGTCCTGCGCCTGGTTGCCGTGCTCAACGCGCGAGCTAGCTACCGGTGCATGCGGCCGGCGCTCCATGAAGACCAACGCGTATTGGTCAGGGTGGCGCATGCCGAAGGTTACGTAGGCTTGGCCCGTGCGCCGGATGTTCTCCAGCGGCGATAGCCCCACCTCAGTGGCGTTACGCATGGCTTTGACCAGGTCGAGCAGGTCGCCGTCCATCGCCTGGGTGATCAGCGTGGCCTTGTTCTGGAACAGATTGTAGACGACGGTGGTTGAAAAGCCCGCCTTCTCCGCGACTTTGCGCAAAGTGATCTCGCGTGCACCGCCGGTCTTGATCAAAGCTCGGACGGCTTTGATGATGTCTTTGCGGCGCTGTTCGGATTCGCGGATTTTTCGCTGTTCTACGCTGCTCGATTTGTTCATTCGATTCATTTCTAATTGGGCGCGTTCGCGGCTGAGACTACCACGCAGTGATCACGCAGATCAACGGCAATGCGGAGCTGCATTGCGAGGCTCGCGCATTTAGAAATGTCGGATTCCGCAATGACTTGCGACTACTAAGAATTATCTTATGTTGACCAACTGAAGGTTTGGAAATTAATATCGTGCTGAAAGATACCATTAGGGAATAATGGCACGCTACTGGTGGGTAAACCATAAACAGACGTCACGGGAGGAAATCCGTGGGGGATATCTATGGTCGCCAAAATTGAAGCGCGACGGTTCATCGAATCTGTTCTATTCCAACATGCGCCGTGCTGAGCCCGGGGACTATGTCCTGTCCTATGCTGGCACCTACATTAAGTATGTTGGTCAAGTCTGCGACTTCGCGTTCTCTCGAATCAAGCCAGATGAGTTTGGCCCTGCGGGCGATGCCTGGGATAACGAGGGCTGGATGCTCCCCATTCTTTGGAGACCTTTCGGCGAAGGACTCCATCCTAAATCCCATTTCAATAGAATTCGGGATTTGCTTCCAGCCAAGTATTCCCCGTTGAGTCTAACCACCGGAAATGGGAATCAGGCTGTTTATCTTGCTGAAATTGATGAACAGCTATTCTTGACGCTGTTAGGTATCGGTCAAGTCAGCTTGGATGAATTGTTCGGACCAGGTAGTTTTGCTGTCTATAGCGGACTGCAAATGGAACTTACCGACGAGGAAGTGCAGGAGAAGATTAGTAGGGACATTGCTCTTTCGAGCACTGAGAAGCTGCGGCAGATCAATGCACGTCGTGGCCAAGGTGCGTTCCGAGAAAATGTAATGCGTCATGAGATGAGTTGTCGGCTCACTGGGATCTCATCTCCGCGGCTATTGATAGCCAGCCACATAAAGCCATGGCGGTCTTGCGCAGATGGCTTTGAGCGCCTCGACGGTAATAATGGACTCCTACTATCCCCTAATGTAGACCTGCTATTTGACAAAGGCCTCATCAGTTTTTGGAATGATGGGAGAGTAATTGTCTCCGCTCATATTGATTCGAGCGATATCGTTCGGCTTGGGCTCGAGACAGCAGTTAGCAAGGAGCATGCAGCTTTCAGGGACGAACAACTACCGTATCTCGACTACCACAGGAAGAACGTCTTTTTGGTGTAATTGAACTTCAGCAGAGAAAAAATGGGATACGTAGTCAATATTGTGACATCGAGACTGTCCTGCTTCAGTTGGGTGGCGAGGCAACTGCGAAAGCGATTCAGGAGCAGGTGCTTATGAGTTTTTGCGACGGCATGATTCCCCCAAACTATCGGCACGAACGATCATTCCGCCAAACTATTCAACGAAAAATTGAAGACTTTTGCCCGCAGGCAGAAGGGTTCGCCGAGGCAAAGCGCGAGTCAAAATTCATTCGGGTAGCGCACGGACGATACCGTCATGCGTCAACTGAATATGGTCTTGCGATCGGAGAGATTGAAGCAGCTGAAGGACTAATCGAAGGCGCGGTAAAACAGATCGCCGTCAACGCGTATGAGCGGAGTGCAACTGCAAGAAGGCTTTGCGTGGCGTATCACGGCTACGCCTGCAAGTGCTGTGGATTCAATTTTGAACAGGTCTATGGTGTGCATGGAAAAGAGTATAGTGGCCCCCGAAATTGAGACGGTGGTTTAAGCTGTCGTCCGCGAAAGGATGATAGCAAATGAGTGAAGGCAAAAAACGCAGGGTGCATACGGCGG